>JAAYKG010000064.1 GCA_012522555.1 Armatimonadota bacterium
GCGCTTTCCCGCATGGCGATGGATGAGCACAAGCACATAAAAATAGAGCCTGGCGACATCGTCATAATCAGCGCCACTCCCATCCCCGGCAACGAGGATCTCGTATTGCGCACGATCAATCGTCTGTTCAAGCAGGGAGCTACGGTGTTATATGAGCCGGAAACCCCGGTTCATTCGTCGGGCCACGGCAACCAGGAAGATATCAGGATGATGCTGAATCTCCTCAGGCCGAAGTATATGATCCCTGTTCACGGCGAAGAACGACATTATCATAAATTTGTGGAACTCGTAACAGCCCAAGGCTACGATCCGGAAAGTGTATTTTATATGAGCATCGGCGACGTGCTCGAGATAACTTCTGATTTCGCGGAACTTATAGAGCGGGTTACCGCGGGGAGTGTGATGGTTGATGGTCTGGGGGTAGGGGATGTAGAGGATCTGGTGTTACGCGACCGACGCCACCTTGCGCGGGATGGCTTTATAATCGCCGTCATTGGCATCGATTCGTCCTCGAAGCAGGTTGTTTCCGGGCCGGATGTGTTTTCGCGTGGGTTTGTGGAAGCAGACCGCGCTGAGCAGATTCTTGAGGGCGCCACGTTTCTAATCGAAGGGGTGTTGCAGCAATACATCGACGACGATGCGCTTGAGGACCTTGACGATCTGAAAGCGGCCTGCCGAAAGGTACTTGCAAAGTATGTTTATGAACACACACATTGCAGGCCAATGGTTGTGCCGATTATCATGGAAGTCTAGCTGCATATAATACTATAGACCTATAAGCGAATAGACAAAAGCATACTTGCATATTGTATAAATATGTTGTATCATTAAAAAAGATTGGTGCTTTCTAAACGCAGTTCGCACCGTCTGCGGTCGCCGACTCACGGGGTAGCGTGGTTCTCTTGCAATCTCTCCCAAATGTTAGTCAACTTCGCACAAAAATCCCACGGCGACCGCCCTTCTTTTACGGCTACCACGGGCTGCCATACATAGCAAAGCACGACCAGTAAAACGGGTGAGCGTAGGTCTTTTCGTCGATCATCTTGATCTGAGCGGCCTGCAACGAGCCTGTTCTGGTGTTGCCTCGGACCAAAGCCCTGTAGAAATCACCTATCAACAGCGTTGCCGAAGAATCAGCGACTTTCCATATCCCGCCCAGAACCGATTTCGCGCCAACAAGAGAGAATACCTCAGCGGCACGAGACGGCCCGGATTCCAGCGGATCAGCGGACGCTGCTGAGTCACAAGCCGATAGGGCTACCAATTGCAGATGAGGGTTCGATATCTTCGACAATTCCTGCATCGTCAGCGCACCAGAGGATCCGGCTTCACTTGAGAAGTTCAGCACAAACTTTGACGGATTGGGGTCGATGTTATAATGTATTGCAAGGTGAAGAATGCTGGCTTTGTCGCATTCTTTGATAAAATTGGCGACGGTTGCGCGCTGGCCCACATAAACGCTGCTGTTGAAGTAGAGCTTGCCCAACATATTGGCTTCTTTTCGGGCGCCGGGCAGGTCCCCGGCTGGATCACCAAATACAGCCAGCCTATCGGAGTTCTGCTCGATTGGCCTGCTGTCCCGGCTGATCAAATCGTTCAGCATGCCCTCAGCCAGGTACCCTATTTGATGATCCTGCACCATAAATCGCGGCACACTGTGCTCGTTGGATATCAGCGCGTGGATCGGCACGCCTTTCAGCTCATCGGGCAACGCAAACATCAACGTCTGGCTTGAGCCAAACTCTTTCGATATTGGTTCGATTAGCGCTTTGTATAGCTCTGCCAGAGGCTCTCGGAACTCCAAGAACGCCGGTTCGCGCCAATCGTTAATCGGCGGCAGAGGCACCCCCGCACTCAGGCTTTGCTCGCAGGCTTTGATGCGATCCTTCAGCTTAGAAGTGAGCGAAATCAGCCGTTTGCCTGAAACCCCAAGCTCCCACACAGAAGCTTTGGTATTAGTACAAACGAAGGCATACGCCGCATAGTTTGTCAGCAAATATTCGACGATCAACGCCTTTTTCGGCAGGCTGTTACGCGCTTTATAAAGCTCAAAGAGAGGGTTGATCGGCAGCGCATTGTATTGTGCCGGATGGCGTTCTCGCAGCGTCGCACACCGCGATGAAAAATCCGGCCAGTTGTCGGACAAAATCGTTGAGGGTCTGAGATCTTCGTCGCTCTCGCCATCGTCTCCACCCATAATGTCGACGCTCTTTGCGAATTGGGCGACCTCGGCTGCCGTTGAATTCTTGAGTCTCCCAAGTAGCTCGCTCACCCACGAATAGTGCCTGGCCTTCGACATAAGCCCCTTCGCGGCCTCTTCGTTGTTATCTCGAATGTAGGCCGTGACAAGTTCCTGATATAGTCCCATCATCAGTCGAGCGCGTTCGGGGCTGGTGTTGGGATCGACGTTTTCGTCCGAGTAGCGCGTCTCAATCTCCTTAAGATCCTTTTCCAACACCGCAGCCGCCTCAGCCGGCCTGTCCAACGATCCCAGCGCGGAGGCGAGCTTCAGTGAGACCCCAGCAGCCGCCCAAGGATCGCCGATTTGTGCAGAATATCTCGATAAGGCCTTCTCAAAGTCCTGAATAGCAGGTTCATAACGACCGTGGCTGGCAAGCAGAGTTCCTCTGCCTTCAAGGATATCGGCTGCGCCCCGAACATTTCCCGATTGCTCCATTATGCTCCAGAATTCAGCCAGCATATCTAACGCGTTGTCCAGATCGCCGACGTCTATGAATGACTGCACCATCTCCCGCATAATCTCAGCGGCGAGCACTTTTTTGTTGGTCTTGAGGGCCAGGGTGGCCGCCTCCATTCGCTGCGCAAGGGCTTCGGCTGATTTTTGTTGTTCGTTAAAGGTTTTAGCCAGTGTCCTCATAACGCGAATCTGATTATCCACCAGCGAAGACTGCCGGTAAACGACGAGCAACTTTTGCAGTAATTCGCACGACTGAGTTGGTTTGTTCAACTGCATCATGGCGGCGGCGCCCCGTTCCGCTGCCGTGTAGAGCTTCTCTTGCTGCTCTTTTAACAATTTGGTGTCCGTCTGCAATTTAACCAAAGCCGACTCACCGGCAGCAGAAGCCTCAGTCAGGACCTTGTCGCGTCTGGCTGATTCTTGCATGGCGTTAACGGCTAAATTTGTCGCGTTATAGGCCGAACTGAGATGATCATACACTTGCGCGACAAGCAGTGAATCTTCGCTGTATTCGCCTGCGCGAACCGCTGCGCGAAGTAGTTCAATTGCCTTGGGCAGGTTGTTCTGGCTGCGGTAGATGTCAGACACAGTAATGAGGTTTTTTATAAGCTCGTCGTATGATTTGGTCATCGCCGCCGCCTCACGCAGCTTATCGAGGCCCGCATTGACCAACTCTAGGGCTTTTTCACTGTCACCTGATGCGCTTTGCGCTTGGCCTGCGCGAATATACTCGCGACCCGCCATGAGTCTGTATCTGCTCTCGCCGGGCTTTTGTTTTGCCAACTGCGACCACTGGCGCGCTGCCAGGGTATAGTATTGCGCCGCGACCAAAGATCGGCTCATCTCAGTGCCTAGTTTACCGTAATCATCGTAGACAACCGCGGCAGCTTCGAGGCAATTATATGCCGAAAATATCAGACCGGCACGGCTGTAGCATTCTTCGGCGAGGCGGTATCGGGACATGTCGTAATGGTACTGTCGTCCCAAAATGACACTTACCAGGGCTTCGGTCAAATCCAGGTGAAGTTCGCGAGTTGTAGCCAGCGCACTTGTAAGGGCGTTGACGGATTGCAGCGGGGAGGCATCTCGATAATCCAGCGCCATCCCAAGCTGCCTTTTCATCTCTGCCAGTTCCGATGCCCTCGTATCGGCTGCCGGAATCGCTGATACCCCCGAGTTGTGACCATTTGAAAAGGCTTCTCTCGCCCAATTAATGAATGAGTCCGACAACGAAGAGGCGGCAGCGGATATTATGGCATCTGCATTTTCAAAATCATTAGGCACGTCATAGGCTTCAACGGCCCAGCGATATGTTATCAAGTCCAAAGTGAGTTCTTTCATATCCGTTGGGTTGGATTTGGCCTGCGCAGATGCTTTAGCCGGTGTCGAAACTAACTCCTCGAGAATGCGAGCTTTGTCAAGGGTCCCGCCAAAAACCGGCACCCTGGCAAAAATAGAGGCCAGCAGCAGAACTGCCAAGAATGTTGTAGGTCTATGAGTCAACATACCAGCCTCTGCGGTGGAATACTCAATTCTACCACGCAAGGCGGTATAACTGCTACAAGCGCGTTGAGATAGTTGCCCTCAAAGCAAGCCCAGCGGTAAATATCGCGCGTAGGCGTCTGTTGCATCCGGCTTCTGGCGCACTACGGCCAGAGGTATTCTAACCCCACATTCGGATAACAGCTTTCCCTGCTATTCCGCCGTGTGAAAGCTCTTCGATAACGTGGCCGATTCTGTCGATTCCCTCCACTGCGCCAATACGAATCGTCAATCGTCTATCTGTTACCAGCTTCACCAGCCTCGCAAGCCCTTCGCAGGCCGGCTTGCGATCAAATTCGTTGCTGATAATGAAAGCATAGACATTGGCCCGCATCTGTGGGATGAAAGCCCATACGTTGAACACGGTATCCTCTTTTGCCAGCCCTCCGTATGATGCGCATACACCATCGACGTCGATCATGCCGGAAATGCAGTTGCCCAAGACTCGACCACCGACCGCCTCTGCGATCAATTTATATGGCCCAAACTCATAGGCCGCCGACGCGTCTTCACTCACAACAACCCGATTTGCTCCGGCTTCGCTGACCAAATCAATGTGCTGCTCTCGGCGAACCTGCCCGACCACATACGCGTCCATCAGCCTGCCAATCTGGCAGCAGAAATGCCCGACTGCGCCGTTAGCTGCTGTGATAAGCACTTTTCTGCCCAGTACTGGAGCGCACTCCAAAAGATATAGCGCCGTCAGAGCCGACGTCGGAAGTGCGATCGCCTGCTCAAATGAGACTGCTTCGTCAAGCTCCGCCAACGAATTTACTGGAACCGCCACATATTCGGCCCACGCTCCCGTCTTCACCCTGCCCAACACGCGGCTGCCTTTTGCTGGCCCGGAGCCGTCTGCCGCTTCGCGTTCAACAATTCCAACCACATCGCAACCCAGCTGCTTTAGTGGCCCTTGGGATTGAGAATACAGTTCTTCGGTTGGGGTGACCCCAGTAAACAGAACTTTTACCAGAGCTTCGTGTGGCTGGGTATCTGGGATAGCTATATCATCGCTGAAACCGACCCGACCAATCGATTCGGGATCGTATATTGCTGCACGCATTATCATCCTCCTTATACATGCTTGCCTAACGCGATATTCCCGCCAGCGACACACAACAAACCGTGAGTTTCTCCAGGACAGCGTACGAATAATAAATGTGTGCTGTGTCATTGTCGAGCCGGCGATCTTTAACTGTTTTGCTGCACCGCTTCCCTCTCACGGGGCGAAGGTTAGCACACATGTCCCCTCTCCTGGGGGAGAGGGTTAGGGTGAGGGGGTAACTTTCTCATAGAGCATAAGCCCCGTAAGTTTCTCTTTCAAACATGTATATTTGCCGGGCAAATGGGTATGATGTAAAATCAGCTCATCATTATTGGAGGGGAAGATGCAGGATAACACGAGAAAGCCCATGATGGTATCCAAAATTTGGGTGCAAGTCGCTATATTGACCTTCATAGTCGGATTTGCAGTGCTGGGCATTTTAGCTGCTTCCATCTACACCGCGAAGCCGCCTATCCCGGCGAAGGTAGTCGACGACCAAGGTAAAGTGCTGTTCACAAAAAAGGATGTCATGACGGGCCAGCACTTGTTCCAAAAGCACGGGCTTATGCAATTCGGGACACTATTCGGGCATGGCGCTTATCTGGGGCCTGATTTCACCGCCGAATATCTACACAGGTCCGCAATGGCAGCAACCCGCTTTTATGAACAACAAGGCGAATCGCAGCCGGTTGCCGGGGCGCGGGTGCGCAAAGAATTCAAGGCAAATCTCTACGATCCTGCCACAAATACACTCGTATATACCCCCGGTCAGGCACACGGTCTGGAGCATATGCGGGGTTACTGGGAGAAATACTTCAGCAAAAACCAGAAAGGTCTGCAAAGGCCGGTCATTCAGGGAGGTGATCTTGATAAGCTCAACGCCTATTTCTCATGGGCTGCGTGGTTGTCGGCGGCTAACCGGCCGGGAAAAGACTATTCCTACACCAACAACTGGCCGGGCGAAAACCTGGTGGGCAACGTACCCACCGCTGAAGCGTTTGTATGGAGCGTCTACAGCCTCATCGCGCTACTGGGTGGGGTTGGCATAGTGTTGTTTGCTTTCGGTAAGTATCACGATCTGGGCTGGGAGCGCTATGATGAGCAGACCCCAGATGCAGTGGCTCGTTTCCGGCCGCCTGAGGACGTTAAACTCACACCGTCTCAAAGAGCAACGGCGTGGTATTTTCTTGTGGTAAGCGGGCTGTTTCTGGCGCAGGGATTGTTGGGGGGAGTCAACGCACACTACCATGCCGAACCGCAGGGCTTTTATGGACTAAACCTGTCGGAGCTTCTTCCATATAATCTCTCCCGAATGTGGCACGTGCAACTGGCTATATTTTTCGTCAGCTCTGCATTTCTTGCAATGGGTATTTTCCTGGCGGCTCTAATCGCCCGGCGCGAGCCTAAGCATCAGGACAAGCTCGCAATTGGCCTGTTCGCCGCAGTAGTGATTGTGGTGGTTGGTAGTCTGATCGGCGAGGCCGCCTCACTGAAAAACTGGCTTGCACTGGATGGGCCGTGGTGGTTAGTCGGCGCGCAGGGCTGGGAGTATCTCGATTTAGGCAGACTATGGCAGGCTCTGCTTACTGTTGGGATGGTAATTTGGGTCATAATTTTGATCCGCGGGCTGCGCCAAACGCTGCGCAACGAACACCCCGCCAATCTCCCATACTTGTTTTTGTTCAGCGCAATCTCTATACCTGTGTTTTATTCTGTGGGGATGGTCTACGGTAAGATGAGCGACTTCGTCGTTGTAGACTTCTGGAGATTCTGGGTTGTTCACCTTTGGGTGGAGGACTTTCTAGAGCTTTTTACAACAATAATGGTCGCATATATGTTCGTTCTGATTGGCGTGGTCAGGCCGAGGACGGCAACCCTGGTAGTCTATATCGATATAATTCTCTACTCGATCGGCGGAGTGGTGGGCACTATGCACCACCTCTACTTTAGCGGAGCGCCGGCGGTACACATGGCTTTAGGCGCGTTTTTCTCGGCGATGGAGGTTATTCCTCTTCTTTTGCTCACCTACGAAGCCTGGCGTTTCATTCAACTCGGCAGTTACAGACAGGAAGAATGTGCGATGTGCACTCCCGCTATGCAGTTTCCGCATAAATGGGCGGTTATGTTCCTCATCGCTGTCGGCTTTTGGAACTTTTTAGGCGCCGGGATATTCGGCTTTTTGATCAACCTGCCCATAGTCAGCTATTACGAGATCGGCACCCAGTTCACTGCCAACCATGCCCACGCAGCGTTGATGGGTGTATACGGAATGCTGGCAATAGGCTTTTTAGTTTTTGTTGCCAGATATTTTATCCCGCCGGATCGGAAAAGCGAGCTTGCGATGAAAACCTCGTTTTGGGGGCTGAATATCGGCTTGGCGTGGATGGTGTTTGTCAATTTGGTGCCGGTGGGGACATATCAACTCCTCGATAGTTTCCGGCATGGTTATTGGCACGCACGCCAGCCCGCTTTCTTCGATCAGACCCCGATTCGTGTATTCGAGTGGCTGCGGCTGCCGGGGGATGTTATATTCATTGTCGCGGGTATACTGCCTGTGGTCTACCTTGCCGTGCGGATGTGGTTTGAAAGAAACAGATATGGTCGGCTGCAGCCGGAGGAGGAGACCGAGGATTTAATCGCAATGTATGAGGAGAGTTGATGATGATTAGACTGCAGCGCGTATACGAACCCGCAGATCCGTCCGATGGGGCGCGAGTCTTGGTCGAGCGTTTGTGGCCGCGTGGGATCAGCAAAGAGCGGGCGGCTCTCAAGCTATGGCTAAAAGATGTGGCTCCCAGCCCCGAATTGCGGACGTGGTTTGGGCATGATCCTGAAAAATGGGAGGAGTTCCGCAGGCGCTATTGGGAGGAACTGGAACACAACCCGGAGCCGATCGAGCAGCTCAGAGAATTGGTGGAGCAGGGCAATGTCACTTTTATCTACTCCGCGCATGACGAAGAGCACAACGCTGCGGTGGTGCTCAAGGACTATATAGAGCGCTCAAAAGTCGCGGCGTGAGACGCCTGCCCAATGTGATCTGGGCTCCGCTGGTATCGGGGATACTGATGTTGATTCCCGGATTAATGGCGCTTGTCACAGGGAGAGTGTGGCTATTTCCCAGCCTCGGCCCGACCGCTTTTCTGCAGGCCGAGGCTCCGACGCTGCCCATGTCTAGGCTCTACAATACGTTGATAGGGCACTTGGTGGGGATCATCGCCGGGTATCTCGCCGTTATAATGCTCGGCTTAAATGGAGCCGATTCGGTTTTTGTCATTCATAGGGTCACCGTCGGACGAATGTGGGCGTCTGTGATAGCGGTGACCCTGACTTTAGCCGGCCAAATTCTGTTGAAAGCGGCTCACGCACCCGCAGCCGCTACGACTCTGCTAATCACTATGGGCGGATTCCAGCGCAAATGGAGCGATGTAGCAGATCTTGCTGTCGGGATATTGATTGTTGCCTTTATGGGCGAATGTCTGCGCAGGCTGAGAGCTTCAGAGACGGTGTGATGGTCTGAGGGCTTGTGATTAAACCTTGCCGGAGGCCATTTCCAAAATGGGGTTTGGTGGGCGGTATTGGATTTGAACCAATGGCCTCTTCGGTGTCAACGAAGCGATCTCCCCCTGATCTAACCGCCCAGATGCAGGTAGTATTATAACTCCTGCCGGTTCGCTTGTAAAGGGTTTTGCGTACTTCCCGAGAGGATTTGGTGCATATTGCAGGGAATTATGCTAGTATATTCGCAGGATGGATGGATATATGATGCGTAGTTTGATACTCTCGGCGGCAATTGTCATTCTTTTTTCAGCCTGCTGCCAGGCAGCGGTGGCCCCTATTTTCGTTTTGCATATCGATGGCCAAATCGACCCGGCTATGGCACACTACATCTCCCACGGCATTAAAACCGCTGAGGATGCCGCCGCACAAGCTGTGCTCATTACGATTAACACGCCCGGCGGGTTGATGTCGTCCATGGAGAAAATAATTGAAGCGTTTTACGCATCCACTATTCCCATCATAGTCTATGTCTCTCCGGAGAATGCCAGGGCCGCCTCAGCGGGTGGATATATCACAATGGCGGCCAATATAGCCGCGATGGCCCCGCATAGTCGTATCGGGTCGCTGTCGCCAGTAGCGATAGGGCCTTCCGGCGAGGAGCAAAAATCGTCCAAGACGATGCAGCGAAAAGTCCTCAACGACGCTGTCTCCGAAGCAAGAGGCATCGCCAGCAAACGGGGACGCAATGCCGATTGGGCGGAAAAAGGAGTCCGCGAGGCCGCCAACATCAATGCAGAGGAAGCAGTGAAGCTCAATGTAGTGGATTTGATTGCGAACAATGACCGGGATTTGATGCGCAAAATCGATGGTAGAATCGTCAAAATGTCGACGGAATCGAGCGTTACGCTGCATACGGCCAAGGCGCCTTTTGTTGACAAACCGATGGGAGCTTGGAATACATTCCTGCATTACCTCAGCGACCCGATGGTGGCTCTCATTCTGCTATTGATGGCGACTTATGGTATCATATTTGAGCTTTCCAACCCCGGGGCGATTCTGCCGGGGGTTGTCGGGGGAATCTCGGTCATCTTGCTCTTGTATTCATTCAGCGTACTGCCGGTCAACGTCGCCGGATTCGCGTTTATCGCGTTGGCTATTGCATTGTTTATCGCCGACGTCTATGCGCCCAGCCACGGCGTTTTATCGGTTGGAGGAGTGATTAGCCTGTTTTTTGGATTGATGATGCTCTTTAGCTCACCGCGCGGGCCTATGATTTCACTGTGGATACTTGCGTTGGTGGCTTTGCTGACAGGTGGTTTTTTCGTGTTCATAGTAGCGCTTGGGCTGAGGGCGCTGAGGAGACCCTATATAGCCGGGCGCGAGGGTGTGGTCGGCCATATCGGCCAGGCTCGGACGGATATAGACCCTGCAGGAAGTATATTTGTCGATGGTGCGTTGTGGTCGGCCGTCAGTGAATCAGGGGCGATAAACAAAGGCGAAGAAGTGCTGGTCACCCAAATGGATGGCCTGAAACTTACAGTCAAAAAACGCGAACAAGGGTAAAGCTTCAGAGGATTTAATGTGGAGGCAGTTATGGAAAATTATCTTGTTGTAATAGTGGTCGTAGTATTTGCTCTAATCGTCATAGGTAACTCGGTGAGGGTGATCCGAGAGTGGGAGCGCGGCGTGCTGCTTCGGTTTGGTCGGTTCGACCATATCAAGATGCCTGGAATTCGGCTTGTGTGGCCGATTATAGACAAAATCTTGATTATCGACACCCGCGTAGTCACTATGGATGTGCCGAAGCAAGAAATTATCACCAAGGATAACGTCTCTGCGATGGTCGATGCTGTTGTCTTTTTTCAAGTTGTTAATGCGGAATTCGCTGTCACTAAAGTTGAAAACTGGGTGCGTGCGACCTCATTGCAGGCGCAGACCAGCCTGCGCAGCGTTATCGGACAATCCGAGCTGGATCAGCTTCTCTCGGAGCGGGAGAAGATCAATCTCAGCCTACAGACAATTATCGATGAGGTCACCGAACCGTGGGGGATCAAGGTAACTGCGGTTGAGGTGAGAGACGTTACTCTGCCGGATTCGATGAAGCGGGCGATGGCTAATCAAGCGGAGACGGAGAGAGAGCGCCGAGCAAAAATAATCAACGCAGAAGGCGAGTTCCAGGCGGCGCAGAGGTTGACGGATGCAGCAAACGTGATAAGCACGAACCCACACGCTATGCAGCTCAGGTATCTGCAGACTCTGCGTGAGATAGGCACCGAGGGCAACACCACGATTGTTTTCCCAATGCCCATAGATATCGTAGAATCCCTCAAAGGTATGTTCGAGAACATGAAACAATCCGGCACAGAATAAAGAAATGACAACTCGCGCCGGGCATTCGTACACCCGGCGCGAGTTTTTAGCCAAAAAAATCGCGCCTGATTATCTCAGACACCAACCAGCGTCGCGCCTTTTTCCAGCGCGGCATTGTTGGCCGGGATAAATCGTCGATTGTGCTCCGGCAGCACCTCTTCCATTGAAGCTTTCAGTGATTCTAGCTTCACCGGCTTCAGCATCCCGACATAAGCTCCCAGCATAACCATATTGGCTGCTTTAACGTTGCCAAGTTCCGTCGCGACGTCGTTGGCTGCGATTCCGACGATTTTACAGTTCGGGCAATTCGTCGGAGGCTCGGCTAGGGATGTGTTTACAAATATCGTCCCGCCGGGTTTGACTGTCGGTGCGAATTTGTCCAGCAGGGGCTGGGTCATTGCGATGAGAACATCAGGGGTGGAGGTAACCGGGGAGCCGATTTCCTCTGAGGCGACGATAACTGTGCATTCCGCAAATCCGCCCCTGGTTTCAGGCCCGTAAGTAGGAAACCACACGACGCTGCTTCCTTCCATTACCGCAGCATGCGCAAGAAGCTGGCCAATGACCATTATTCCCTGGCCGCCCATTCCCGCTATTATGACTTCCTGGCGCTTGAGCATATAGTCCTCCTGTCTACCTGTCCACAAATACGCCCAGCGGGTAAACCGGGACCATATTCTCATCAATCCATTTGAAGCTCTCGATCGGGGTCATCCGCCAATGTGTCGGGCAATTCGACAGCACCTCCACGAGCGAGAAGCTTATGCCGTCAAGCTGGTTTTGGAATGCGCGCGTGATGGAGCCTTTGGTTTTCACCAGGCCAGCGGGAGAAGTGGGAGTGACGCGAGCCAGATACGATGGGCCGTCCAAAGTCGCCAGCATCTCGCAGATACGAAGCGGATAACCGGTTTTGTCCGGATCGCGCCCCGCCGGGCAAGTTGAGGCCCTCTGCCCTACAAGGGTGGTCGGCGCCATCTGCCCGCCTGTCATGCCGTAAGTCGTGTTATTGATGAAGATGACCGATATTTTCTCGCCTCTGGCTGCCGCATGTATAATCTCAGCGGTTCCGATCGACGCAAGATCCCCATCCCCCTGATATGCCCACACAAAGCTATCGGGCAGCACCCGTTTAACCCCCGTGGCCACCGCAGGCGCACGGCCGTGGGCTGCCTCTATCATATCGCAGCTCATATAGTCATACATGAATACCGCACAACCGACCGGGCACACGCCTATAGTGGAATCGGTAATATTCAACTCATCCATCACTTCGGCGATCATTCGATGAATGATGCTGTGACCGCAGCCGGGACAGTAAGAGAACTCCGCTTGGGTAAGCGCCTTAGGCCGCTCAAATACTTTTTTCATAATGCTATGCCCTCTTATCTGCTGCGCAGCTGGATACGCCATACTCTACTACGAAATTAAAAACCTCAGTAGGGGTGGGGACGACTCCGCCCGTCCTGCCATAGAACAGCACTTCGGCAGCGCCGTTTACTGCAAGTTTGACATCTTCCACCATCTGTCCACAGCTCATCTCAACAGCCATGAACTGGCTCCCGCTCTTCGCTATTTCCGCGATCCTGGCGGTGGGGAACGGATAGAGGGTTATCGGCCTGAACAGACCCACTTTGAGGCCTTCCTGTCGAGCCAGATCTACTACCGTTCGGCAGACTCTGGCAGGGCATCCGTAGGCAACCAGCACTAAATCGGCGTCATCGACTTGATACTCAGCATAGCGAACCTCGTCCCTCTCTGCTGTCCTGTATCGGGCCTGCAGGCGTATGTTAAGCTCCTCCATCACATTTACATCAATCCAAAGAGAATTGATCACATTATGCGCGCGCCCTCGAGTCCCTGTCACAGCCCAAGTTTTGGAGCGGTCGATCGAAGGAAAATCTCCGTGCAATTCTACGGCTTCCAGCATCTGGCCGATGATTGCGTCCATAAGTATAGCAACCGGCCCTCGATATTGGTCCGCGAGATCGAATGCAAGGGGCATAAACTCGTAGCACTCCTGCGCACTCCACGGCGCCAGGGTGAGGACCTTATAATCTCCGTGGCCACCGCCCTTTACCGTCTGAAAATAATCCGCCTGCCCAGCCTGGGTGTTGCCCAGCCCCGGCCCACCTCGCTGCACGTTTACTATCACACACGGCAGTTCAGCTCCGGCAATATAGGATATGCCTTCTTGCTTCAGGCTTATGCCGGGGCTTGAGGAAGAGGTCATCGCGCGTTTGCCCGCGCTCGCGGCCCCATAGACCATATTGATTGCCGATACCTCGCTTTCCGCTTGCAAAAAAACAGCGTTGTTTGCCGGCATCAGCGTGGACATCAACTCAGGGATTTCGTTTTGTGGTGTTATAGGATATCCAAAAAAGGCATCGCATCCGGCGGCTACAGCCCCATAGCAGATGGCCTCATTACCCTTCATTAACTTCCGATTAGCCATATATCTATCTCCAGACCTCAATGGCAACGTCTGGGCATACTCTGGCGCAGATTGCGCAGCCGGTACACTCATCTTCATTTACAAAACATGCAGGTCGATAGCCCCTGCTGTTGTATGATTCGTCCATAATTATGCAGGCCTTGGGGCAGAAGTGTACACACAGCTCACACCCTTTGCACCTTTCACGATCTATTTTTATTTCGGCCACGTCTAGCGCACCCCCAAACGACTGTCGATCCCCTTAAGAATGCGATTACCTTCTATCGCCTTCGAGATCGAGCGTTTTTCTGAGTAGATGTGAACGGCAACCATTAGAACAATCGCGGGTATCATCCACTTCGAGGCGTTTATGGCAATAGTAATTCCCAATGCGGCGCCGATGGAGTTGGATCCGGAGTCTCCCATCATCGCCTTTCCACGCGAGTCCCAAACTCCAAATAACAAAGCAATTGCTGCTATCGCCCCAACCAGCGGTGAAGCGATAAGGCTGCCGAACTTCAATATATATGTTACTACCAATCCAAAAAAAATAACAGCCATCGCCCTGCCTGGGCGCAAGTCGAAAAGATTGATTAAATTGGATGCCAGAGCGATTACTGCGGCTGCCTGAAAAAAAAGAAGAAAATTAGTGCGATATAAGTAAAACCCTGCCGCTAAAGCCACCAAACCGCCGCCGATTGCTTTGACTGCGCCGGTAGTCAGCTTGCGTTCCAAAAGAAGTTTGCGAAAGTGGCCCTTAAACCCGCCGACCTCACGGCTGCCCCAAATATCATCAACTGCGCCCAAGATCCACATCGCAGCCATCACGGATAGATAAAGGAGGGCATATCTCGTCTCCACATATCCCCACTTCACCAGAAAAACCGTAGCAGCGACAATATATGGAAACTCGATAAGCCCATACGAAGCAAATACCGGGGAATTGCGAAAGTTCAATTTGAGCAGGCCGAATCGCGGCGCGTTACGAGCGATAGCAACATGCCACAATGCGGCAATCACTATCGGCAATATGATATACTGCATTTTAATGCACTATTACCTCTCACGCGCCGGATTCGACCCATTTAGTTTTAGTCGACTAAGCCTTGGTTGTGCCGGCTATGATCTTGTCCATCCTCTGGCTGAGATCGCGCAGGTAATTTTCATCCCCGCCCGAAAGCTCCGCCGTGATGTAGTCGTTATAGCCGACCTCTTCAAGCGCCAATTTGACCTCAGGCCAATTGACGTCTCCGTCGAGCAAATTGACCCATTCTCGCGGTCCTTTTCTGAAGTCCTTCACGTGGACTTTTTTGATCCTGGAGCCTAGAGTCCGGATCCAGTCCTGTGACCACCCGTATGCAATAACGTTGCCGACATCGAAGTAGAAACCCACATATTTGCTCTTGAATTCATCAACGTAGCGGGCCGCTTCGATCGGCGACAGCAAGAAGTTATTCCACACGTTTTCGATGAGAATTGGCTTGCCAAGTTTCTCCGCAGTCGGAATGACTTCCTTGATGCGCTTTTGCGAATTGTTGTAGCAGTCGATGTATCTGACCTGTTCATTCACAATTCCGGGTACAAGCAGAACTGCGTCAGCGTTAAGGTCTTTCGCATTTTGCAGCGCATTCTTCAAATCCTGAATGCCCTGCTTGGCGACGTTTTCATCCGGTGACGACAAGGGCGCTTGCCAGCCACCAAAGATAATCGAATGAATCCGAAGCCCCGTCTTTTCGACGGCGCTGCTCAAAGCTTTAACTTCAGCCGGATCCGATACCGGTGCAACTTCTATTCCCTCAAAGCCGACATCTTTTGCCAGCTTGAAACGATCCTCTATGCTTAACGCACCGGGCAGCATACTGAGGATGATGCCTTTTTTGAGCTTTCCGCCTTTATTTGATTGCGCCAAGGTTTTAGCCTCCGATGTTGATCGCAATGCTCCCAAAGTGACCGCTGTCGCAGCCGCTCCGACGAGGAATTCACGCCTGTTCACTGTTGTCCCTCACTTACTTAGGCAAGGCCCACGGCTTGCGATAATTCGGGAAACACATCTTCTGAGCTTTCTCGTCCCCGATTACCTGACCGGTCTTATGATCCCAATGGATCTTCCTGCCCGAATTCATAGCCACGTGCGCAAGGTCAAACGCCAGCGCCATTGGTTGGTGATACTGGAATGAGCACAGAGGCAGTTCTCGCGTCTTGACCGCGTTCAGCAACTCGCGCTGCTGTCCGGGTGATGACGGAATGCTCGGCTCAGGAGCCACGAAATCTTTGAGAACCTGGCCATCAGCGACAACTTGATATGAACCATAGTCGCCGATGAGAGTGCCGTTGGTTCCTTGGAAGATAACAGACAGCCTGCGTCCACCATCAGGAGCCCCGCCGAAGCCGAAGTTGTAGCCGTTGCAGGTCGTGTTCGACCACATCATCGTAAAGTCATCAAACTCCCAGATCGCATCCATCGTGTCCGGAATGTCGCTCATATCCTGAATGACGTATCGTCCGCCGGTGGCTGTAACAGACTTGAGGGGGCCAGGATCCATCGCCCACCACGCGAGGTCCACAATGTGGGGACCAAGCTCATGCAGCCAACTGCCTACATAGTCCGTGAAATATCTGTGTAATTCAAATCGAGTCTGGTTGTAAGGGATTTTGCGAGACGGACCAGTCCACAAATCCCAATCAAGCCCTTCCGGCACCGGAGAATCCGCTACTCGGGGCAGCCCAGGATACTCGTTCATGTTGCAGATTACTTTGACTGTGCTGATCTTGCCAAGAACCCCGGAGCGAACGATCTCGACACATCGGCGGAAATTATCGCCTGCGTGGATCTGCGTTCCGACCTGGGTCATGCGTTTGTTATCCACTGCCGCTTTAAGCATAGCCTGTGCCTCGGCAGGATAACGTGACGTCGGCTTCTCGCAATATACGTCTTTGCCGGCCTCGCAGGCTGCAATCGACATCAGCGGGTGCCACTGCGGCGGACTCGCAATCACCACCACATCGAGGTCTTTTTGCTCCAACAGCTTGCGGTAGTCCTTGTATCCTTTTGCATTCGGGCCTGACTTCGCAAGCGCCCCCTGCAAATGCGGCTCATAAACGTCGCACACCGCTCCGACCTGAACATCTTCGTAGCGAGTGAATTCGTTGAACAAATGCTGGCCGCGCGGACCTACTCCGATGAACCCAACCGTGATCTTCTCACTAGGTGGGGTAGCCTTCTTGGCCTCCGATGCTCCCGTATCCGCAGATGCAGCCGTTATTCCGACTCCTGTCAACGCAACTGCAGCTCCAGTCGTTTTGAGAAACTCACGTCTGGAAAGTTCCATATCGATTTCCTCCATATCGTCTGACCTCTTTTCTTGACGGCTCAACCGTCATTTTATCGTCTAAAGACAACCTTCAATATATCAACGAACTGGCGGCCGCGATGTCGGAATCCGGCCCAGTTTCGTCCTGTAGCCCTGTGAGTCAAGGGTAGGGGAACCTCCACTATTTTATAACCCTGCCTGAGTGCATCTATCGTCATAGCGGTCTCAACCCCAAATCCTTCCTCAAAACCACCAATCCGCTCGATAAGCTCTCTTCTGAACGCCCTCTGCCCGGAGAGAGGGGCTGTGACTACCATCCCCCCGAATCTTCTGATCGCCCATCTCGACAAGCCCATCACGAATCCGAACCCACCTTTATGTCCCTCCGGAGCTTTCATAATCGCTATCGACATATCCGCATGCCCGGCAAGCACAGGCTCAAGCAAGCGCACGGTCTCCGATGCGCTTTCGCCAAGATCAGCATCTATCATAAGATACACATCCGCTTGAACCTCAGCAACACCGGCGTTCAATGCCGCTCCTTTGCCGGAGTTTTCTTCTAATCGAATGACGCTTGCGCCTGCGGACTCTGCGACCGACGCGGTCTCGTCAGTCGAGCCGTCGTCAATGACAACAAGCTCATCTATGTCAGGCATAGCCGATACTGCCGCTATTGTTCGGTCGATTCTATCAGCTTCGTTATACGCGGGAATCAATACGCCAATACGCGGCATCAAGAATCCCCCAGACTCTTTGGGATGAGCCGATCCGCAGTATTCTTTGTCCCGAAGTTGGCCATCTCGCCGCCTAGCGCATATATCAAACAGGTCTGACCGATGGCATTATCCGCATTGTCCACAGTTGCCATCCCGGCCTTGTGCCATACCGGAACATATGATAGCACAGCCAGCGATGTTTCGCACCCCACCGCCTGTGCGCCAAGCTGGTTCAGAGCAATCGGCAACTGCGCATCGACCAGTTGCGATGCGTTATTGGCATCAGAAGATGCCCCTCCAACGAATACAACCAATCTTGCTGGTATATCGCACGACCCCGTAAAAGTCGCGACTTCGGCTTTTTCCAGATTGGCCGCCAGATAAGCATACTGTCCAGTCGATATAGTTCTTGCTATTGCCCTGATTAGTTTTTCTCTGTCTGTTTTGGGGTTGCCAGACGGAATAATCTGGGAGGTGACCAGCGCCTGAGTCACTTTTGCCTCATCAGTAAAATCAAATGTCCGGCTTATGTCTGCCGTGCAAGTGATTCTTCCTCCGGCCAGTTCTAAGGCCTGTTTGACCGATCCGGTAAGATCGTCATAATCCCCTGTCTGCACCA
>JAAYKG010000065.1 GCA_012522555.1 Armatimonadota bacterium
CAAGTCCACTCACATAGACTTATTACACAACAGTGTCCCGAATTCATGCCTGATTGATAAAATAATTGCAGGTTTTTCTGACACTTTTTCTGAGCATGCTAAAATACACGCAGAACTGAACTCATTCGTTATTTTTATCAAAGCAAAAGCGCCGCCAAAGTAATCAAATCCCTGCCTCTGGCACGATTATTGCAGTCCAATCCATGTTAGTAGTGCCAGCATCAACCGTGGTAGAGCTATAGTCTTGTGCGCGCCACAGAAGGAGGCAATATGAGCAAGCTTCATCGAATCGGACTGATGGCGGCGGTTTTTGTGGTATTTACTTCTGCATTGCACGCCGGAATTATCAGCGAAGAGACAGCATACTGGTATTTGGGAGAGCAGGGACTTGCTACCAAATTCAACCCGGATGCGGATTGGCTTGTACAAAAGGCTGCAGAGGGCGCTTTGCGGATTCGGGTCCATCAAACCGTATATGATCTCGCAGAGTCTTCAGCTATGCTGTTGCGTAATGGCGACGGCCCATCATGGACAGGGTATCTCTATGTATATGCCGTGTCCAATCTCAACACCGGCGATATAGCCGATTTGTCAGATTGGGGTATCACTAATTTCAGTGCTAACTGGTCTGTTGCCCCGATTTATGTAACTACATCGCGGCAGACTTTGCCGGACTGGATTGTAGATCAGTCCGCTAATGCACCTGCGTGGAAATGGCAAAATATGCAGCTCCCCGGCATTCTGCCTGGCGAGACCGTCGGAGGGCTATGGGCGTTGACAAATGTCGCCACTAGCGCCGACACCGACGCCAGCGCAGTTCACAAGGTGGTAACGGATGAGGAAACGCTGACTGGGACCGTCAGAGGGCCTTATATCGTTCCGGATGCGCCGAGTGTACTGGCCCTAACCAGCGGATTCATCGGGCTTGGTTTGACCAGAAGGTTTCGACGCAGGTAATTCTCGGCATTCGCTGAGAATTATCCCACATGTGCTTCGGGCTGACCCCTAATCGCTTAAGGGTCAGCCCGGCTGCCATTATGTGCCAAAGAATCAAGCTTTCGCAGGCAGTGTTTCAGCTTTTGTCTCAGGTTTGGACTCACTTGCAGTCTCCGGCTTCTTTCCATTGCCGGATGTTGAAGAACTTGAGCTGGGATAATCGTTGATATGGAACCCGGAGCCTCTGAATACTATGCTGGGTGGATATAGTACTTTTCCCACCCCACCCCCGCATACCGGGCAATCCTTAACAGGCTCATCGGTTATTTTCTGAAAAGTCTCGAACTGATGCTCGCACACCTTGCACTTATAAACATAAGTCGGCACTATCTCACCTCACTATAACAGCAAGTAGCTGTCGAGTTAATTATAGCAAGATATCGAGGCGCGATCAAACGCTGGGCCTCGGTGAGAGAGTAGAAGTGGCTATGACTCGTGTTCCAGATCGGCTTCGCCCCGCAGTTTTCCGGAAATCCTACGCTCCAGGGTCTGATCTATTTCCTCGACTTCTATTGGGCTGCGTGCACCGTGCGACGGCAAAACGATAGTAAACGTCGACCCCTTCCCGATATCGCTGCTCACTTCAATCGAACCGCCGTGATTTTCTATGATCTTGTGGACGACGCTGAGGCCCAGTCCCGTGCCCTTTGTCTTGGTCGTAAAGAACGGAACAAATATACGTTCGAGTTTGTCTTTGGCAATGCCGCAGCCACTATCCGTCACTGACACATAAGCCCCGCCGCCCGGCGCTTTGCCGGTCCTCACTGCGAGCGAACCGCCATCAGGCATAGCCTGCAGCGCATTGATGATAATATTTCTCAGCACTTGCTGAAGTCGGCTCTCGTCAGCCTGCACTTGACTTATCGAGGTATCGAACTCTTCTTTTACTCCAATCTCGTTATTGGCGATATGAACGCTCATCAATTGCAGCGTTTTGTCGACAACCATATTTAACGAAACGGGCTTTAGCTCAAGTTGCATCGGCCTGCCATAGTCCAAGAATTCGGTGGTCAGCTTATTCAGCCCGTTGACTTCATCGATAATTATGCCGAGAAATTCGACGATTGCTTCCTCGTTTTCATACTCGTTACTGAGAAATTGGGCTGCGCCTTTGATCGAGCTGAGGGGGTTTCTCAATTCGTGCGCTATGCTGGCCGCCAGTTGGCCGATGGCGGCGAGTTCACCCATTCTGCGGAATTCGTTTTCCATTTTGATCTCGCGCGTGATGTCTTCAAATATCAATACCAGGCCCAGTTGCTCTCCGGCGTTGTTCAGAAGCGGGGATATGCTGAGATTGATATAGACCTCTCCGCGCTTTTCAGGGTGGAACGCCAGTTTGTAGCCTTGGTAGGTGATTCCGGTCGAAGAAACGCTTTGCACGGCCTGCCTGAGCAGGGCTTTGTCCGATTCTTTGATCTTGAGCCGGGCGAGTAGATCCTCATAGTGCAGCCCTTCGATTCGGCTCGCTCTCAGCCCCACGATGTCCTCCGCCGCCATGTTCCACGTCAGCAAGACTCCATCATAATCCAGCGTGGCGACCCCGGCCGCGATGCTGCTTAAAATATTGTCGGTATAACTCGTAAGAGCCGCCAGAGCTTCCAATTCTTTGTAGATCGCCGCTCCCTGGCTCGCTATGATGCACAGAACCCGAACATCGTCTTCCGTGTATACGTTCGGGCTGTAGCTGCACACATTAAGTATCCCGACAACTTCGTCTTGCACGATCAATGGAGTGGACATTAGCGAGCGCACCGGCGTGCCGCCGGTTATAAGGCCGTCAAATCGTGGATCATGCGTTATGTCAGGTGAAACGATAGCTACGTGCTCTTTCGTCACCCAGGAGGTAACATCGCCCAATAGTTCCGCAGCGGACGCATCCTGATTGTCTTCTCTGAAAAGCGATGCCCTTACGGAAGCTGTTCCGTTGTCGTCTTCGACAGCATATATATACGACTCATCATAATCGACCACATTCGCGACCACAGCCAAAATCGAGTCCAGCGCCTGTTCCAGGCTCCCAGCCGAGCTGATCTTTTGGGAGAATTCATACAACGCGCTGAGCTTCAACACTTTTTGCTGCATCTTCTGCTCATAAGCGATGGTGTTTTTAAGGACTGTGGCTGCGTGTGTGGCGACTATTGCAACAAGCTGCAATTCTCCGGGCAGGAAGCACTCCGGGCGATCGCGATTGAGCGCCAGTAGACCGATCGGCGTGTCTTCGACCACCAGCGGCACGATCATGAGGTTCGCGTTTGCCGGGGCTAGTGCATTGAGCATATCGGCAACCGGTCCGAATTTTCGTTCAGAACTGCCGGATGTGGTTATGAGAGGGTTGCGCTGATTTCGAACTAATTGGACACATTCCGGACTTTGTAATAAATCTTGAATATGCGGCTCAGTCTTGCCCAGCGTCCCAAAAACAGCTTGTAGTTTTAGCTTATCTCTTCTTGGGTCCAGCAGCAGCAGTCCCGCGCCATCACACTGTACCACCTTTGAAGCGGTCGTCACCAACATCTGAGCCGCGCTCTCCAGGCCGCTGGCCGCGCTGATGCTTTTGCTTTGCTCGTAAAGCACATTAAGCTCGGCGTATTTTTTTTCCATCGCCTCATACAGCCGCGCATTCTCCACGGCTATACCGGCCTGGTTTACGAAAGTCGCCAGCAGATCCGCCCGCTGAGGTTCAATTGGTTTTTTATTCAGGCTGTTATCGGCCACAACCACTCCGATCGATCTGTTTCTTACAACAATCGGAGTAATCAGGCGCTGGCCAGAGATCGGAGAGTTATGCAAATCGTCCTGAGAAAATATCGGGATCCGCTCTTTCGCCGCAAGCCCAACCACTCCATCATCGAATCGCACAGTCTCCGGAACCGCATCCTGCCGTCCATAGCCGCGCTGCGCGTGAAGCGTCAGATCACCTGAACGGGTATCAAGCAAATACACACAGCAGCGATCGAAACCCACCACCTCCGTGATGCTGTCCAGTATCTGATTGAGCACGTATTCAAGATCAAGAGTGGAGTTTATCGACTTGAGCACATCCGAAATGGTCGACATCTCCTGCACTTTTTGATGCAATCGAGTGTAGAGGTCGTGGCCGGAGATAGCAAGCGCCGCGTGGGTGGCAAATACACCAAACAACTTGAGATCATCTTCGCCGAACGGCGGCTTTGGATGATGTCTGCGGATGCTCAACACGCCTGCGATTCCGCCGGCCTGATCGCGCAAAGGAACGCACATCGAGCCGCTGACATTCGACCTGGCTCGCACGCCATCTGAAAATCTCGGGTCAGACGCCACATCCAATATCAGCATCGGTTCCCCGGTTTGCGCCACTTTGCCCGCTATCCCTTCGCCAAGAGCGATTTGAACGCCCTTGACGATTTCGTCGCTTAAGCCACAACTGGCCTGGATGACAAGTGTCCCATCGAGGGGGTTGCGCATCATAAGAGAACACGTCTGCCCGTCCATCACCGCGGCCGCTTTAGCGACGATCAGGTCGAGCAGATCGGTGTTTTCGCTGGGGTATATCGCTTGCCCTATGTCATAAATGGCAGCGATTTCTTCCATACGCTTGCGGGCCTGCGCGTTAGAGTTATCAAACGATTCCGTGAGAACAACATTTTCGAGAAGAACGCTCAGATAACCGCAGATCACTTGAAGAAACGATAAATCCGGATCATCGCCAACCGCCACGGCTTCAGCCGCGAATTCTTCAGCCACCGGTATCGGCACGGATATATGCTCTCCGTTTACTTGCCCGCACGTCGATTTCCACTCGCGAACCTTGGATGTCGCAACCTCGGTTAAGACGACCGATAGAGCAGTCAGCCCCATGCTCTCACGGGCTATATCCAACACGCGCTCGATCCTTTCACCCGCCGATTCTTTCGCACAGGCTATTTGGGTGATTTCTTGCAACGCTGAGATATTCGACAACGACAAGTGCATTTTATGGGCGATACCTCATCTGGAGTCAACACGGCCATTATACCACCGCAGCCATATACTAAACCGCATGCTGCGTATTGTGTGAAAACAATGTGCCACACGAACGGAATGCTGTGCCCAATTCAGGACACACTATCCTTGAGGATTGTTCCACGAATCCGACAGGTAACAAGCAGCAACATCAAGCGCGGTTGCTCTGAATTGGCCAAACCCCTGCCGGCGGCCATCCAGCGACCTCATACGCTTCGCCATATCCCGCAAATCCGCCGCCGTGGCCTCTTTATATTCGCTTATTTGCTCAACAGGGTCGATAGGGTGGGGCGCAAGCGCGGATTTGTCGCCAAGCTCCATATAACTGGTAAACTTCAACTGCGCATCATCGCATATCAACAAGTGAGACAACACAGCAACCAAAACCCTGCACTCCAGCTTTAGGCCGGTCTCCTCCAGCGCTTCACGAGCAAACGCCTGCTCAAACGATTCCCCTTCTTCCAACTTGCCGCTTGGCAGGTTATATAACCCTTCTGGGTAAAATCGCTTGGTCAGAGTCAGAATTTTGTCGCCGCCACGAGGCAAAAGCAATACAACTTCGGCGTGAGTCTCTCGCTTTGCCATATACTCGTAATATTCGCGGTCAACATTGATCTCACTGTAGACGATCCTCACATCAGCCCTCTGTTTTGCACGCACCTGTCGTAAATCGCCCACAGCAGATTGGAATAGTCGATCCCTGGGCCATCTTCGATACCTAGGCTTTGCATCAGCGGACGCGCCATCTTTGCCGCCAATTCTTTCCGCACATCCGCATCCAACTCCGCAGCCCTCGCTGTAAATCTTTTGATAGCCTCAAACTGTTCCGGGGTCACAAGTTCGATGTTTTTGACGAGCCGATCCTCGGCCGCAGCCTGATTTGTTGAGCTTTGGCCATGCGCCAGATCACCTTTCCACTCCGAGCGTTCTTTCACAACGATTGTTCCAGCGGCAAAATCCCCCAGTCTCTGGTTTTTGGGGGTAATTATGATGCTTATGATGCCGATGAGGTTGATATCCACCACACGAATCAGCCCCCTTAGCGCTGCGCTGGTCAGCCCTACCGGAGCACCTGCGGTCATTATCGCGCGCAATCGACATATTCGCTTGCCGGGTGTCTGGCCAGCCCACTTTGTCTCGAAAAAGACAAAATACCCCCACCAGATCACAAAGCCCAGCACAATCAACACAGACGTCGGCCACCCGATTATCTCGAAGTGAAGAACTGACAGCGCTAGAATATAGAACCCGACCAAGATCGCAATAGCCACAGTTTGAATAAGCAGATCGATTACTACCGCACCGCTGCGGGATGCTATTCCAGCCAGTTCATAGGTGATACTTGCGTTTTCCGGCGTAGTAATTGTGGTTTGTCTCGGCAATCGGAGGCACTCCTTTGGGCCAATAGTATATACAATTATAATACAATCCCCTTCGACGAACCCAACAATCATCTGCTATAATCCCAACGTGGACGAACGATCGTTTATCGAACAAAAACAACAGTCCTGGGAAGCGCTCTCCAAGACGCTGGAGACAATCCGCGCAAGGGGAGTCAAATCCCTGTCGCTGGATCAACTCAGCCGTTTCGGGGAGGACTACCGGAGCCTGGTCGCCGATCTATCATTCGCACGCAGCCAGGGAGCAAGCGAACAATTGGTGATATACCTCAACGAGCTTGCGGCACGTGCGCATGGGGCGATCTACGTTCCTCAGTCAACGAAGCTTTCTGGCGTATTGACTTTTCTCACGCGTGATTTCCCGCAGATTTTTCGCCGCACTGCCGCATATTCTCTCGTTGCTGCTCTTGTATTTATGTTGGGCTGGACGCTGTCAGCCATCAGCCCGGAGATTCGCGACGTGATGTTTCCTGACCAGATCACCAAGCCGGTCGGCGACAACACCACCAATTTGCAGGGTATCGACCATTCTTTATTGTCGACTTTCATTATGACAAACAACATAACAGTCGGAATTATCGCCTTCGCGGGAGGGATCACCGCAGGGGCTTATACGGTTTTCGAATTGGCGAAAAACGGGTTGGTTATTGGGGCGGTGGCCTCCAAAGCCGTTCCGGTGATTGGGTTTGTGAAGTTTTGGGCTTTGATACTGCCGCATGGTGTGATTGAGTTGATGGCGATATTTATCTGCGGGGCAGCCGGGCTATATATAGGCGCGGCGATCATCGCCCCAGGCAACCTGAGAAGAGTGGACGCCGTACGAACAGCGAGCGCCATAGCTTTGCGACTATTCGCCGGAGCGATCATATTCTTCGTGATCGCCGCCGTAATCGAGGGGTTCATCACCCCCTCCAGGTTATCAGAGGCGACAAAACTCGGCTTTGCCGCTCTGACCGCGGTTGGGTTGATAGTTTATCTGGGGTTCGTCGGCCTACAGTCTCCCCGCGCCCTTGACCCGTAAATATTCTTCGATCAACGCAGCGGTAAACTGGCTTGGCGAAACATCCAGCACAATCGCTCCGGCCCCGGTTATCTGAACGGCAGCAAGCTTTCTGGATTTGACCACTTGAACGGCCGCCGCCGAGCGATACACATCCTGCGCACTATTCGGAGCCGATTCGATCGCGCCCATGACAGCGGGGTCAGCCAGCATCACAACTATGCACAAATGCTTTTTTGCCAGGTTTCTTATCTGTGATATAAGCGGCCTTGATGCCTCCGGGTCGGTCACTTCGGTGAATATAACCACCAGACTGCGCCTTGTCCATCTTCTGGCAAACAAAAGAAACGCACGATAATAATCCGAATCCACTGCTGCGCTTTGCAGGTTATAGCTCACCTGAAGCAGCTTCATCGCTTGCTGTTTTCCCGGCTTGGGAGGGATAAACGTCGATATTCGATCATCAAACGCCATCAAGCCAACTCTGTCTCCACTAGCCGACACGACGTGCGTCAGCATCATCCCGGCGTTGATACTCCAATCCAGCCTGCTCAAGCCGTCTATCGTCGGCCCCATCAGCCGCCCGCAATCCAGCAATATCATCACGTTTTGTGATCTTTCTTGTTGATATTGCCTGGACATCAGCTTGCCCCGGCGTGCGGTTGCTTTCCAATCCACCGCCCGATATTCATCATCCGGGAGATATTCCCGCAGCGACTCAAACTCCGTGCCCCTGCCAAAAATGCGCGTGGATCTCACTCCCGGCTGGCTCAGTCTGTCTTTTCTGACCTCATATTTTTTTATATCCAGCAGGTTTGGGTAGACTTTCACGGCTTGTCGGGTAGGGTACTTTATCTGGTGGATCATAAGCCCAAGTGGGCCGCATAGCCGCAAGTGAGTATCGCCGAATTCATAATCTCCGCGCTGCATTGGGGTCACGTAATAGACAACCTCGACTTCGGAACGAGGGGCCAGATCGAGCGATCGCACTTTATCCGGCTCCGCGAATCCCTCAGGACAGGTGTCCCGAATCGCGCCGGTTCGCCTGCGTCCCCGATTGCGGATGTTCAGTGTTATTCGATTCTCTGCGCCCAAAGACAATATATCCTCGGCGGATCGGCTTACTTCCGGCTTGTCTTCGCGAGCGAGAATCACCCAATCGGCGGCGGCGAGCGCGATGGTCAAGAGTCCACCAGCGATCCCGACAGCCATCAACAGTGAATGGACGCCGGAAAAGACGATCATCAACCCCGACAAAGCAAGCAAGACTGCGAATCGATTGGTGGGAATCATTTGGATCAGAATACGACGCACGCTGCATCAATTCCTGCGCAGGA
>JAAYKG010000066.1 GCA_012522555.1 Armatimonadota bacterium
CGCTGCCGTTCCAGAATCGGCCGTGGGAAGCCCCGACACAGATCTTCTTGCCGGAAAGGCCGACTGCGTTGCCCGCAACCAGTGGCTCAGCAGACTCACCAACATCAGGGGCTTTTGGCAGATATGAGGACAGTGTTTTGCCACCGCTGGTGAGCTTGATGGCTGTAATCGATGGAAAATCGCCAAGAGTGGCTCGAAACTGGTCGAATATCTCGTTGAGAGCTTGCTCGTCCAACCCCGCGACGACATCAGAGCTGAGGTCTATATCTGCGCTCGTGGAGCTAATCTTGAGCTTATTGATCTTAACTCCAGCAGGTATCGCTGAGCTTATGCCTACCGCGATCTCCTCTATATATGGCCCGGCAACCAGCGCCCGAACAGCAGCCTCCGCAGGCGATAAATCATCGGGCACAAATCGATTAACCTGAACGAGTTTTCCATCCGCGAAGAAGCGCACGGATACAGTATTTGCATGTGTCGCTGTGGCTGCGGTCACTAAAAGCAAGATAATTGTGATTAACAGGAATCGCCCGATGAATGGTTTGCTCATATCTTCTCCTCATTTTCTCCAAAATCGCGGGGAATGCGGCAATGTGCTGTCATTGGTATAGGCCAGACGTCAACGCGCCTTTCACACTGTCGCTACTTTGCAGTATGCAACATAAACAGCCAAGCGTCAAGCCGGCAAAAGTATTGAAAAATTGCACGAGCTTCAAAATAGCGGCAGGGAGCCTTGAGAGGGCAGATCATCTTTCGATACTGCTTGCATAGTGATCTGCTGACGCATCCAGTCAACGATGTCGCTTGGGATTTTAGTGATCGCACGGCCGCCGCACTCTATCAGGCGCATATTCCCAGCGGGCGCAGTATCGTCCTTGCGCACAAATAATGGCGTCCAGCGCTTGTCGAGATTTTCCTTCGCGCCGCTCCACGTGCCGCCCTTCCCGTCTTCGGCGCTGACAACTAATGCGAAATCCGCAAGGGTGTATATGAGTTTGTTCCTCGCCATTGCGTTGTAGATGAAGAAACCTGTTTCCGGCTCGAATGGTGATATGAGAACCAGCGAACCGTTCACGATGGCTGCAGAACATTCACCGGAAACTGCCCTTCTGGCCAAGCTGTCCGCAAGAACGCCCACGACACTCCCTCCATCATCAATGCACGCTCGCATAGCCTCGCCATCTACCCCCCGCGCACCGCCCGAAATAACCTGCACACCATGAGCCGCGCAGGACTTGGCGGACGCGCGAGCAAACTCTATTCCCTGCTGATCGGCACTGCGAGATCCTGTTATTGACACACCACCCGCAGATAACAGAGCCTTGTCGCCTATCCCGAACAAAACAGGCGGAGCGTGCGTCTTGAGCTTTTCCTTATAATGAGCCGGGTAATCAAGGTCGCTGTAACCGAGAACCCATATTCCTTGCGACGACCATTTCTCGTACGCCATCGCCAAAGTGAGGCCTCGCTGCAATAGATTCGTCATTTGCTGGACATTACAGGCGCCTGCACACTTCAACCGCTCCAGATTCGACTCGTCAAACAAATCACCTGGCCGCAAGTCCAGATCACTTAATAAATTGACCAGACTGCGATACTCAGATGGTTTGAGCAACTCCACCGCGTCATCGCTGGGCTGGCCCATGTGCGCTATAAGCAGCAAAGTCGCTTTTGTATCTATGCTCAAAGCTTGAATATCCATCTAACCCTTCGCACCCACATTTGACAAAGCAAACGGAAAAACTGCGCCGCTACCGGAATCCCGAAGCAGCGCTGCAATCACGGTAATTGTCCAACCAGAGTCTATCATATCGTCTATAAGCAAAACAGGGCCAGGATCGATTAACGCCCGCTCTACCCTGAAAGCGTCCTTTATATTATTGAATTGTTGAACACTGTTGTTCATCAACTTCTGTGCCTGTGTATGGCGAGTCTTGACTACGCAGGCTCGAAATGGAAGACCCAACGCAGCAGCCACTCGCTGGGCGAAATCAGATACAAGAGTTACGTGCTTCAAAGAAGGCACACACGTCACCCACGTCGGCTGAGGATAGATGTCCCAGTTCCCGCGAATCAATCCGACTGCCGCACTGACCAGTTGGTCGGAAAATCGTCCGTCTTCTTGCTTGCCACGCTTCACAAGCTGCCCCCAACCAGCATCCCCCCACATACAAAGCGCCCTACCCGGCTCGGCCAGAAGCTCTTCCGGAATGCCGTTCATCGACGGATACTTTTTTCTGGGTCTGATAAAAATCTCCGCTCGTCGCAAAAAGTTGGAGGCTTCAGCGGCAAGGGAGTGGGAGTAATCCACCGGCAGCAGAGGCTCGCCAATGCAGTTTGCACAGATGCCGCATTTTGAGGCGTGTGGATCGTCGAGTTCTTTTGAAAGAAACTCCATCAAGCAATCCTTGGTACGCATATAATCTTTCATACGCGCCCGTTCCATATTCTTTGTGTCTTTTAATTTCTCTGAGCGCACTTCGTCCGGCACATACACCGTAGCTGTTCTCACATATCTATGATCTTGCTTTACAATAGGAGAAGGCGATTGAATCAAGAGCATTGTGAGCACCTTAGTCAATTGGTCGTAGGACAAATTCACCCGCTGCAAGAGTTGGCTTTTCGTTAAACCGCCCGGCGCACTCTCGATAACTTTTATAACTCCTTGAACGTGTATTGAGGGCGGGAATGCGGTCTGGATGAAATAATCGGCGATGTCATCATCCTCGCTTCCGCCCATCAATATGCCGTAGGCTCGATTAACCGCTCTGCCGGCTCTGCCTACTTGCTGATAGTAGTGTATAACCGACATTGGCCGCTGAAAATGAATTACAAACTCCAAATCCGGTTTGTCGAAGCCCATACCCAGGGCGACTGTAGCTACCAGCGCCTTAATCTTATTTTTGAGCAGTTTCTCCTCAAGCGCTTTCTTCTCTTCATGGCTGATGCTTCCGCCGGAATGATATGGGTGGGCATCGATGCCTTTGTGCCTGAGCCATGCGGCAAGCCTTACCGCATCACCCACAGTGAGAGTATAGATTATCCCGCTGCCCCTTATTTTGGGCAGATGCTGGGCTAGCCACGCCATTCTCGCCGCGGGATCGGGCATTATGATATTTTGCAGTCGCAGGCTTTTTCTGACTAATGGGCCTCTGATGACGCCGAGATTGGAACCGAGTTGGTCTACAATGTCTTCTACCACCCTATCATTAGCCGTCGCGGTGGTGGCGATCGCCGGCATATTGGGTGGCAGAGCTCGCAATATTCGTGCTATTCGCATATAATCCGGCCTGAAGTCGTGCCCCCAATCTGAGATGCAATGAGCTTCATCGACGGCAAGCAGGCCAATCGAGGAAGCGATTTTCATCAAGACTTCCTCGATGAAGTTATCATTAGCGAGCCGCTCAGGAGAGACCAGCAATATATCGACCCTGCCCGCCAATATGTCAGTTCGTATTGATTCCCAATCGTCCGTATTCGTTGAATCAATAGACTTCGCCGTGATATGTATACGTCGGGCTGATTCGATCTGGTTGCGCATCAAAGAGAGCAAAGGAGAAATCAGCAGGGTCGGCCCAGCGCCCGCCTCCCTCAAAAGCCTGGTGGCGAGGAAGTATATCATGCTCTTCCCCCACCCGGTACGCTGAACCACCAGCAGCTTTTTTTTGTGCGCAACTAAAGATTCGATCGCTAACCACTGCTGTTCGTCTCTGAATTCGGCGCTGCCATCTCGAAGCGCTTTGCGCAAATAATTAAGCGCGCGCCGCTTCAGTGCATCAGTGCCGGACGCTGTTGATTTCATCCCAACCTCTCGCATCACGATCGGCTAATTTTGATGGTAGTCTAGCGTAAACTGCAATGCTAAGCAAGGGCTTCGGCGCGAGGCAGGAAGCGATGCGTTGTGCGGAGAATCAGATAAGAGCAGGAGACACAAATGGCTGCAAGACTATTTTTAGCGGCGCGGTTTTTAGCAATAATATTATTTGTCCTCTCGATTGCTTTGATCATCGCCAGATGGCGATACCCTCAGCATCAAGAACGCTCCACAGGGATGCTGGAGTTTTGGAGACAGAACCTGCGTCGATGGCGTGTTTCTCGAGCGCAGGCAAGGGAGCACAACCTCGATATGCATGCGCTTCGCGACAAGAGTGTCCTGCTGGCCAATTCTGATGAAAGAAGCGCTCGGGTGTTGTCGTGGCGGCTGCGCAGCCTGCATTGCAAGGTAACCGCTTCGAGGACCGGCGCCCAGGCGCTGTCTACAGCGGTGCCTGGCTATTATGATGCGGCAATAATTGATGCGCTGTTGCCGGATGTGTCGGCGGTTGATTTCTACAATTCTCTGCCCGATCCTAAACCGATGGTTGTATTTGTTGGCGCAACCGAATCTCAGCGCCAGGAGTTGGCTGCTCTGGGGGCAGGGGTGGATTGGCTGGATCAATCGTTCGACCCGGATGAGGCGATTGCGGCTGCGGGAAGGCTTCTTCGAGTTAAGTCCAACACTAAAACCGATATTTGACAGCCCGAGCCAGTTTCGTATAATTGAAACCAGGTGGGCCTTATACATTAGTTGATGCACCGCTATCGCGCAGCGAAAAACCAGGAGCGGGTGATATGGAACAAGAATTATTGATTCAAAGGCTGCGAAAGCAGCTTCTCGTCGAGCGGATAATCTTCGGCGTTGTCGTCTTGGTGGCAGCCATCGCATGGTCGGTGGGACATTTCAGCAACTCGAAGTCTCTGATCTTGGTGGACGGCAGCCCGGTGGTATGCGTTTCGACGGCTCGTGACGCACACGATATTTTAGATACGATAAAATCGCGCGCAGGGGGTAGTTCGCGCGACGTTTCGTTCAAACAGGACGTACGGATCGAACGCGCGCCCGGCAATACCACTACGGTGAGTCGTCACAAAGCGTTCAGGACCGTTGCTGGGTTGGTGTCACCTGTGGCTCCTCGATGGGCTATCATCGTCGATGGAAAGCCTGCTGTGGCGGTTCCCAGTGAGGAGATGGCAGGGGCGGTGTTGGAAGCGGCAAGGCTGCGGTTCGGCAAACTGGTGCCTAATTTAGCCGAAGCTCCGCAGTTCAAAGAGAATGTGACAGTGGAAATCGCCGGGGTTGATCCTGCGATTTACAAAAAGACCGTTGAGGAAGCTGTCGAGTTTTTGTTCTCGCAGTCCAGTCAGACCAGCAAAGAAGGCGTCCATATCGTAAAAAATGGCGAGCTGGCAGGTTCTATTGCATCCAAGAGCGGCTTGAAGCTCGCAGAACTTGCGGCGTTGAACCCCGGGGTCAATCTCAATCGACTTCAGATCGGGGACAAACTGCGCATAAAAACCACCGCTCAATCAAAAAAACTGACTGTGGTGGTTCGAGATATGAAGGAACGGACTGAAACGATCCCTGCGCCCGTCCAATCCGTCTCCAGCACATCGCTGTTCCAGGGCAAAACCTACCTGATCTCTCCCGGTCAGCCCGGCAAGCGCAAAATCATCGTCGAATCGATCTATGAAAATGGCCGATTGGTCGGTTCGGACACGGTCGATGAACAGGTGCTGAAAACTCCGGTCCCTCGGCGGATTGCCGTTGGGATCAAAGCTCGAAGGTAGCCCACGCTGGATGTTCGATATTGCGGGCGACGATTTGTGTTCGTCGCCCGCCAAGTTTCTACACCAGACTACTCTGCGGTTTCGGCATAGCCCAGCAGGTATTCTACTAACGTCCCCGCGCCTGTGCCTACAGCGCCTTGTTTTGCCAACGGGGCGTCTTTTTCGGTGAGGGTGGATGAAAGGTCTATATGAACCCAGGGTGTGCCCTCTACGAACGCATGAATGAACAACGCCCCGCGGATAGCTCCGGCTCCTCCGCTTTCCGTGTTTTTGAGATCGGCTATATCGCTTTTCAAGCCATCTTTATAGTCCGTGTGCAGCGGCAGTTGCCATAAAAGCTCCCCGGTGGATCTGCCTTTGGAGATGAGCGTATCTATCAGCCTTTGATTGTTGCCGATGATCCCGGATATTTCAGTGCCGAGAGCGGTGACACAGGCTCCGGTCAGGGTGGCAAGGTCTATGATCTCATCTACTTTCGCTCGATTCGCGTATGCAACCGCGTCGCCGAGGGTGAGGCGGCCCTCAGCGTCGGTGTTGTTTATCTCTACAGTCTTGCCGCTCAATGACTTCACCACATCTCCGGGATGAATCGCGTTCGGGCCAATCGCATTCTCGGTGGCCGCGATAAGCATTAGGACGTTGACCTTGGGCTTGATTTCACCGACAGCGCGCATCGTCGCCAGCACGGCCGCCGCACCCGACATATCGTCTTTCATGCGATACATAGAATCGGTGTTTTTCAGCGAATAGCCACCGGTGTCGAATGTTATCCCTTTGCCGACCAGCGCGATGGTCTTTTTCGCGTCGGGGTGTTCGTATTTTATCTCTATGAACTTCGGCTCCGCTGAAGCGCCGCGAGCGACCGCCGCGTACAGGCCCATCCCCTCTTGCTGGAACTCTTCACGATCTTTGATCGAGCATTTCATCGCGCATTCCTGGGCTATCGACTTGGCTATATCGGCAAGATATGTGGGAGTGACTATGTTGGATGGCTCGTTGACCAGATCGCGGGTGAATGTGATCGCATCTCCTACAACTCTTGCCGTTTCGATTGCCCTCTGAATGTCGGCTATTTTGCCTGATTCCAGCTCGACGATTTCGAGAGACTCGATCTCGGATTTCTTCACGTTTTCCGTCTTGAATTTAGTGAACTCATAATCTCCCAGAATACTGCCGAGAGCGGTTGCTCTGCCACAATCGAAGGCAGGCAGGCCGGCTATTCCGGCGCCGTGCACGATTGTGGCCACATTCCGGGCTTTGATCTGCTTGCACTTGCGAATGGCTGCGGCTGCGGCTTTCATAATCTCGATTACGCCGAAGTCCTCAAGCTTACCCAATCCAACTACAACCACTTGTCTTGCGGGAAAATTCGCGACTGGGCGAACGAGCATGCATTCACCGAGTTTGCCCTCGAAATCTTCATCCGCGATCTGCGCGGCGATGGCTCCGTTTAGAGCGTTGTCTATGGCTCCTGTCGCCCCGCCTGGAGCTTTGACTCCTTCAAACAGATTAACGATCAAGGCGTCACACCCGGCCTCAGTGAGTGATCCCTGCCTTACGGTTATATTCATATTGATGCCTCCAAAAGAGTTGTGTATAACTGTCTCGATATTATTTACCGCCTTGCCGCAAGATTACCTTCAGTCGATGATAGAGCTTGTAAATCAGCGTCTTGCATAATTGTTCTGCACGGATGCAGTTGGTATAATGAATTCGTTAATCAGACGTGGCACAACATCACCAGGAGGGAAGCATCTATGAGGCTTTCGCGGACTGTTTTTTTGTTTGTTGCGGCAGCGCTTTTTTTTGCAGCGCCGCAAGCACAGTCGAATGATTCGGTGGTCACAGTCGATGTCGTCGCTAAGACCTCAGCCAGCAGCGTCGACACGATCGATCCGAAGGGTTTGAAATTTCAGGGAGACCAGGTGGGTATGCTGCTGCGCAGCTTGATCTTCACCCCACAGACATTCACCTTAAAGACCAAAGGATTAAAGGATCAAAACTACGACGTCTACATCGATCAGGCGTTCAAGTATACCAAATCGGCAAAGGAACTGGAAAACGGGATCGAGCTTTCGCTGTCCGGTAGAACTGCGGATGAAAGCAAGATAAAGTGTTTGCAGGAGGCTGTGCCGAACATCAAGGACACCAATAAGCGCTTCTCCAAGTCTAGCGACCCGGAGGCCAAGCGGATTTCGTTCACCCTCAGCCAGGCCACAACGTGGGCGTCGACCTCAACAAATCGCGAGCAAAGACAGCGTTCCGTGAGCGTTATAATTGCGCCGACGGGGATAAGGCTTCAAAAGATGAGCATTCCGGCCAAAGACGATCCGGAGAAGGTCAAGGAGGGTCTAAGTCGCGCCTGCTCACTTTTGCAACAGGCCAGAAGCAGGATGTTCCAGGCGATCAAAAATCCTATTTTGCGTAACGATGCGGTGGTGGCTATGACGCCAGTGGAATTTACGACATCATATTCGATGGTTGACGGCAAGCCGCGCATCGAAGCGAGCCTGCTCAATAATTGTGATCTATCGTTATCTGGGGTGATATCGATCAGCCTGCCGGAAGGTTGGAATACGACGACACCTACCGCGGAGATCAAAGACCTGGCGACCGGTAAGACGCACAAGGTTACATTCGATTTGACAGCCGAGACGAAGGACGCTCCCGTTCCTGAGAAGGTATCTTTGGCGGCGAATTTGAAAGTGATCCAGGATCGGTTCAGAGCGGAGATGAGCTTGAATTCCACTGCAAAGGCACCGGCGAAGTGATCGGCGAGATTATCGCGCCGATGAGTCGGGACTTGCTGCGCATGGGGGTGCGTGAAGGGGATCGCCTCATCGTGCACAGCTCATTTAAGGCGTTGGGGCTGGCGCTGCCTACCCCAACGGATGTAATTCGGACTTTAATCGAGACGGTTGGGCGCGAAGGGACGGTGATGACACCTACCTTCACCTATTGCTACTCCGGCATTTGGGGTATGCGGCCTTATAATTCCACTTTCACTCCCTCCGTGTATATGGGGATTATCCCTGAAACACTAAGATTCTACCCCGGGGCGTTGAGAAGCCAAAGCCCCACATATTCGGTGGCTGCCATCGGCACGCACGCCAAGCGATTGACCGAAGGGCGCGAGGACGCTTGCGGACTTGGGGCTGGCTCGTCGTATGAGGAAGCCTATAAGCTCGGGGCGAGGATTCTGCTAGTGGGGGTGGGAAATGACCGCAACTCGATGCTCCATTATGCGGAATACGCATCCGGCTTGCCGATATCCGACATCCCGTATCGAGAATTTTGGGGCAAGACTGCGTTGGCGGATAGATCGGGAGAAACGGTTGAGGTAGAGGTGACGGACTTTCCCGGCTGCAGCGCAAACTTCCGCGCTGCTGATGAGCTATTAGAAGCTAGTGGCCTGATGACGCGCGGCAGGATTTGCCGTGCGGATAGCATATTGATGGACGCCAAACCTGTGGTCGATGCGGTGGCGGGGCGGCTGCGCGAGCAGCCGGATTGGTTGTTTTGCAAGTCGATCGCATGCGAGCCGTGCCATCTGCGGCGCCGAAGGTTGATAGACCTCCGTTTGATCTGAATGCCCCGTCGAATGATATTTTCAAGCCTTGATTGACACTTTGCTATTTTACTATCCACATCTGCGTCAAAACGTGATATAATATGGCAGTGGTTGAGTTGCTGATGACGCCTACTGTCGGCAACCTATGCTCTGCAATATTACACTGGAGAAGAAATGCGCGTAGTGGAGTTGCTCGCCCCCGCCAAAGACCTCGAGTCTGGGACAACGGCTATTGATTGTGGCGCTGACGCCGTATATATCGGCGCGCCTCGTTTTGGGGCCAGAGAGGCCGCCGGCAACAGCATTGAAGATATTGCCGCACTAAGTGAGCACGCTCATAAATACTGGGCGCGTGTGTATGTAACCATAAACACGCTGCTTCGAGACTCCGAACTTGAGGATGCCGGGCTGCTGATCCGCGACCTGCACTCCATCGGCATCGACGGCTTGATTGTCCAGGACACGGCGCTGCTGCAGATGGATTTACCCCCTGTTCCGCTGATCGCGAGCACGCAGATGCACAATAACACACCGCAGCGAGTGGTGTTTTTGGAGAAGGTCGGGTTTAGCCGGGCTATACTAGCCAGGGAACTCGATATTGATCAAATCAAAGAGATTCGCCAGCACACCAGCCTGGAACTCGAGTGCTTTGTTCACGGATCGTTGTGTGTGGGCTATAGTGGGCAGTGTTATCTAAGCTATGCGCTGGGGGGACGAAGCGGAAACCGAGGGCAATGCGCGCAGCCCTGTCGCAAAATGTATTCGCTGCTGGATGCAAATGGCGAGACGCTGGTCAAAGACAGTCATTTGCTGTCCCTCAAAGACCTTAATCTGTCGTCTCATCTGGAAGAGCTGCTGCAGGCGGGGATCAGCTCATTCAAGATCGAAGGCCGGCTCAAAGACCGTTCTTATGTGGCTAATATAGTGTCGCTTTACAGGAAGAAACTCGATGAGCTGGGGGCCAGTAAAAGCTCATCAGGCAGAGCTGAACCCGGCTTCACCCCCGATCCGAACAAGACTTTTAATCGCGAGTATACCACTCATTTTCTACACGGAGCAGGCGAAAAAGTCGGCAGGCCGCAGACTCCGAAAATGGTCGGCGAAAGAATCGGCGTGGTGCACAGCGCTGGGAGAAAGTATGTGCGCATCGAGCCGGAGGTCGAACTGCACCCCGGAGACGGGATATGCTTTTTCAATCGCCGCGGAGAGCTGCGGGGCAGCATAATTAACGAAGTCGAAGATGGGATGATCGCGCCGGACAAGCCTAAAGGAATCGAAGCGGGTATGACTTTGTACCGGAACCACGATCACGAGTTTCTTGATCAGATAAAAAAGGCCAACCCGCAACGGTTGATCGACGTGCGAATGTCTGTCGGTGAGACTCCGGATGGGCTTAAACTTCAGGTGATAGACGAGGACGGTTGCAAAGCGGTATTCGCAGTTGAATGCGAAAAGATTCCCGCCGAAAAACCCGATCGAGCGATAGAAAACATCAGAGCACAGCTTACCAAAACAGGGGGCACATTGTTTTCTTGCAGCGATATTAATATTGATTTAAGCGAGCCTTTGTTCGTCCCTATGTCGGTGCTCAATTCTTTGCGTCGTGGGGCGCTTGATGAATTGATGAAGGCGAGGATAGCCAGCCGGCCGGTGTCAACAGGAGGGGCTATAAATAACGACGTCCCCTACCCTGTCGATTCGCTTACTTTTGAAGGCAATGTGTTAAATGAACTATCAGCCGCATTTTATCGTCAACATGGTGTAGAGCAAATCGATCCGGCCGCGGAGTCCGGCATCGATCTGACCGGCCAAAGGGTAATGACGACGAAATACTGCGTGCGGCATCAACTCGATTTGTGCGGAGATGATACTCCGCTGATTCTTGTCGATGGCGAGGGCCACCGACTTGAGCTTCGCTTCGACTGCAAACGCTGCGGCATGAATATTATCAAATTGTAATATTTGCAGCATTTTGTGGCATTATGACGCATGAGGAGTGGGCGTGGGCTGCTCGGCAAGCAAAGTCCGTTAATATAGAGGAGCTTTGTGGTCGAGTATACAATTAAGCTTGGGTCGATCTGCTGACAGTTTTTGACAGCAGGGCGAGTCGACTGAGAGGACACGGCATGTGCGATCCCATATCGGGACATTTGCCAACTCCTCTGCAGGCATCATGTCAGGAGTATAAAATGGTTATGCAACGTTGGTCCAGGGAGCTTATCGCCCAAGAGATCAAGCGCCTCCACGAAGAGGGACATACCCTCAGACACAGCGAGGTCGCTATCAAACATCAAAGACTTGTCAGTGCCGCTGTCCGATATTTTGGCAGTTGGGCTGCGGCGGTGACGGCTGCAGGCATCAATTATACCGAAATCAGAAAGGAATCGCAGATCGATCGAGCAGCCAAAGTGACCCGATGGTCCTTAGAACGCATTGATAACGAGGTAAAAAAACTTATCGAATCCGGTGAGAGCCTGGCCGCGGCTACAGTGAGAACCAATCATCCCGCACTTTTCAGCGCAGCAGTAAGCCCACGCTACTACGGAAGCTGGCGGAATACGGTGTCCTCGCAAGGCGTGGATTATGACTCCATACTCAAACAGAACCGCAATGCCCCATCTTCGGGACGCAATACGCGCAGCCGACGGACGATTATTTCGCGAATGCGAGTGATGTCCAGAGGTTCCAGTATTCTTGAGGCCGATGAAGCCAGCACCCGATACCCGCGATTCTATCGCCAGGTGATCGAAAGATTCGGCAGTTGGGAGGAGGCGGCCAAGGCCGCGTTCGAATCCAGGACTGAATAGTTACGAACCGGCAGCCGCTCCCCCAGCCACGCTGCCGGTTGAAAAAGCCGCCTGCAAGTTGAAACCTCCGGTTTCCGCGTCGATATCTATCACCTCGCCAGCGAAGTAAAGCCCGCCCACGAGCTTAGACATCATGGTTGTGGGGTCGATCTCCTTTGTGGGGACGCCCCCGGCGGTTACGATCGCCTCTTCGAGGGGCCGCAGGCCGGTTGCCGTCAATCTGAAGTCCTTGAGCAGCGATACGATCCGAGATCGCTGCTGAGATGTAATCGTGTTGGTTGGAGTATCAGACGCGATACCCGCCAGATTCAAAAATACATCGATGAGCATTCGAGGCAAGAGCGCGCGCAGATAGTTGCCTACATGTCGGCTCTGGGCGAAGTCGCGTATCAGCCGCACGTGCAGTTGCTCTTCTGTGAGGCCGGGTTTGAGGTCGATGGATACGATGAGGTTGTGCGACCTGAGATATGGCCTTGCCGATCGGCTGAGGGTGAGAATGATCGGCCCGGATACTCCAAAATGAGTGAACAGCATTTCGCCGAACCCAGAGGCGATTTGCGTTTGTTTTGCGTCAGGGCGGTCGATTGTCAGCGTAACTCGGACGTTTCGCAGCGATAGCCCCTGCAAGTCCTTGACCCAGCCCTCGGAGGTTGTCAAAGCCGATAGCGCTGGTTCGGGAGCGATTATGCTGTGACCAGCCTCTTTGGCCAGCGCATATCCATCTCCTGTCGATCCTGTTTTCGGGTAGGAGGCGCCTCCTGTCGCGATGACCACACTATTTGCTTTCATTATGCCGCCGTGTACAACCACCCCGACGACTAATCCGGATTCAACAACAATTGACCTGGCAGGAAAACCAGTTCTGATGTCCACACCAACCGAGGACATCCATCGCTCCAAGGCATGAACGACATCCGCCGCGTGATCGGTGACGGGGAACACTCTTCCTCCTCGCTCTGTTTTGACTTTCAGATCGTATCGCTGCAAAAGATCGAGCAGATCATCGCGAAAGAAGCGAGAAAACGCGCCATACAAGAACTTGCCGTTTGGGGAAAACGCCTCAATGAACCTCTGCAGATCAGCCGTATTCGTGATGTTGCCACGTCCCTTGCCGCATATGCACAGCTTCCTGCCAAGCGTTGGCCCTTTCTCCAGCAGAATCGCCTCCGCTCCGCATTCTGCCGCCTTGCCCGCCGCCACTATACCAGCCGGGCCTCCGCCTATTACTATGACTCTGGGTCGGCTCATAGCGCGACTTCCTGCATCTCGGACAGGATAGGCTGTTGTGGCTTTTGAGCGCCCATCCCTGCCGCGACAAATAACGACATTACCACCACAATTGCGCCGGCAAAGAACATAATCGGGTAGCTAAAGCGCGACCACAAAAAACCGCCAATCAACGGCACGGTCACCGCCGCGGTATGATTCATAGTGACCCCCATCGACAAAGTCGGCATAAGATCCTCGGGACCTGCTATCTTCTGCAAATATGTGGTCAGACAGGTAGTGGACAGATAAAACAGGTTGTCCAGACAAAACAAGACGCACAAGATCGGAAAGACATACCCAACCGACATTCCGAGCATTTGAGGAGCGCGATGAATCGTGCCATAAAGAAGAAATACGATTATCAGAGCGGAGTAGCTGACCATCAGTATGCGGCGTTCCCGGATTCTGTCGATCAGCCGACCGACCATCGGCGCGCCTATTATGTTGACTAAGTTGTTGATTACCATCAGAGTGGCAATTATGCTAAGGGGAGCGCCGTAGACTTTGGTGAGAGTGTAGGGCGCGAATGTAAAGAAAACTTGCTTGCGAGCGCCCTCAAGCAAACTGAGCATATAATACCTTCGGAACCTGGGCTTCCAAACGAGCCTCGGCTTGTCCATATTTCCGATATCCCGCCGCAGGGTGAGCAGGACAACTGCGCCTATGGAGATCAATACTCCAGCCAGGATAAACCATTGGGAATATGACAATCCATGCCCTACCCGCGCGACAGCGATCATACCCAGCAGCCCGCCGACACTGCCGAAACCGGCGGTCTGGCCCATTCGTTTGCCTTTATATTCATCTTCGGCGAGGTTGAGCGTCAGCGAGGAAGATATCGGCATCCAGGTGTGCATACCCACGCTCCAGACAAATGACCACACCAACAGGCTGGGCACGCCATGCACCCCGGCATATGCCGCAACTCCGCCTGCTGTAAGTGTAATAGCAATCGCTCCGAGAACAGGCTCAGCGATGCGCATAGTTAATGCAGCGACGAATACACATAAAAACCCGGGCAACTCACGCACCGCCTCCAGATAGCCTATGCCCATCGGCCATATTTTTATGACCTCCGTGGCAAAGTTTGCGGCGCACGCGCTATACATCCCGAACCCGAGAAACAAGAAAAATATGGCCGTCCAAAGTCTTTTCAACTCCGACGGCGCACCGATATCAGTATGAGGATGGGGCAAAACCAAATCTCCAAACCGCAGTCGATTCTGCACGGATTAGAATTATACTTTAACAAGGTTATGAGCATCGGTCAATGCCGGGCCGGGGGGCAGTCAGGGCTTACGCATTAAAACCCAGCCACGATTCTGGCGAGGAAGTCATTGTCCCAGCCAGCCTTGTTTATCTTGCGCCTGATACTGACTTTTCTGGAGGATTCCTGCCGTATTAGGTTGTGTGCGATCTGCCGTAAGAGAGCAAAGTTTTCGGGCGCATGATCGGTGCGGGCCCTGCAAGCATCCTCATCAAAATCCACATCCAGAACCCAGTGCAGCTTATTCTCCACGTGCCAGTGATGGCGTATAGCGCGGGCTATCTTGGCCGTGTCGTCGAAACTGGCTATGAAGTAGCGCCTCTCGATGCTCTGCCCGCCACGCGTGCGCCGAGTGCTTTGGAGGCACACAATGCTGCATAGACCGGCCCAGTCATCGTGGTTGAACCAGTCCAGATTCTTCACATCAACGCTCCAGCATTCGCGCGTCTCTATCCTGCCGTGCCCCCAATCATCGCACGCCTGATAGCTGTGCAACACCTCAAAGCCCTCGGTTATTGAGTCTTCAAAGAACAGCCGGATGTCGTCGTGCAAGGACGGCTGATTGGATTTTACAGCCAGAACATAGTCACCACCGCCCTCGACCACCTCCCTTGCTATCTCCTTCTGGCAGTTCAGAGCATCCGCAGTCACCACACAACCCCTTATGTCCAGCAGCTTTATCAGCTTGGGCATCGCTGTTATCTCGTTACTCTTGCCATCCACTTTCATCTGCCCTATGCAGAAGTTATTGGCAGATGACCAGGCATTGAGGACATGGATCGCGCCCATCCCGGTAGCATTATCAAAGCTGCGACGCAAGGTCTTGCCGTCAAAAGCAATGATGTCGCCATCCACGGCATCCCTGATAGCCTC
>JAAYKG010000067.1 GCA_012522555.1 Armatimonadota bacterium
GGAGGCAGCCGCTTCCTTTTTTGTTGTTTGCTGTGGGCCTATAGCTCAGTTGGTTAGAGCGCACCCCTGATAAGGGTGAGGTCGTTGGTCCGAATCCAACTAGGCCCACCATGACGTGTTGGCTCTTTTTACGAAGTCAACTGCACGGAACGTGCCTTTCCATATACCTGCCTCACAACCCACAAGAACAGGTATTGAAAAAATGGGGGCTTAGCTCAGTTGGGAGAGCACATCCTTTGCACGGATGGGGTCAGGGGTTCGAGTCCCCTAGCCTCCACCAAACCCCACTTTCTAACTCAAAGCAGCACTCAAGGCATATTTCACTCGAGAACGGCACAACCGACGTCAAAGTCAGTTTCTTGATGTCATTTCTCCGGATATATCTGACTACTTATTCGTACGCCGCCCCGGATCGTTGATAGACCGGCCAAGTTTTAGCCTCGAATCGAGCCTTGTCGACATACCATTCATACATCTCTTTATAGGTGGACAATACGCCTACAGTGTGGCGGCCGGGGGGTCGGGCTTGCAGATGTCCATCGGTGTATAAATAGTTGTTGTGTCTGCCGTGCCAGGGTTGGCCGGGATTGATGGTGTGTTGCTGATACATTGTTGAGGAATACCCCCGCACTCCCGTCCAGTTGCAGCAACGATAGATGTAGGCGTAGTCGATATTGCTGTTGGGGTCGTCTATTTTCAGTGGCAGCCCTTCGAAGAGAAGAATGGTTGCGCTCATCTGTCCGATGTTTGTGATTCGGATGCCCTTGATGATACTAATACATGTGCGGTTGGGGTGGTATTCAATATCGGCAGGTTCGCGCAGGTAGCTGTTCATCGAGTAGCTTCGCGGGTTGTAAAGGCCTTTCCACTCCGGCATCAGTGGACAGCAAAAGACACTCTTATGGCCGCGTTGGTTGACATAACTTTGAATGCCGCCGTTTCCGCTTTGCGACCAATATGTCCAGTCACCCCTGAGTCCTCCTGGACACGGCCAGTAGTCGTAGTGGTCCTGTGAGTAGAGCAAAAAGGCGCTGCCGAGGCGTTGAAGATTCTGAGCACAGGTGGTTTGATAGCCCGAACTGCGAATTCTGCTGAATATCGGGAGAAGAATCGCAACAAGCACAGCAACACACGCCATCAATACCAGTAACTCGCTCAGACTGATCCCGCGAGCGCCGCGCTTCCGTACGCCTGATGCTCCCACTACATCTCCCCTGTAGCCAACATTGTAATCGCCCGGTATTAACCTGCGCAGCAAAACGTGTACACGTTGTTCATCATGCTGCGGCTGATGTTTTGTATTATATCGAACTCTTCGGAGCTCATATGTCCCATAGTTGAAGAATGTCTTTCTCGATTATAATAACACTTCTACATAGTCAAATATATCCCTTCTTGCCTCGGCTATAGTTGCATATCAGTTCGGCCTTAAGTGATCCGAAAAACTTTCGACTACGGCGTTACCCCAGCAGTTCGCAATTTCTACAGCAGCCAAAGCCTATTATTGCGTCACGCCGAACAGAGAATTGTTATATAATAGAGTGAATATGACTAACCAATCTATAACCGAACTAATAAAGCCCCCTCGCGTTGTCGGCTCGAGTGAGAGCATCCGGCGTGCTGCAGGAATCATTCACGCCTCTGAGGGATCATGGGCGCTTGTCATTAAGGATGGGCAGGTGATCGGAGGGATCAGCGAGCACGCGATTGCATCACACCTCGCTCTGAGCGATGACCCAGAAATCACCCTAGACCAGCCTGCAGAAAGCATTGTCGAGCCGTATCCTTTATATATCAACCCTATGATAACTAGGTCAGATGCAGCTCGGATATTCTCAGAATCCGGGCTTGACGTGCTGCCTGTGGTGGACAATTTTGGCGGACTAAGGGGTATGCTCTATCGAACTGATGTCGTCGCTGTATTGACGAGCAACCTCCGCCCTGCAACTGTGGGAGGGATGGCCACACCTCTTGGAGTCTACTTGACCACCGGTAACATCAGCGGCGGGGCCGGGAGTCTCGGGCTTTATCTGACGGGAATAACCCTTGGGCTTATGATGATAATCAGCCGTGCCGCCGGCGATGGAGCTATGTCATTCCTTAACAAGCTGGTAGCGCACAAGCTGCCTGTTTTTATGAAAACTCTCACAGGAATTGATGCATTCGGGATAGGTTCTCTAATTATAAGTGTGGGGTTGCTTATACTTTTGCTCAAACTATCCCCGCTCGCGGGATATCACGGGGCAGAGCATATGACGGTGCATGCGATCGAGTCCGGTGACGATCTCACCCTGGAAAATGTACGCCGCTATCCGCGCGTTCACCCCCGATGTGGCACAAACTTGCTTGGCGCCGCCGCGGTCTTCATCCTTATCACCTCTCAATTCAGCGGGGAGATCGCGGTATTGGTCGCAATCGGGGTGGTGATGTTAGGCCGGAAGACAATCGGAGACTGGATGCAGACTGTATTCACAACCAAATCTCCCAGTGACCACCAGTTGGCAAGCGCAATAGCGGCAGGAAAGGAAATCCTGAAACGCTATCACGATCACCCCGGATTGGTCTCCCGTGGTTTTTCGCGCATCTGGAAGATGGGCTTTTTGCAGGCGGCCGCGGGAATGACTACGGTGCTTGCGGCCGTATACTGTATAGAGCGGCTGACCCACAAATCGCTGCTGTTCTAGTCGCAGCCTCGCCCGGAACTGTTGCAGGGTGAGCGTCGTCTTACCGTAGAGCCTGGTATCAACAATGAAAATGAGATTAACACGCAACTTTATCACATCATTTATGGTTCTGCTTTGCTGTGCCGTTCCATTATCGGCTGCGGGAGTAAAATATAAAACCTCCGGGACTTTTGCCGATTCACATGGAACGCAAAATCCGTGGAGCATAAACGACGGCCACACCTTGATCTGGAATTCCAAACCATATATCCCCGTCGGGGTCGTGTTTGAACCGTCATCTCTCGCTGCCAAGGCCAGCGATGACACGTATCAAGCCGATATCAAGAACTTTGAGACGCTGAAAAGCAAGGGTATAACCGATCTTATTGTAAAAGGCCCAGGACCTCTCACAGACTCATCCCCTGCAGCATTGCAAAAAATCGTTACATATCTCGATGCAAATGGATTCGCCTATGGTATCGAGTTTAATGATGGTCCAAAACCCGCCCTCAAAGGTTATGTTATTGCGCCCGGGTCATACAGAATGGAAGGCCCCTCCGACGAAACGACCATAAAATGCGCGTGGCCGAATGTTGATTCGGCGATCTACTTGATAGTCAGCAAGTTCGATAACTCCATTAAGGCCAACGGCGGGGCGATAGTCAAGGACGGCAAGGTAACTATTTATCTGCCCTCTCCGCTGCGATCGGGTGAGGTGCTGATAGTCTATCCGCATAAAACGCTGCAAGAAATTTCCGATCCCTGGGTCGGATACGGAGAGTATCGAGATCGCTTGCTTACTTTCTTCAAAGGCGTCAAGTTCGGGTCGGGGATGCGGTTTTTTATAGAGCCGTATAGCTCGAAGATGGATTTTTCTGATGATATGGCTAGTTTTCTGCCGACCTCCGCCGGTTTCAGGCTGGGGTATGAGGCGTTTTTGACCCGGAAATATCGCTTTGAAGGTGGACTAAACGCGGGGTGGGGGCTTAACGAGAACCTCGAGAGTATCGAGCGCGCCACTCGGCTGATTCCGCTGTGGAGCCTCACGAGAGGAGTCCCCTACGCGTATGATATGTCCGCTGCCCATCTGTTTTCCGCAAACCCGGCGATCGCACCGCAGATGTGGCGAGATATCATCGACTATCGCGACACCTCAGTTCAAGAATACATGAACACAACCGCGGATACTCTGCGGAAGCACGTGGCGAATGTGCCTGTGATCTACAAAAGCTCCACATATCATCGCATATACGCGAACCCATTCGGTATGGGTGGGATGGATGGCTTGGCGGCGCAGGCCTATGGCAGCGGCGAAGCGCCGGTGCTTCGAGTCGCCGGGCCGGTATATTCCTTGGCCGAAGAATCGGCAAAATCGACGTGGTTTATAGTCGCCGGGACAAACGCTTCAGAGGATGGCAAAACACCATATCTCGGCGAAAGCGCAATGCTTGGCTCCCTCGATTCGTTCCGAGAGGTTGGCTGCAAAGGCTTCTTTGTTGATAATTTGAGCGTCGATTCCTCACAAATCGGATGGCTAGCGTCTTTTAAGGCCAAAATCTGCAAAGACTGGCCCGATTTCAAGCCTACTGTGATAAATTATCCAGTTGAGCCTTTGACAGGAGCTTACACGAAGAGGCTGGATCGCGACACGTGGTGGCTGCCGACTTTACGAAGAGGGGAGACAACCTACATAGGGGACGGGCTTCTCGCCTACAGCCTCCTCGGCGAAGGCAAGTCATATATCTGGTCGGCCTCGGGGAAGCGCACTGTGGCGTTGGGCACTCGAGCTGTTGGCGCCGCACCATCAATAGACTATCCGGCAGGGGTCAGCATTTCCCCGAAAAAGAAGATCTACACACTGGAGTTGGATGAGTCGCCGACGGTGATTCGTGGAATCAGTTTCACCGAAGTCTTTCCCCGAGACACCGCGCAAACGCAGATAGACATGCTGCATGAGCTTATCAACACAGCGGATAAACAGGGTCTAGACGTTAAAAAGGCGCGCGGCGGGCTTGAAAGCGCGAAAAGGGTATTAGCTAATGGTCAGGCCTATATCGCTTACGGAATCGCCCAGGACTCTTCCAACGATTTGCGTAAAATCCTTGGGCCTGATCTATGGATTGAAGGAGAACAATCCCCGGCGGCAAACTTCGGCACAAACATCGCTGCTCCAGGGGCCAGTGGGGGCATTGCGCTGGTCCTCGATACCGCCGACAAATCACCTTTAGATCCATATTCAGTCGTATATGGTTTCGCAACTGCAACTGACTCCAGCTATGAGTTGTGGCTGGCAGGATCGCCGCCTGCTACAGGTTCTCCCGTATCATATTCGATTGACGAAGGCGGCTGGACGGAGATCAGCGCGGCGGATCGCAGCGCCGTTGACTATGCACCTGGGTTGGCGTGGTATAAAATCGGCGTGGCCAACTTGACGCCGGGCAGTCATACGCTCACGTTTCGAATAAACGGAGCAAGAAGCCAGGACAGCCGCTACTACTTTGCTATTGATGCTATCGTTTTAAGCCCTAGAGGCTTCACTCCGAACGGCATTGCAAAACCGTTTTGATTTATAAAACACCCGGGCGCATGGTTGACGATGCGCCCGGATTTCCACACCCGCTTCAAAAGAACCCACTTCTATCTTTAATCTGAAGGAGAACCGGTCGCAAAGGTGCAATCATTATCGGGAAGGGACTGAATATGCGGAACGAAAACGAGACTGATACGTCAAAAATAACAAAGGTGCGCCGTGGTTAATCGTGTTCAGACCGACGGCGCGGCGGATCGCGATATAGTCCAACGAGTGATCGCAGGGGATGTGGATGCGTTTGGCGTTTTAGTCGAGCGGTATCAGGATCGAATATTCAGCGCTGTTCGTAATAATCTCTCAAACCCCGACGACGCTATGGATGTGACGCAGGACGCGATGGTGAAAGCATACTCGAAGCTGGGCAGCTTTGACGCGACCTCCGCTTTTTATACGTGGTTATACAGAATTGCGGTCAACACAGCTATCGATTCGCTCAGAAGAAAACAGAGCAGGCCGGCGGATTCGCTTGATGATAGTCGTTATTCCGAGTCTGGTTACGAGCCGCGTTCAAAGGATCCAAATACCGACCCGCAAAAAGTTGTGGCCGCGCGAGAGCAGGCTGAGATGCTAAAATCCGCGATCAGCAAACTATCGGACAAGTTACGCAGTGTGTTGGTTTTATACGATGTAGAAGGAATGTCGCAGGAAGAAGTGGCGAAGATTCTCAAGATTCCTGTCGGCACGGTCAAATCGAGAATATCGAGAGCGAGAGGGGAGCTAAGGGAGATTCTTCGGAAGCAGATGGTGGCCGGATAATGAATTGTAAGATAGCACGGGGGTTGATCTCCGAATACGTTGATGGTCATTTGGGCGGATCTAAATTAGAACGATTTGAAGCTCACATCGCAATATGCGCGGCTTGTGCGCTGGATGTTGAGGAAACCAAGGATTTGGTTGCTTCTCTGAGTAGTTTGGCCGTTAATAAGTCTCCGATTGATTGCTGGACACGGGTTCGAGCTAAGATCCTGATTACTCCACAAACACGTCCGCAGTGGTGGCGTTGGGCGATTCGCCCGATGGTGGCGGCTCCTGCGGCGCTTGTTGCGGCCTTACTCGCGCTGTTTTTACTTTGGCCGGGGCAGGACTCGACACTGGCAAACGACAAAACACTGGCGCCGGAATATGCGTATTATATCGGAGCGCACCACCGGGCGCATCAACCGCTTGCTTTAGTCGATTCGGATGCCGCGTTTATTAAAGCGGAGATTCAA
>JAAYKG010000068.1 GCA_012522555.1 Armatimonadota bacterium
CAAGATTGGTTGCGGAAGCCGAGAAATGCGGCGCACGAGCGATGAACGGGTTGTCGATGCTGGTTTATCAGGGTGCGATATCTTATGAAATGTGGACGGGGTTTCAAGCTCCGATATCGGTGATGGAAAAAGCAATTCTCAATACTCTAGGTGATACCCGGGGGCAATAGCTTGCCGAATCCGCATCCACCTGAGCATATGTGCTATAATTGTAAACTGTCTCGTGTGCAACGGGACTCTGGGAGTGAGGGATAATGGCTAGAAAAGATCTGGGCGAAGCGCTGGTCGAAAAGGGCGTAATTACAGCAGAGCAGCTCTCTCAGGCTAGAGAAGTTCAGCGCAGCGCGCCTGGCGATATAGGACGAATAATTGTTGACCTCGGGTTTACCACCGACAAGGCAGCCACGAAGGTGCGCGCCGAGACAATGAATTTGTCGTTTGTAGACTTGTCCACCCAAAAGATTGATCAGGCCGCCGTCAACTCGGTGCCGGAGCATATCGCTAAAAGGCATAAAGTTTTGCCGATCGCCAAAAACGGCAACCGATTAATCGTAGCCGTAGTAAACCCCAGCGATCTGCTGGCTATTCAGGATATCAAACTCGCCAGTGGGGTCCAGCAAATTGCTATGGCGCTGTCCACTGAAGATGATGTGATGGATGCCATCGATCGAATGTATAAATCCGGCGATTCCACGGCGCAACCGGCAAATGTGGCCGCTACTGACCTTTCCGCAGTGGTGCCCAAAGAAGAGGGGGTGGCCAATACATCTGGGTTGTCAGCCGACATTCGACAGGCCATCGCCGGTTTCGGAGCGCGCGAGGATATTCTTGACGAAGATACCGAGAGCATCGCCAAAGTATCCGAAGAGGCGCCGATTATCAGGATTGCCTATACCGTTATTCAGCAAGCTATCAGCGACGGGGCCAGCGATATCCACGTGGAGCCTGATAAGCGATCGGTGAGGATCCGCTATCGCATCGACGGTGTGTTGCACGAAGTGATGCCTCTGCCTAAGTATATCGAAAAGCCGCTGACCTCGCGTTTTAAGATCATGTCGGATATGAACATCGCTGAGCGCCGCGTTCCTCAAGACGGCCGTATCCCTGTAACATTATCCGGCAAAGACTATGACTTGCGTGTATCGTGTCTGCCGACGGTCAACGGCGAAAAGATCGTTATGAGAATCCTGGACAAATCCAGCGTATTGCTGGGCTTGAATAAACTGGGATTCAGCCCGGAAGTGCAGGCGCAGGTCGAAGAGTTGGTCGCCCAGCCGAACGGCATGTTCCTCTCCACTGGCCCTACCGGCAGCGGCAAGACTACCACTCAATACTCGGTTCTGCACAAGCTCAATTCCGTCGAAAAGAACATCATCACTATCGAGGACCCGGTCGAGTATCAGCTCAGCGGAATCGCGCAGGTTCAGGTGAACAAAAAGGCGGGTTTGAACTTCGCCAACGCGCTGGCGAGCTTCCTGCGGCAAGACCCGGATATCATCATGGTTGGTGAAATGCGTAACCTGGAAACAGGGGAGATCGCCGTCGAGGCGTCGCTGACCGGCCACCTTGTTCTCTCGACACTGCACACAAACGACGCGCCGAGCGCTGTTACGAGAATGGTCGATATGGGAGTTGAGCCGTATTTGATCTCTGCTACTGTAATTGGCGTCCTTGCGCAGAGACTTGCTCGCAAGGTTTGCTCCAAGTGCAAAGCGCCGTATCAAGTTCCTGCATCGGAGCTTCGACGATTTGGCTTTAAGTCTAAGGATCCGAATGAACTGGTGACTTTATATCGCGGCGAAGGCTGTGACACGTGCAGGCATACCGGTTTCAAAGGCAGGCTTGGAATTTACGAATTGATGCGACTAAATGACGAGATTCGTGAGCTTGTTGTGCGTCGAGCGCCTCTAGCAGACATCAGAGAGGCCGCGAAAGCAAATGGCATGCACGAACTGAAAGATGACGGACTCGATAAAGTTCTGCAGGGCATCACGACCCCGGACGAGGTTATGAGGGTCGTCTTTACCGCAGGCGGTTAATATAGTTGGAGGGACGAATTGTCTGAGGCAACAACAGTTGGCAGTATCGCGGATGTTAAGGTCGAACCCGGCAAAAAAGTTAGCGATCCGGTCTCGCTTGACGATACTCATATAGATGACCTGTTAAATGAAATGGTCCAAAGAGGATCATCGGACCTCCATATATGCACGGGAGTTCCGCCGGTGATCAGGGTTGACGGGCAGATGACAGCCCTGAACTTCACCAAGTTCAATGCGATGCAGACACAGAGAATGCTCTACGATATTTTGTCCGACGAGCAGATTCAGCGTTTTGAGGACACATGGGAGCTGGACTTTTCATACTCACTGGAGGATGTATCGCGTTTCCGCGTCAATATTTTCAAAGACAAAGGCACAGTTGCTGCGGCTTTCCGATTGATTCCGATCAAAATCCCCACCCTTCGAGAGTTGGGGTTGCCGGCAGTGCTGGAGACGATCACACGCAGGCCGAGGGGCCTGGTGTTGGTCACCGGGCCAACGGGTTCAGGAAAATCTACGTCTCTTGCCGCTATGATCAACCAGATCAACCACGAGCGCAGCAGCCATATAATCACGATTGAAGACCCGATCGAATATCTGCACCAGCACCGATTGAGCGTAATTAACCAACGCGAGGTCGGCCAGGACACCAAAGAGTTTGCAAATGCTTTGAGAGCGGCTTTGCGTGAAGACCCGGACGTGATTCTGGTTGGCGAGATGAGAGACCTCGAGACTATGTCCAACGCAATCAGAGCGGCGGAAACAGGCCACCTTGTGTTTGCGACTCTGCATACCAACAGTGCGGCCTCGACCGTGGACCGCGTGGTTGACTCGTTCCCTGCTTCTCAACAAGAGCAGATACGACTGATGCTTTCAAACAGCCTTGAAGCCGTGCTTTGTCAGCAGTTGCTGCCGAGAGCGGGGATGCCGGGAAGAGTCTGCTGTATGGAGATTATGATAGCGACTCCAGCTATTCGTAACCTGATTCGCGAAGCCAAAAGCCACCAGGTGACCTCTATTATACAGACCAGTTCGAATGTAGGCATGCAGACGATGGACCAGCACCTTCGTGATCTCTACCAGAAGGGGATCATCACATATGATGAGGCGATGGCTCGGGCGATGAGCCAGGAAGAGCTTAAGAATATGATCACCTCCGCGATGGGCGCGGCAGGCTCTCCGGGGCCGCGAAGATAAAAGCGACTAAACGATCCGGGCAATTGGAATCTGAACAGGAGTGATCTGATATGCCAAACTTTGCATATACGGTGCGTGATGCGACGGGGCAGATTATTGCGGGAAACTCTGAGGCCGAAAACGAAGAGATTCTGCGTAAACGGCTGATCGAAAACAGCTTCACGGTCGTCGAGATCAAGCAGGTCAAAAGCTCCCAAAAAAAGGTCGGGGGAAGCCGTGGGATCAAAAAGACCGACCTGGCTGTTATGTGTCGACAGTTTTCGACTATGATCGATGCGGGTGTTTCTCTCGTTCGATGCCTGAATGTTCTTGCCGAGCAAGCGACTAACCCCAGGCTCAAGGCGATTTTGAACGACGTAAAAAACGAGGTCGAGGGCGGAAATACGCTCTCGAAAGCGCTGGAAAAATACCCCAACGCTTTCGACAGGTTGTTTATTGGTCTGGTCAACGCGGGTGAAGTCGGGGGTGCGCTTGAAGAAAGTCTGCAAAGGCTTTCACAGTTCCTTGAAAAAGACGTGGAATTGAGGCGTAAGGTCAAGAGCGCAATGACCTATCCGACGATTATCATGGTCTTTGCGACAATGGTCGTGTTGGGCTTGATGACGTTCGTTTTGCCGAAGTTTATGGTGTTGTTCGATGACCTCGGGATTGAAGATTTGCCAGGCCCGACGGCGGTGTTGCAGGCTTCGAGCAACTTTATGGTGGCTAAATGGTATTGGGTGATTGTGTTCGGGGTGATCTTCTTCATCTCGGTGAAGCTTTTCGTGAAGACCAAGGTTGGCCGCCGTGTTTTTGACCGGCTGAAGTTGAAAGCTCCCGTGTTTGGTATGCTCAACCACAAAGTAGCTTTGGCGAGATTTGCCAGGACGCTGGCCACATTGCTTTCAAGCGGCGTCGGTATCCTGCAGGCCATGGAGACTGTGGCGGGCACTGTATCTAACGATATTATCTCCGATGCGATTTTGGAGGCCAGGGCCAGGATCAGAGAAGGCGACAAAATCGGCGAGCCGCTTGCACGCAGCGGGCTGTTCCCGCCTATGGTGGTTCAGATGATCGGAATCGGCGAAGAATCGGGGTCGCTTGACCCGATGCTTTCCAAGGTAGCTGATTTTTATGAAGACGAGGTCGATGCCGCTCTCGCCAGCCTTACCGCGGCGATCGAACCTGTGCTTATCGTCGGGCTTGGAGGAGTGGTCGGCTTTATCGTCATATCGTTGTTCTTGCCTCTTGTTGCGGTCATCCAAAACCTGAGCGGGGCCGGGTAATAGTCAGAGTATGCTACCGATTTGGTTTGGAAGCCTGATAGCATTTGTATATGGCGCGATAGTGGGCAGCTTTCTGAACGTATGTATTTATCGCATGCCGGCGGATAAATCTATTGTGAATCCGCCCTCGCACTGCCCTAAATGCGACACTAGATTGCGGGGTTGGGATAATATTCCGCTGATTAGTTTTTTGTTGCTGGGAAGAAAGTGCAGATATTGCAAGGCTCCTATAAGCTGGAGATATTTCTCGGTTGAGTTGTTGACAGGGCTGTTGTGGGTAGCGACATATCTGAGGTATGGCGTTTCGATCGATGTATTCGCGTATGTATTGTTTATCTCAGCGCTGCTGATAGCGTTTTTTGTTGATCTGGACGAGTTCATAATTCCAGATCAGGTGTGGATTGCGGGGATAGTGATCGGAGTTGGCAAGGATATCGCGCACTGGGTTGCGGGGGATCTGCGGATGGTGTCGATTTCTGTGCCGGGAACACCGATGGCAATTCCTTTGCCGCCCAGCATAGTCGGCGCTGTGCTTTGTTTTTCGCTGTTCTTTTTAATTGCGTATGTCAGTTATTACGCTTTCAAGCCGAAGGATAAAGAGGCGCTGGCTGAATATGAAGGAGCGATGGGCGGCGGGGACGTGAAGCTGGCTGCCGGTATTGGCGCGGTTGTCGGGTTGTGGCCTGCGTTGGTCAGTTTTTTTATTGCGGTTTTGTTGGGCACGATTATCGGCTTAACACACCTGGCGCTGCGGGCACGAGCGGAGAAGCGCGGGGTGCGATGGAGGACGGAGATACCGTTCGGCCCTTATATGGTTACGGGAGCCTTGGCTGTTATATTACTTTGGCCTGAGTTGGGCGCTGTGTGGAATGCATGGATCGGCTTGGTAGCGACGGGATAGCTGGAACAAGTGCGCAGTCTGAGTCGACCTATAAGCAGGTCACGGCGTATAATATGGGGCTGATATCGCCTTTGGAGGTGATTGGAGATGAGGATTTTGAATAATAGAAGGGGTTTTTCTCTGGTCGAGCTTTTGACGGTCATTGCTATCATCGCGATTCTGGCCTCGATCATATTCCCTGTTATGAGTATGGTGAGCAACAAAGCGCGGATGAACAAGTGCATTACGCAACTACACCAGATCGGCCTTGCTGTGCAGATGTTCAAGCAGGATAACCGAAAATATCCGGACATTCTGGGTGTTGAGATAATGCACTCCGGAGGGAATATCATACCTATGGACCAGCCGTCCCCTCCTGCAAGCCCTCGGGCGGTTGGGTTGTTCCCGGAGTATGTGAAGGCGGCGCGAATGTATCATTGCCCAAACTCAAAATTTCTCGACCCGACAACGTATATCCAGGCAAGTCCGGCTTATGACCCGCTCGGGGATGGACAGGGCATCGATGCATACTCATACAACAGCTATGACTTTATGATATATGGGGAAAATGACATTCGACAGCACTACACCAAATCATGGGCAGCCACACCTGCGGATGTTGAGTCACAAGGGCCTGGAGCGCCAAGCGATCCGCAGCGCGACTATGAGCGGCAGCTTAAATTCAAGACCCCGCCTGATAACACAGTAATCACCTGGTGCTCGTGGCATGAAGTCTATACGGGCAGCGGCGCCAGCCTGACAGTCTCCGGAAGAGCCCCTGTGCTGTTTTTGGACGGCCATGTCGACTCACTGCAGGCCCCTGAGGTGGAACAATACCGATGGAGGACACTGCCCAAGAAAGAATAGTTGCGCTGGTTGCAAAGAATTGTATGTGATGTTGGGGCAGAGATTCTGCCCCAACAGTTGTTTGTGGTAGAATTGTTAGGACTTATAGATCAGTATGCTCTTTTGCCATTTACGGAACATTCGAGGGGTCTTAGTAGTCGTACCATCGGGAGTCTGCCACTGCGGTCGCAAGGACTTATCACGCAGACCGGCGTGGGATTAACTTGTTATAGGAAGCGTCCATGAAGGGTCTTAGCAACAACAGGAAGGGCACCACTTTAGTAGAGATACTTGTGGTGATGTTGGTTCTGCTGGTCGGGATCATGACGGTTATCCAGTTGTTCCCCACCGGGTTCCGTGTCGTGCGGGCTGCCGAGAGCCAGACTATCGCCTCCAAACTTGCGCAGGCCGAGGTTGAGCGCTGGAAGAATATGCCGGGAAATCTGCCCGACGGAATTTTGCCTGTCACCTCGGACGGGACTGTTATAAACGATCAAAACCCCGGCCCCCCATTCGAGGGGTTTTCCCCAACTTTGGTAAATGGTCTCTATGAGGCCGGAAATGTGATCAACTCTCGCTATGTCCGCAATGAGACCACTCCGATTCCTGTGGGCAGCTATTTCACCAGCGGAGCAGGCGCGGCATACGGGTCGAAGTATACCCTTGCGTTCAGCCCGATCGAAGTTACCGCTGACCCTGAGAACCCCGGATTGTATTTGGGGCTTACTATTAAGAGTGGGGATTTGCAGAGGCGGGTCGGTAGTGCGGATTCGTATATTTATTTGCGCCCCGGACAGTATGGGATCGATTATGACCTGACAACTGTCGGCGGAGACCCCGCGTTTATGGTATGCTTCAGCTACGACCGAAACCCGGGGCATGCGTATCATATAAGTTATTCATATTGGGTCGAGCACAAGCGCACCGGCGAGGCGACGCTGCTCAGCGAGGTCGATCAAACGGTGCGGCCGGATCCGAATGGAGATTGGGTTCCAGTGCCGATCAGGCCTCCGAGCGATTATCCCCCGTCTGACTATGATGTTGTTGAAGTTGAGAGCGGGGCCGATTCGTGCGCGAGGGGCTTTGTGCAGGTTCCGCCGCAGGGTTGGTCGGGTGACCCGTATGAGTTTGCGTTGGTGGACTCGATTATGGGGGTTGTGGCGTTTAACCCGCGCGCTCGGAATATGACTGAGCGCACCGCCAGAGGAGTGCGAGCGATAACGGCGCGAATCGACTATAAGATATATGATCCGCGAATCCTGCGCGAGGACAAAATCGTGCCGGCAGTCAACGAAGACCCGTTCAACACTGGCCAGAACACACACTCAGCAATTAAACTGGCGCTGAGGTTTATTTTGAATGCGGGCAGCCCGTTGAGCATAACCGATGGTGATGCTACAGATAATCCCGATGAACCGACCTTTGAGGGGCTGGTAAAAAAGAGGCTCGGAATGCCGCTGTCCAGTCCGGCGGATTTGATGGTTGCGCAGTCGGTTTTGATTATTGATCTGGCCACGGGATTGAGAGTGGAGATACCCTCCGATGCTCCGCCATTTTATGCTATCGACTACAAGGCGGGGGTTGTGCATCTGCCTGAGACAGCCAACCTGATCGACTGGAACAGTGAACCGCTCCCTGACACCCGCGATATTCCACTAGCCGGGCGGCACCTGAGATTTTTCTATCGCGCGGATGGTGATTGGTCGGTGCAGTGTCAGAAGGCATATTCCTATTATCTTAGAAAATGGGATACATCGCGAGTCGACTACAGACATTTTAAGCTGCGAGCGCCCCAGGGAGGGCCGTATCAACTGCTGTTTGCCAGATGCGACTCCGGTAAGAATGTTACTGTTGACTATAGTTATTGGCTTGGCGGTGCGGAGCATAAGGTGGTGGGAAAGTCGTACAGGCTGTCTGATGATTGGGTGGCCGACCCGGATGCGCCCGCGGTGAGATGCTCATATTTCAACCTTGATATCCCACCGGGAGCCACTATTGATCCATCGACGAGGATCGTGGTCGCCGGCGCTTCTTTCAGGGCCAGAGTGACTTGGCGAGACGGCAAATCCTGGCGATTTGTTGATATTGATACGGATCTGACGAGGAATTCGTCACCATGATAAAAATCAGCGAAACCACAATCAGGATCAATAGGACATCGGTAATGCGAGCGCGAGGCGGGTTCACTCTGGCGGAGTTGCTGGTGGTGATGGCGATCTCGGCAATCTTGATGATGCTGGTGCTGGAACCTGTTGTGCAATCTTTCCGGCTCACGAGACAGGCGCAGGCTATGGTCGATGCGCAGGACGCCGCGCGTATGTCCCTCGCCTCTATCAGCAGGGAGCTTGGGCAGGCGATGTATGTCTATGATAACGCGCAGGTTCCTATGACGCCAGCTTCCGGGGGATTGCCTGCCGGAGTAGTCGCTAATAGAACGCAGACGCCGATTATGCTGCCTGTCTCTCAACCCGGTTCCAGCGCTCCTCATTGGTTTGTGCTGCCGTATGCGATGATCGATTTCATATTGCCCAACATCTACATGCACTGCAACAATCCTGCTCACCCGCCAGGCAAACCGCGCAGTTATCCGAGAGATATTGTGATCGATGATGGCGGCAACAAGCGCACCGAACTGCGGGGCTGGCCGGATTGCCCATATTGCAAAGCGGACGGAAAAAAAGCTGACGATGTGGAGGCTAAGCCAAAGGTGCCGCTTGAGCCATCGGTGACGCATGTGCGTTATTTTTTGGCTCTTCGTTATAACAATCTGGGCGTTCCGCTGACCACTGGAGCGCCGCCGAACTATGGCTGGGTCCCTCCTTTTGGGACAAATGTTATTGAGGGGACCGAAAACGGGGTGGTCTTGTATCGCGCTGAGTATAACCCTTACGACGACAACCTGTTTCCGAACAGTATGAACGTTAGTGAGCGCATTAACGATCCGTATTTCTTCTACAGGACAGGGACAGCCCCCAATGGCCATGAATATCATGAAAACTGGCGGAATACAGCGCGCGTTATGGGAATCGGCAAGTATTCTGACTTTATAGCTGCCGAGTTCAGCCCTGATGGCACTGTCAGGTCGGTGGATCCGACAGTCAAATTCCAGACTTCGTCCGTAGAAAACGACACGTTTAACCCGGCGTACTCAAATGATGCCAAAAACGATTGGCCCAGCGCACCGGCTATGGTGTTTTCCGGAACCTATGGATATTGGACGCCGGATCATCGAGTGGATGTGATGCGTGGGGCGTATTGGGACAATCCGCCCGGCGGTGTAGATTTCTACACTGTGATGGAAGGGGGCGTGCAACTGATAATCAGGAGAACGCCGAGCGGCGACTATTGGAGCGAAACGACCGAGTTTAATGTCAGCGAATATCTGTCCAGAGGGTTTGTATCGGCTGACCAGGCTAACAGACCGCCGCTTGAAATGGCGTTTACGGTCGACGCAAACAGAGGCACGATCAACTTCGCGCTTCAACCTCCGCGCCCGGGGCAGGCGGCATCCGGCCCTGTCGGCATAGACAGCGCGATAGCTATTAATAAAGATTTCCACTCTCATTATGCTGCAGACCGCGGCGGAGCCATCAGATGGACGCTGCTGCCGACGTTCAACCCGGATGTATCCGATCAATTCCTGCAAAATGCTCGAATTGTGCCGGGAAGTGAGAGAATTGTCGGACCGGAGATGACGTTTGGCGAGAACTTCGCTCGCCCAGTGCGCTATGAGCGTGTGCCGTTGTCTTTGGGTAATCCCGGCATCAACCAATACATGATCGACTACGACACGGGAAGACTCTATTTCAGCCGCGACCCAAGCCTGGATCTGCCTGAGGTGGACGGCGGGGGGAATCAGTGTCGGGTCGAGGCAAGCTACTTGGTATATTTTAATAGAGCAGACGACGTAATCAGGGCCGATTATCTGACCAAAAGCCTGATTACGGTAAACTTGGGGATGAGGATGTTCGACCCGGAGACAGGGAAACCGTTCACAGTGGATTTGACGGACAAAGTGAAAGTCAGAAACGCGCTAAGGTAGCCGCAATGCCATACAAGAAGCATTCAAATAGACAGATATTGAGAAGCGACAGCGGGCAGACCCTGATCATCGCGATTATGGTGATGTTTATCCTCGCCGTGCTCGCGACTGTGTTCATCGCTTTGGTCGCCCGCAACCTGACCAGGTCGTCACGAATGTCGAGTACGGATGCTGTCGCTGCGATAGCGGAGGCGGGCATTCGCTATGCTGATGAGATGATGACGACTTCTGAGGATGGCGCCGATTGGCGGCCTGCTCCGGATAATCTACCGCCTGCTCTAAGAGAGGATGACCCCGATTTTGAATGGCTCCGGCCATATACGCCGGCGGAAGCAGGGGATACCGGCCCGACCGGCGGATATACGAGATTCAACTCCGGCCAGGGCAGGTTCCTGCTGCGTGTGTCATATAATCCGGACCCCAGGATACCGATGTCCAAGTATATCAAGATAGAGTCTGTGGGCAGATGGGGAAATATCGATCCGGACGACCCCACAACCTTTCACGATGTCAGCAGCAAAAGCCTGCGGCGCGAGATAACCGCCTACAAGCCGATCGGTCTCACCGAAAGCTGCCGCTTTATTACCAACAAAAGCAACCGTAACGTCGATGTTGCCCTGGGTGTGCCTGGATATAGAACTGAGTTTGGCCGGCCGACGTCGAGTAAATATCAAATGCGAGGCGGGCCAATTCGGGTGAATGCTAATCTGCTTTGGCATGGGCTTTATGGCGGTGGGCCGAGTGTGGACATCTATTTACGCGGCCTGATGGCGAACGCGATTACAGATCCGGAGGTGGGGACTCCTACGGATAGGATCCCGGTTGATGATGTGCTGGTGTCAGGGGAGTTCAAAGCGGATAGCGACCCCGCCAGGGACTCGGATCGCGTAACGGTTCGATTGCATCGATTGATTGACACTGGGGGGTCTTATTCCACCAGCAGCGTAGAGGTGCGGGAGAGTGATGACCCAGACTTTGATACCGTGGAAGGGTTTTATCGGGACGGCAGCAACTACCCGGATGTAAACAGAAGGCCGCGTGGAGTGAAGCGAATTGAGCCGCCGTTGGTCGATCAAGCCGATTCCACGAATACCACTACACGCTATCGCGTTTTGACGTATAGCTCGGGGGAGCGAGTGCGCAGGGGCGGCACTGGTCGCTGGGTTAACCTCGGACAGTTAGGCTGGGGTAAGGGGGTTTATATCGGCAATACCTCCGACAAACAGGACGAAAGCGAGACCCTGTTCGGCGGTGTAACAGTTCGCGCTGATATAATGCAACCGGATAATATGATGACCAGCAATTGGAAAGGGCCTTATTATAACCCTCCAGCGACGATAATCAACCTGCTGCCGAACGATAGAGAAACTATCAATGGTCGAGATCAGTATTATTTCACTATAACTCGCAGCGACTCGACGAATGGGCGCAAAGCTGTTTGGTCGGATTCGGCGGGTGTTGAGCGGCCGGATTGGGGATCTACAGTGCGAATGCCCTACCCGGATGCGGAGAATGGCAGATGGATCGGGCCGAATCACTGGATCGATGGTAATGGCGTCATCTTCGCCGAGGGCAACATCCGTGTTCGAGGAATGCTGCCGAAGGGCATGAAACTGACGATCGTGTCCAATCAGAATATATATATCGATGGCAACGTGCTGAAATATCGGGAGCCTGATTGGAATGGTTCTGATAACGACGCCTACAGAGGGGCGGATCGAACCGGCGGGCTTGCGCTGCTGGCCCGGCAGAACGTAATCGTCAACACGACGCAGTTTTTCATGCCGTTGAGCGATCTTGGGGCTGATGATTATGGCCCGGATTCTATTATCGGACAATCTTCATCCCATGTGGTGGTTCGCAATAATCCGCAGAGCGCGTTCAGATGCGGCTTTGAATTTGGCCCGTTTGAATCTGAAGGAAATAGCCCTCCGACGGATTGGCTGCTTTTTGTGCGCCAGTCCGGTGAGTTTGGTGCAGCATATATAAACGCGTGGCTAAACCCGACCGGCGCTACCCCCGGCTGGGGTATTTTGGGGCTGAACAATGTATTTCCGGGGTTGCCTCGACACGTTTGGGGTGTGGGTGATCCACGATACGGATTTGGAGCGGCGCCTCCCGGAGCGGGGATAGGAAGCTCATTTGCACACAATGTTTATGATTTGGGAGCTATGAATGCGGCGCTAAACATCGCCGCCGGGATGCCCAATATCCTTCAGATCGCGCTGGACTCGAATGTCTATACGCGAAGCAACTATTGGATGGGCGGAGTGGCTGTTATGCCGATGGATGTGCGAATCGAAGCCATTTTGTATGCCCAAGAAGGCTCGCTGTATGTGATTCCGGGCTATTGGATGAATCCCAATCCGGCAGATACCGACCCGACGAATCGGCCGCCGGGTGTGGACCCGCGGTTCCCGTTATATGGACAAGCGCCGGATATACGTATCATAATAGACGGCGCTGTGAGCGAAAACCTGCCGGCTGCGGTGAGCGACGTGCAGGCCTGGATGGCAAAGTGGGGCCGGATTCCTGCTTTTTATGGATCGAGCAACATTTCGACAGCCCATGCGAACGAAGGTATCACGTTCCTGTATGATGATTATGTCGGCTGGCCGCTTGATGACGCAGGAGTCCCGCTACGCGTTGACAAATTTAACCGGCCCCTGCCGATCACGCCGAAGCTGCCTGTGAGCGGAAGCCTGATCTACTTCGGCGATGTGATGTAGTTTTTCGAGTGAGAGGAGTCCTGATGTGAAGCTGATCAGCCGCGTTCTCTCGGCAATTATTATAGTTGGTACCCTACTAGCCCTAAGTATGCCTGCGCAAGCTGGCGCGTATTTGTATGCGGGTAAGCGCAAGAAGGTTTACTGCGGCATAGTCGAGATCGTTAACCCGCTGACTGGAGTTGTTCAAAACGACCAGGCCATTAAGGATGCGGCGCTGCTGTTTGCGAAGCTGGATGCGCTCAACAGTATGAAGCCGAGCGGATGGACGCTGGAAAACCCGCTTGCTCTATCGCAAAATAAAGCGGACCCGTATTATTGGCGGATACGGGTGGCTTCTGCGCGAAATTTATCACGCGTAAATGTGTTGTATCTGCCCGGCTCTGGGACTCTTAACCTGACTGATGATGAACGCGAGAACCTCAGGCGCTTTGTGGACGCGGGCGGGGTGCTGTGGGTTGATAATGCAAACCCAAACTCGCCGCTGAAATTCAACGCTTCTGGGCCGTTTTTCATAAGTAAATTGAACTTCAAGACAGGGGGGAGCGGTGTTGACGTTCCTGTTTCACGCCACCACCCACTTCTCGCAACTCCATACTGGCTCACCGACTCGGAGATTATGAGCCTGGGATTGCTGGTAGGCGGAGGAGGAATCGGCCGCAGCTACTGCGATCTTGATATTAGCTGGACAAACGATGAGCCGACTACATTCGATATTTTATTCCCTATTATTGATGGGGCGGATAACTCGGGAGCGTTGAGCGGCCAGCCGGCGGTTGTTGCTAATTCTTACGGCAGTGGTCGTGTGGTGGCCAGTGCCAATGCAGTGGGGCGAGGCTGTATGCTGAATGAGCCTTACAGCCTGGCCAGCCTAAAGTTCGCGTTCAATATAATGTCTTATGCTTCGACGTGGACCGACCTTCGCAAGAACCCAAGGCACTCCGGGTCGTCTATCGACACACTGGGAGCCAATCGACTGGTTGAGAAGTGGTCGATTCCTGTTACATCGCACGGGATTCGGCGCGAAGCTGCTCCGCTGCTATATAAAAACACTGTGTTTTACACCTCCGGCGACACACTGTGTGCATTGGAGCAAAACGGGGACACCAAGGGCGGGATGTGGCCGGCAGGCTCCAATGGCGAGGTCATAATCTGGAGTTGGCAGGATCCGGACGGAGGGGTTCTGAGCACTCCGACTATTGCGACCGTTCAAGACCCAAACGACGATTGCCGGCCGATAGAGGCGGTTATCGTTCAAAATAATCAGGGCAACGTATTCTTACTTAATGCCTTTCCAATCGACGCGAACAATGTCGTTCTTATGCCCAATGAGCCATTTTACGTGATGGAAACAGCTCCGACCAGTGGGGGCGGCAGCAAGGGCAGATGGCCAAGCCCACCGATATACATAAACGGCTGGATTTATGCGTTGGGAGGCGACGGCAGGTTGTATGCGGAGAATCCGTGCCTGAAGAAGTGGTCGGATGGTCACGCCGGCGTCAACAATGTCTCTTCCGATTGGCAATGCCCCGATCTCAAACTGCAACCTGGTTGGACCGCCGAGCCGAGATGCGGCCCGAGCTTCGGCACGATGAGAAACGCCAACACAGGCGCGGTTTTGGGGATGGTGTATTGGTTCACATCTCCCACCACTATGCCTATGATAGCCGGAGATATCAACGATCATATTTGCTCACTTCCCGTATCAGTGAGCAGAGAACGCCCAAAGCTGACAAATATCCAGCCTGGCAGGGATGCTGCGGAGATTCGAGTCACCTACCCTGGTTGGTTAAGCAATGTGCATGTGAGTATTTTTGAGGCCAATGGCATTACCCCGGTCCCGTTGACCGAGGATCCAAAGCCAAACCAGAACATAGCAGGCGCCACGCAGCCCGGCACGATTGCGTTGAGGATACGGCCTCCACTGCCCCGGCAGTATGTGGTCTATTGCAGCTATTCCATTTCATATGGCAACAGGGCTCCCGCGCTGAACCCGCGTGGAGGTGAGATCGAGCCTAAGAGTGCATCCACCACGGGCGGGGGCAGCACGCCGCTCAGCCACGGCCCGACAGAGATAGCAGGGACCCCGGTTATGGGGCCGGACAATCAACTGTTCTTGACTGGGACCCGCGAATCGTCATACCCGGCCGGCGGCTCCATACTGACGTATGCCAATGACGGAGGGGTAGCGACGAATGGCAAGCTGAAATGGCACTACTTCCTACACTCGGGGGTCGACCCATCATTCGGAGTGAATGTCGATTTGCCTGGTGTGATCCAAACCCCGAAGGGGCCGATGATCAACCCGCAGCCCAGTTCGTCTCCTGCGTTCTCAGACGGAAAAGTTTTTGTCACCGTGTCCGGATCGGAGGACGGCCCGAGAGGAGCGCTGTTGTGCCTGCGATCGTCCGCGGAATGCGTTGTCAGAATAACCGAAGGCGGGGGATATGACTCTAACGGCAAGCCTATCAGGCGCCCCAAATCCCTTTGGAAGGGAAACAACGAGGGCCACTACAACGTCCGAATATGGCAGCCGAATCTGATTAACGATGCCAGCAGTGGGATACCACTGATGGATGCGAGAGATATATCCAGTGGCGACGTTTCTACCACTGGTATAAGCGTCGATTACGACACCGGCACCATAACGTTTGATGATTTCAGCAAGACAAAAATCCAGAAGATGATGGTGGATACCAATACATTTTCTCCGTCGCTGCCGGTTTGGGTCTATCTGGACAACGTGGAGGTTCCGATTGATTGGACGACGTGGGGGCCGGGAGCGCTCGATATGTCCAACGCCAGAACCGCATCCAGCGACGCGGTAGATTTGAGCGGTTGGAACAATCTGCTGTGGTATTATGTGGTCGACGATCACAATTGCAGCGGCATTCATTCGCCACCAACTGTCATCGGAAATACTGTTTACTTCACTTGTGATGATGGCTACCTTTATGCTCTCGACACCGAATCCGGGGAATCCAGGGGCAGGCTCACCTCCAAAAAGCCGATCTGGACAACCAAAGTGGGCAGCGGGCAGATGTCACAGGACAGCGCTCTGTCGGTAGCAGGCGCAAACGGGGTTCTGATGGTCCCTGGGCCGGATGGTTTGTATGCTTATACAGACACGACCACTCTGGTGACAGATAACAATCGCATTACTGAAATAGACGGGCAAGGCGAAGTGACGTGGGCAGTGGATTCGATCGATTGGCCGGCAAACGTTCCGCAGAGCACCGGCAAAGCTATGGCACTCAAACAGGGGCCGATAAACAAGCCCTCAAGAGCGAGATACGTTGGCACGGGAGAGATTCTGTTCTGCAACTCCGGTGCGAACCAGGTATGCAAGATTGATAAGTCCGGCAGAGTCGGCTTTGACGGCACCGGAGGAAGATACCTTCGGTGGATATACACCAAATTCGCCGATCCTAAGAAACTGCTTCGCCCTGGGCAACCGACGCAGCTCAGCGGCCCACGAGACGCGATAATGTGGCAGGAGATGGAAAGTGTCGCTTCCGGCGGTGTCGCATCGGTTGTGCATTGCCTGATAGCGGATTCCGGTAACTCCAGGATTCTGGACCTGACGTATCGTGTGAAGAATGGTCAGTTTGTAGATTCGGCGGGGGAGGCGATAGACCCTGCCAGAAATCCTGCTCATCAGAGGTTTATAGACCCCGAAAGCGGGTTCGTGCTGCCGGAGCTTAATTGGGCATCAAAGACGGATTCGCTTAACGAACGATATGCTTTTGATTGCTTGCAATTGGTCTCGGTGCCGGGGACGAACAGTATGGTGCAGGATATATGGGTGGCCAGTTCGAACTTCACCTCCAGCGGCACCGACATGGGAGGTGTAAGTCCTAAAGGTAAGGCTGGCCTGGGCGGGGCGATAATGGCGATTGGATATAGACACCGCACTATGACGGCAGGTCAGGCTGCCGGAGAGTGGGACTATTCCGACCCGCAATCCGGCACGATTACAGCGCGCTGCGACCGAGTTCAAATTAACGGAGCTGTTGTACCACTTGCGAACCCGAGATTCTTTGATGTGCTAGTTACGCCGCCTTCGACGCCGGGCGGCAGCCCCGCGCTCGCGTTGTTGATATGCGACAACTATGGAGTTTATGAAGCGAAAATCGGCGGGCCGGAGCCGGTGGTTGGTCCAAGGCTGCTGGCTGAGGATTATAGTAAGTTGCTGAGATTGCCTGATCCTGCGACCAAGATTAACTCGGCTTGCCCGAATTACCCACCAACGCCGACCATGCCCATACCGCTGCCGGCGACGATTCCTTTCATACCTACGTCTGTTCAGAAGCTGCCGAATGGTAAGTGGTTGATTACCAACAGCTACAGCGGTTCGGATTCAAGCGGCGCGGTTAAGTTTAGCGGCGAAGCGTTTGAATATGATCCGGAGGGCCCGATCGCTCAAGAAGTGACATGGTGTTCGCCAAGATTGGAATGGGTGGATCCTCCGCCGAGCGCAGACCCCTGCGCTGTGCCGTTTGAGTGGAAGCAGGTTACGACAAATACCTACAACCTGCGCCAGCCCAAGTCCGCATTCCGGCAGTAGGCTGCATTGCGGCAGCAAACTGAAACGCGATTCCCCCACCCTGAGACATCGGGGTGGGGTTGGGTGTATCTTCTCAATTTTTGATTCGAGGTGTGATCTTTGATCCACAGACATCTTATCCTTTTTATCGTCGCATTCGCCATCTCGAGCGCCACTTCAGCAGATCAGCCGACTGTAGACTGGCGGTTCTCGGAATCGAGAGCTTCACTCGGCTGGAGTTCGGCGGGAGGCTCGATTGGCGTTGATGCATCGGACGGGGCTATGACGTTCAGCGGCGATGTGTGCAGAATGATCAGCCAACTTTTTGAGATCAAACCCACGCCTTGGCAGTATGTCGAGATAGAAATGAAAAGCGACAGCAGTGGAGTTGCGAGATTTTTTTACTCGGATACAACAGCGGAACCTTATAACGGATTCCGTGAGAAATGGCATCAGAATTTCGCGATGATCGGAGATGAAAAGTATCATAAGTATATCATCTTCCCTTGCTGGCAAAAGTTGGACAGAGTCATTCATATTCGCCTGGACCCGTCCGGCACACATAACGCTGTGAAGTCCATTCGCATAATCGACGGCAGCAAAACGAAGTCATCGAGCACGATTTGGCAATTTCCCGAGAATATCGAACTCTGGAATGCGCTAACAAACATCACACGATCAGACGCATCGAGCGACGGCTGGCATATAAAAGGTGGGCGTGATTGCCTGCTGTTTTCGCCCACTTTGGAAGTTCGGTCAGATACTATCCCGAAACTGTCGCTGCGAATCGCCTCCAAAACCTCAAAGAAAATACTTTTCCACTGGCTTGGGGCCGATTCACAGAGCCTCAGCACGCTGCCCATCGAATTGAAGAATGACGGCAAGTTCCATACGTACAGCGTGGAGATGGGAAATATCGCTGAGTGGAACGGAACCATACTTCGCGTGGGCCTGTCCCCATCCGACTCCGACGAGGAAAGCGAGATAATACTGCATTCGATATCCCTTGCACGCAAAACCATCGGCCCGGCGGAAATTCAGATCAGCCGACTTTGGCTCGACAACCCTGTCAGTCGGGTCGGAAGCGATGCTGTCATCTTGATGGAGGTGAAGAACACGGGCGGCGCGGCGGCGAGTCACGTTAGCGCACAGATAACCTTGACCGGAGGAGACTCGTCTCGAATTCTGCCGGGCAAATCGATATCTTCTCTGCCCGCGGGCAAAACTGCGCGCTTTGAATGGAATATCACCTTCGCGAGCGCTGATGAGATTGTGGCTGTCTCGAGAGCCGATTCAGTGAATACCGAACCTGATAGGCGACAGGCAAAATTGAAGATTTATCCGAAGCTGGATCGGGATGTGTCCAAGCAATCATATGTGCCGGAGCCGCAAATCGCCGACACAGGGGATTATCTCGTGGGGTGTTACTATTTCCCGGGCTGGCGGGACTGGGCTGCGTGGTCAGTGCTCGACGACTATCCGGAGCGCAGGCCGATACTGGGCTACGCGCATAACGGCAATCCCGAGGTTGTCGATTGGCAGATCAAATGGGCGCTGGAGCATGGCATTCGGTTTTTCATATATGATTGGTATTGGAATAGAGGCAGTCGCGGGTTGGAGGAAGGGCTGCACGACGGCTTCTTGAAGTCGAGATATCAAGACAAAATGAAGTTCTGTTTGCTTTGGGCGAATCATAATGACGTTGGATCGCATTCCGAGGCGGATATGGTTGAAGTTACGCAATTTTGGATCAACAACTACTTCAACCGGCCGAATTATTTGAAGATCGACGGCAAAAACGTGATGGTCATATTCAATCCGCACGGCATCACCACCGATATGGGCAGCAAAGCGACCAAGGCCGCCTTTAACCGAATGAATAAGCTCTGCGAGGACGCGCAAGTAGGAGGGATATATTTCGTGGCTTGCGGGCAGGGCGGCAAAGAATGGGCCCAACAGCTAGCCAATGAGGGGTACAACGCGATATCCGGTTACAACTATCCCTCGGCAGGGGATCGGGGCCAGGCTATCGCGCCGTATTCGTGGATGGTGGATGCTTATAAGGATATTTGGAATCGAATATCCGATGTGTCGGAGATTCCATATATTCCGATTTGCGAAGCCGGATGGGACTCGCGTCCGTGGGGCGGGCCGTCTGCGCGGGTCAGAACCGGTAAATCGGCGGCTTTGTGGCAGAAAATGCTGGTCAACGCGAAAGAATACTTCAATGATGAACGCAGAAATCCGCCAGGCGGAAAGAAACTTGTCTTCTGCGAAGCATGGAATGAGTTTGGCGAAGGGGATTACATTGAACCGACGGCAGAATATGGATTTGAATATCTTGAGGCGATTCGCAAAGTATTTTCTGTGAGTGAAAATCCGCCCGCGATAATCACCCCTAAGGATCTCGGCTTGGGGCCGTATGACATAGCCATGCCAGCGATCCAATTCGCGTGGGACTTCTCCAAGCCGGCGGATCGAGTTTGGTCCTATGCGGGGATGACATCTCCACAATACGAAACCGGAGCCTTAGCCGCTCAGGCTCTGCATCGTGACCCGATATTGTCCGCTCGGTGGGTAAAAATAGACGCGGATAAGTTCAAGTTTTTGGAAATCCGAATGAAAACAGATCGGGCTGGCGAGGCGCAAGTGTTTTTTAAGGGTGACCGAGAAGCGCTTAATGAAGAAAAAAGCGTGAGATTTCAGACAACGGGAGACAATCAATTTCACACATATCGTGTGAATATGGGAGCTAACCAGAGGTGGCAGGGGACTGTGTCCGGACTTCGATTCGACCCGACCGACGCAGCCGGCTCGCACTTCGAGATTGCAAACATAAAGTTTGCGAAGTGAATTCAACCCGATTTGAAAAAGCAGATAACTATGGCGGTTGGGTTAGTGGTTGATGTAGAATATAGCTGTGCCATATAGTGTGTGGCTGTATAATCAGTAGTAACGGGAGGCGCTTGGTGCTCGAAAAGTTTTTGGATAGCCTTAAATACGATAAAGATGGTCTACTTCCAGCGGTTGTTCAGGATGATTCTAACGGGGATGTGCTGATGGTGGCGTATATGAATCGCGACGCCGTCGCGCAGACACTTACCAGCGGCAGGGCGTGTTTTTGGAGCAGATCCAGGCAGAGATTCTGGATCAAAGGGGAAACATCGGGCAACATCCAGGCGATCAAATCGGTTTATGTTGACTGCGATAGGGACTGCGTGGTGGTTAAGGTTGATCAAACCGGGGCAGCTTGCCACGAGGGATATCGATCGTGTTTCTTCAGGCGGGTCAATTCCGATGGCAGCGAGACAGTTGTAATGGAACAACTGAGTGAGGCGTATTGATGGCGAAGAGAATATTTGTAAATGGCATGTTTTACACTCTGGATGCCGGTGGGACGAAAGTCGAGGCTTTGGCAGTCGACGGAGAGCGAATATCTGCGCTTGGGAGCATAGAAGAAGTGCGGTCGAAATCCGCGGGAGCCGATGAGATCAACCTGGGCGGCAAAGCGGTGATACCCGGCTGCATCGACACTCACTGCCACTTGATGACCCACGGAATCGCCTGCACGATGTTGGCGGACCTGTCGGATAGCCGCTCCATATCAGAGATCCAGGATCGCTTGCGCCGACACCTCAAGAATAATCCGACGGCCAAATGGATCATCGGGGAGCGATTCGATCAAGAATTGTTCGCTGAGGGCAGATGGATAACTCGAGACGATTTGGATAAGGTGAGCAAAGATGTGCCGGTGATGGCGGTTCGACTATGTCGCCACGCGGTCGTCGCAAATACCGCTGCTCTGCAGCCTGTAAAGGGGCGACTCAGCAAGGAGCAATGGGAGACTGGGATACTGACGGAGGATTATACAGACCTGATGTGGGATCAGGTTCCGGATTACACAGATGAAGAACTTGAAAGGGCCGTTCTGCATGCTTTCTGCGAGGCTCGTTCAGTCGGCCTCACCACTGTCCACTGCCAATTTAACTCGATGCAGCATCTGGGGATTGTCAGGAGACTGAACTCGGAGGGCAGGCTGCCTGTGCGAGTGCGCTTTCAGTGGCCATACGAGCTGATGTCGAAATTGGTTGATGAGGGCTTGAAGACTGGCTCCGGCGATGATTATTTGAAGATGGGTTCGATCAAGATATTTATGGATGGCTCCCTTGGCGCCAGGACCAGCGCTATGTGTGAGGAGTTTTGTGATGAACCGGGAAACTGCGGCGAACTTTTTCGGACCGCCGAAGAACTAGCCGAGATGCTGGTTGAGATTCAGAAAAACGGATGCCAGGCAGCTATTCACGCCATCGGCGATAATGCGATTCTGCAGACCATCAGGGCGATAGAAATTGCCGCGCCGGAGGGCAATGAAGGCAATCGACTGCGCCACCGTATCGAGCACGTCGCTCAGATGAGCCAGCAGATCCTCGAAGATATGGCGCGGCTCAACATAATCGGCTCGATCCAGCCTCAGTTTGTGGTCACGGATTTCTGGTCGCAGCGTCGGGTCGGGCCGGAGCGGTATCGCTACATGTATCCGTTCAAAACTATGCTGCAGATGGGCATTCAATTCGGGATGGGTTCGGATTGCCCTGTAGAGAGGCTCGATACGATGGAGCTTATTCATCGTGCCGTGAATCGTGAGCCTGATAGTTTGCAAGAGTGCTTGACGGTGGATGAGACGCTGCGTGGGTATACATGTGGAAGTGCGCACGCCGGATTGGAAGAACACGACAAAGGATCGCTGGAAGTCGGCAAGCTCGCCGATTTTGTGGTGCTTTCGGAGGACCCATATCTGGTGGATCAGCGGTTTTTGGAAAATATCAAGACAGCGAATACGGTTGTTGGAGGTCGAATGCAATGAAGCTCAGACAAATTCTCCTAACGCTTGCCGCGCTGGCGGCGCTGACCCTTACTCTCGCCGGATGTGGCGCTTGAGGAATTTAGACGGCCCGGTCGGGTCGTGATAGATCATTCTCAATTGCATCGGCGGGTATTAAAGGCTCGTTATCAGCCTGATAAAGGCGGTGGGACTCGGGTAGCTCGATGCCACTCGAGTGTTGAGTGCTGTCTCGACATCAACAAGTTTGACGTCGTCCAAAAAGGTATCATCCCGCAGAGCGATCGACGGGATCACCAAGAGATCGCCCAATTGTTTGCCCCGCAGTTGGTCGATTATATCTCTGCCTGCCATTAGCCCCGCCACAGTCACCGTGTCACCAAAGAGGCGGTTTTCTATCGGATAAACTTTAGTTTTGAGCTTATCTGTAAATGTGGCAGCCCATTTTGTGACGACCGGTGCGGCCAGCGTGCCGGTAGCCACGGATATACGCTTTTTCGCTGAATCAGATGGCAGCGCGGACAATATCCGTTTAGCTCGATAGGCGCTGTCCTGAAACTTGCGGACTAGTCCTATGCCGTTACCGATCTGAGGGAAGCCCTCGTAGGCCGCCGCAACTGGAACAGCTTTGCCTGCGCACAAGTAGAACTCGTCCGCCGCCCACACCAGCCTTGTCCCATATTCCGACTTAAAGCGCCGTTGCCATCGTCTAATATTGTCCAAGATATCGGCGGAATATTGTGCATCTATCGGAGGAATTGATTTCTTGTGCCGCCTGTGAGGAGTAAGCCCAGCCGGGACTATTGCGATGGATTTCACGTAAGGATAACGAGCGCCAAGCTCGCTGATTGTCCGGTCGAGTTTCTCAGAATCGTTGAGGTTTCGGCACAGAACTACTTGAGTGTGCAGGGTGATTCCGCCTTTAGCTAGAACATCGATCTGATCTAATATTGCTGGAGACGGCCGACCGAGCATCATCTGCCGAAGCGCCGGGGCGGTGGTGTGTACAGAGACGTAAAGCGGGCTGAGTCGCTGCTCGATTATCCGAAATAAATCGCTGTCGGAGACATTTGTCAACGTGACAAAGTTGCTGTGCAAAAATGACAGTCTGAAATCATCATCTTTAAGATACAGCGACTTGCGCAGTCCTTTAGGGAGTTGATCGACGAAGCAAAAGACACACTTGGCCCCGCAGGTGCGCACCCCGTCGAAAAGCGCATCTTTGAATGTTATTCCGAGATCAAGATCGATGTCTTTTTCGATTTCGAATTCTGCAGTTTCGGCCCCGCGTTTGATAATTACGCGCAGATACTCTTCAGCGGTGCAAAATTGATAATCTATGAGGTCGCTCAGAGTATGGCCATTTACCGAGACTATCTCATCGCCAGGCATCCACCCCAGGTCCTCAGCGATGCTGTCTTGTGCAATTATGTCTATGATTCCATTGGTATTCTTAGACACGATCAACCGCCGATGCGCTCCAGTTTTTGCTTGACCTCGTCGATTATCCACTGCGGAGTAGATGCACCCGCCGTTAACCCTACTACTTCCATTCCCGAAATCCAAGCAGGGTCAATTTCAGATGCAGTCTCTATATGATAGGTCGGTACGCCAGCGCTTTCGCAGATTTCAGCGAGGCGGTTGGTGTTTGCGCTGTTGCGACCGCCTACAACAAACATAGCCTCAACCGTTGGAGCAAGTTCTCGTGCGGCGGCCTGGCGCTCGTGGGTAGCGTAGCATATCGTGTTGTAAGCCATTACCTGTGCCGAATTGGCGGCTATTTTGCCAACCACTTCGCCAAAATGATCGCCAGTCTGAGTGGTCTGGCTGACTATGCCTACTTTTTTGCCGCTCCAATCGTAGTTATCGACTTCCTCTGCGCAGCTTATCACAATCGCGTTTTCCACAGCCGCACTGAGAATAGCCTTGACCTCAGAATGATCCGAATCGCCAACAACAACGACCGTGAAACCTTTAGCTGCAAGAGAGCGCACCCTTCGATGGACATTGGCGACAAACGGGCACGTGGCATCGATTACGTTCAAACCCGCATCTTTTGCAGCTTGGTGAACCTCGTAAGGAACGCCGTGAGACGGGAGGACAATTGCACAATCGGCATCCTCCACACGCCGCACCACCCGCACCCCCTTGGCCTCGAGTGCGCCTACTACCTGCGGATTATGAATCAGCGGACCAAGCGTAGACAGTGATGCGCATCGCTCACACTCTGAATAGACGAGATCGAGCGCACGTTTTACACCGAAACAGACTCCCGCCTGATCCGCTACTATTACTCTCACTTTTGCCTCAAAAGGCCATATTCGACACTGTCCGCGAGCGCATGCCAGCTTGCCTCGATTATATTCGTAGACACTCCGACCGTGCTCCAGGAATCGGTGGCATCGCGAGATTCGATGATCGTTCGAACCCTTGCCGCAGTCCCCTCACCGGAATTGACCACACGAACTTTGTAGTCGGAGAGCCTGATGCCATCGAGTTCGTAGCTGTAAAATTGTTTGAGAGCGAGCCGCAGGGCGTTGTCCAAGGCATGAACAGGCCCATCGCCTTCTGCTACAGTGAACGCTTCGACCCCATCCACGGCTATTTTCAGGGTAGCTTCGGTGATCGGAGCTTCCTGTGGCCCACGCTTTTCAACAATCAGCCTGAACCCTACAAGCTCAAAGAGCTTTTCATATTGCCCCATCGCCTTTTTCAGCAGCAGCTCAAAGCTCGCTTCCGCGTCTTCAAAGGAATATCCCTGGTGTTCGAGCTGGACCACCCGATTCAAAACGGCCTTGACCTCCGGCGATTTCTTGCCTAGATCGATATCATACTTTCTGGCTTTCTGCACAACGCTGCTGCTGCCGGCCAGTTCGGATATCAAGAATCTGCGTCGATTGCCGACTTCGGCCGGGTCGACGTGTTCGTACGTCGTCGGGTTCTTTGTCACTGCATCGACATGGACCCCGGCCTTGTGCGCAAAAGCGCTTGCCCCCACAAACGGCATAGCGTAGTCCGGTATGCGGTTCGCTATTTCGTCAAGCCACCGCGACAAAGCCGTCAGGTTCTTCAGCGCACCATCCGGCACACACTTCATTCCGAGCTTAAGCTCCAATATGGGTATAATCGCGCAGGTGTTCGCATTGCCGCATCGTTCGCCGTAGCCGTTTATAGTGCCCTGCACCTGCGTAGCTCCGTTCTGGGCGGCAGCCACTGAGTTGGCAATTGCAAGGCCTGAATCATTGTGTGCATGCATGGCTACAGATATATTGGGATGCCTATCCACAACTACCCGGACTACATCTGCGACTTCCGATGGCAGCGTACCGCCGTTCGTATCGCAAAGCGACAGGACCGCTGCGCCGGCTCGCGCAGCAGCATCGAGCGCGGAGAGCGCATATTTGGGGTTGCGTTTGTATCCATCAAAGAAGTGCTCTGCGTCGAAGATCGCCTCCCTGCCGTTATCGACCAGATATTTGATCGAGTCGTAAATCATTTCGAGATTCTCATCGAGAGATATTCTGAAAACCTCAGTTACGTGCATATCCCACGATTTGCCGAAAAGGGTGACCGTCGGGGTCTCGGCTTCGATGAGTTTGAGAATCTGCGGATCTTCAGCCGCAGTCAGATTAGCCCGGCGGGTGCTGCCGAATGCCGTGAGCTTGGAGGTTTCAAACCCTACTTTTTTGGCCAGCTCGAAGAACTCGACATCTTTGGGATTGGAGCCTGGCCATCCGCCTTCGATGTATGCGACGCCGAATGCATCGAGTTTGCGCGCGACCTTGAGTTTCTCTTCAGCAGAGAAACTAACCCCCTCGCCCTGGGTCCCGTCACGAAGTGTTGTATCATAAATTGCTATTTTAGGCATATCTATTCCTCATCGCCAAACCGTCGCTAGTCCTGCAATATTTTGTCTGCGATCAGATCTCCCATTTTGCTGCACGACACGACATTAGAGTATTCAGTTGCTATATCGCTGGAGCGATAGCCTTCGTTCAAAACTGATTCTACCGCGCATCGAATCATCACCGCCCCATCCGGGCAATCGCAGGCGTAGCGCAGCATCATCGCGGCGGTCAAAATAGTAGCGATTGGATTGGCGATGTCCTGGCCTGCGATGTCCGGCGCTGATCCGTGTATAGGTTCGTAAAGCCCGCCGTGCTGTTCGCCGATGCTTGCAGACGGCAGCATTCCCAGCGAACCCGCCAGCATAGCAGCTTCGTCGGTCAGCAAATCGCCAAACAAATTGTCCGCCAGAATTACATCGAACTGCTTGGGGTTGCGCAGCAGTTGCATGCCGCAGTTGTCGGCGAGCATATGTGTCAGTTTGACGTCGGGATACTGCTCGGCCACTTCGGTCACGACTTCTCGCCACAACCGAGAAGTTTCCATTACATTCGCTTTGTCGATCGAATGGACGATTCCTGATCGTCTGCGAGCCTGCAGAAAAGCCATATGAGCTATGCGCCTGATCTCGAAATCGCTATATGAGCACGTGTCGATAGCGACGACTTCACCATCAATCTCGCGTCTTTCTTTGGGTTTACCGAAATATATTCCTCCGGTAAGTTCGCGCACAAAGAGAATATCCAGGCCCCCTTCAAGCCGATCGGCCTTCAAGCTCGACGCCGACGTAAGCGACTCAAATACAACGACCGGCCGAAGATTTGCGTAGGCGCCGAGAGACTTTCTGAGCGGAAACAGCCCGCCCGGCTCTGGGCGCATCGAGACTGGCTGGAGATTATCCCACTTCGCGCCGCCAACCGCACCGAAGAAAACGGCATCGCTGGCTAACGAAAGCTCAAGAGTCTCCTTTGGAAGTGGGGTTCCCACTGCGTCGATAGCGGCCCCTCCAACAAGCGCTTCATTATATTCAAATGATATTCCGAGCTTATTTGCTACTGCATCAAGAGCTTTGATTCCCTGCGGCACAATTTCGACGCCGATCCCATCGCCGGGAAGAACCGCAATCTTGAATGCTTTAGTGGACATCTATTCACCAACCTTTGCCTTAGCGTAGTTCACCAATCCTCCAACCTCGATCAGTTCGCGCATAAAGGGAGGAAACGGCTTGGCCTGGAAGCTCGCGCCGGTAGTGACATTCGTGATTTTGCCGGTGCCGAGATCAACCTCAACGGTATCACCCCTGCCGATACCCGCAACCGCCTCGGGACACTCCAATATCGGAAGCCCGGTGTTGAGGGAGTTGCGATAGAATATTCGTGCGAATGTATTAGCGACAACGCACGAAATACCGGATGCCTTGATCGCAATCGGCGCATGCTCGCGCGAGGAACCGCACCCGAAGTTATCTTCAGCGACGATAATATCGCCAGGCTCGACAGTCTTGACGAAATCCGCATCTATATCTTCCATGCAGTGCGACGCAAGCTCGGCGGGATCGGTGGTATTCAGATACCTAGCCGGTATAATAACGTCTGTGTCGACGTTGCTGCCGTATTTATGAACCTTACCTTTTAGCATAGCCAAACCTCTCCTACGATAGTTCCTCGGGGCTGCCCAATCTGCCAAGAACCGCAGACGCGGCTGCGATTGCGGGGCTGGCGAGATATACTTCGGATTTTGTGTGGCCCATGCGGCCGACGAAGTTGCGATTTGTGGTCGCAACAGCACGCTCACCCTCGGCAAGCACACCCATATGCCCACCCAAACACGGGCCGCAGGTCGGAGTGCTTACCGCCCCACCCGCCTCGACGAATATCTCGGTGAGACCTTCCTTGATGGACTGTAGATAAATCTCCTGCGTCGCCGGGATAACTATCAACCGAACGTCCGGATGGACTTTGCGGCCCTTTAGAATACCCGCAGCCACCCGAAGATCCTCGATGCGGCCATTGGTGCACGACCCTATTACGGATTGGTCGAGCTTGATATGCGCAGCCTCCGATATCGGCCTTGCGTTTTCAGGCAGATGCGGGAAGCTGACGATCGGCTCCAGCTTCGAGACATCGATTTCGATGACATCTTTATAAGCTGCATCCGGGTCGCTCTTATATAGCTTAAACTCCCGTTTGGCACGCGGATTCACATACGCAAGGGTCTTTTCGTCCGGTTCGATGATTCCGTTCTTGCCGCCCGCTTCGATCGCCATATTGCACATTGTAAACCGACCAGCCATATCAAGCTCGGATATTGTCTCACCTGTGAACTCCATCGTGCTGTAGAGCGCTCCATCAACGCCGATTTTGCCGATTGTATACAGGATCAAATCTTTGCCGCTCACCCATTTCGGCATCTTTCCGTAGTATATAAACTTGATAGCCTCAGGAACCTTGAACCAGGTCTCCCCCAGCGCCATCGCGCAGGCCAAATCTGTCGAGCCGACCCCGGTGGAGAAGGCGCCCAGTGCGCCATAGGTGCATGTGTGGCTGTCGGCGCCGATTATGGCGTCGCCCGGCAGCACAAGGCCCTCATCCGGCAGCAGGGTGTGCTCGATGCCCATTTTGCCAATTTCAAAAAAGTTTGTAATGTTGTGCAGTCGGGCGAAGTCGCGCAGAATTTTCACGAGTTGGGCCGATTTGATATCCTTGTTTGGTGTTGAATGATCCGGCACAAGTGCGACGCGATCCTTGTCGAACACTGTCTCCGCGCCGATTTTCGCAAATTCGGCAATCGCAATCGGAGCGGTGATGTCGTTACCCAGCACCATATCCAGGCGAGCGTTGACCAGTTCTCCAGGCTCGACAGCCTCTTTGCCGCAGTGTGCAGCCAGTATTTTTTGGGTTATTGTTTGTCCCATGTATGAGTCCCCAGTCTATTGTGAAATGCCCCTCACCCTAACCCTTCTCCCAGAGGGAAAGGGGAAAGTGGTCCTAACCCTCTCACAAGAGGGAGAGGGGATACGCGGTTAGAGGGTCGCTTTGTCCTTTGGTTTGCCGCCATTGCCACGCAGTTTTTCGTAATGGGCGAGCTTGTTGATCGCATTGACGTAGGCCTTGGCGGCGGCTTCCACTACATCGAGGCTCGCGCCGCGACCCGTGTATATCTCTCCATTGGCCGCTTCCAGTTTTATCGTCACCTCACCGAGGGCATCGGTGCCACCCGTGACCGATTTGACAACGAAATCAACCAGGCAATACTCCGCCTCGACCATTTTATCGATAGTTTTATAGATCGCGTCAACTGACCCCACTCCAATGCCCGCCTCTACGATGTCCCCGCAATCGCTTTTGAGCTTGATTGTGGCGGTCGGGATACCCTCGAGGCTGCTCATCACGTTCATATATGTAAGCTCATATTTGGACGGAATCGTGTAGGCCTCATCGGCAACGATCGCTTCCAGATCTTCATCAAAAATCTCTTTTTTCTTGTCAGCGGTAATCTTAAACCGAGCGAAAGCTTTGTCAAGTTCGGCCTTGCCCAGATGATAGCCCATGGACTTCAAACGATCCTCAAAAGCGTGGCGGCCTGAGTGTTTACCCAAAACCAGTTTGCTTTCGGTCAGGCCAACAGACTCAGCGTCCATTATCTCGTAGGTGCGCTTATCCTGCATGACCCCGTGCTGGTGAATGCCGGCCTCGTGGGCAAATGCATTCATCCCAACGATCGCTTTGTTCACCTGGACATCCAGCCCGGTTACGTCGGAGACCAGCCGGCTGGCACGGTAAATTTCTCTCGTATTGATGCCGGTGGTAGCCTTAAACAGGTCGGTGCGAGTATGTATCGCCATCACAACCTCCTCCATCGCGGCGTTGCCGGCACGCTCCCCAAGTCCATTGATAGTGCACTCGACCTGGCCCGCGCCATTTGCGACGGCCGCCAGCGAGTTTGCGACACCCAGCCCCAGGTCGTTATGACAGTGTACGCTGAAAATGGCTTTTTTGGAATTTGGGACAGTCTCGATAACCCGTCGGATCATCTCACCGTACTCGCTTGGAATCGCGTAGCCGACGGTATCGGGCAGGTTCACAATAGTCGCGCCCGCGTCGATGACCGCTTCGACTACCTGGCACAGATAATCGAAATCGCTGCGAGAAGCATCCTCCGCGGAGAACTCCACTTCTTCTGTGTAGCCCTTCGCACGCTTAACTGCGGCGACGGCGATGTCGAGAGCTTCTAATCTTGTTTTCTTGAGCTTCTTTTCGAGGTGTATGTCCGATGTTGCCAGAAACGTATGAATCAGCGGTTTTTTCGCATGTTGCAAGGCTTCCCAGGCGCGATCTATGTCGGCATTCGCAGCGCGACACAGCCCAGCAACCGCCGGCCCTTTGACCGTCTCGGCGACTGCTTTGACAGACTCGAAGTCTCCTGGCGATGAGATCGGGAACCCCGCCTCGATCACATCGACTTTCAGCCGCGCCAACTGCTTTGCAACTTCCAGCTTTTCTTCGATGTTCATGCTCGCGCCGGGGGATTGCTCCCCATCACGCAGCGTGGTATCGAAAATACGAATTTTTCTTGCCATCACTACACCTCTAAGCTCAAGAATGCGGCGGATAACCGCCGCTTATTATAACTATCTGCGATACGCCATATAAGTTCACTTCGGCCTCACTCGCCGACAATCGACGAGGTAGCCCGGGCTGCAAACGCCACATATTTCGGGCAAAGCGTGTTGTGTAAATCCAACTCCTTAGCACGCGCCCGGCCTTCCGGAGTGCGCATCTCACAATCGGTCAGTGCGCTGCACTCAAGAGTGCCAAATTCCGCTTCAAACAACTCGATTAGCTGCTCCACTTTATTGTAACAAATTGTCTTCTGATCCGGATTCGATAGATCATCCCTTCCAAAGATCAGGCCAATCGCCATCACAGCTCCTGAAACAGCGCCGCACAAATCTCCGCACTGCCCCACCCCGCCTCCGAAACCACTGGCTATTCTCGGCGCACATTCGCAATCTAAATTATAATATTCAATTAAGCCCAACAGCACAGATTCCGTGCAGTTATATCTCTGCGCGAAATAATCCAGTGCAGCGTCTTTTGCGCTTCGTTGCGACATTATTTTCCTTGTCGACTCGAATTATTACGCGGCGGCTCTGACACCAACCACAAGTAAGCCTCAAGAACCCGGCTGCGATTTTCCGTCGGAAGAATGAAGTAACGATGCCTGCCGTCGTTAGCTTTCGCAAAATGTGTCGCGCCTTTGTCGTCGACCGTGATCCAACCCGCCTCAGATAAATCGAAATAACCGCGATCAGGCCGGGCAGCATATAAAACTGCGCTCAAATCCCAGGTCGGACGATCGTACGGCATTTTAGCATATTCGCGATACGCCTCGGCTACCGGGTGATCCCGAACATATCCGAAGTCTTTTTCTACGCTCTCCGCGGGATAATTCACTGCCTCGCCAACGTCATATCCCGAGGCTATTATTGCGGTCGGCCACTGGTCGAAGACAGTCTTGGCCGCCGGAGCGTCGATATGGATGTTAAACTCCGGCGCGGCGCCCGGCCTGAATTCTCCAGCCATAGTGACATAGCTTTTGATCTTGCGCCCAACCAGTTCGATTCCGTTGAGGCCGGAGTGTTCATCAGGAGTAGATTGGAGCAATCGTGCCATATTCGTCATCGGCCCCACGCTCAACATCACGACCGACCCGTCCGGCTCCTGAGCGAGAATTTTGCGAATAAGGCCAATCGCCTCCGGCGCATCATCCCCGGATTGAAGCCCCCTCGGGTAGACAAATTCGCCATTTAACTTGCGCATAGCTACAGTTTTAGAATATCCATCCTCGGGCCGTTTGCCTTTTTTGACGACCCCAATCGGGATATTCGGGCGGCCGTAGAACCGGTTGATTATATCCGTATGAACGGCGCTGTAGGGATTGTCTTTACTGATGGTGACGGCGAGGATTTCCACTTCAGAGCGATCGGCGAGCGCATGCAGCATCGCCAACGCCAGCGCATCGTCGATGTCACCGCCAATATCGGTATCGAAAATAACCTTCACAGGCGATTTTAACGCCGTTTGAGCACTAGCACCCATAGTCAACAAACTCACTATCATCAGCACAATTGCGGCACATTTGAGCATATATTAACGCAGCGGAGAGCAGAGCCTAGCCCTGCTCTCCAACTTCACTCCTTATTGATGATTAAGCCCTCTTCTTCAGCCAAGGCATCATCTCACGCAGTTCCCCGCCAACCTCTTCGATCAGCAATTCCTTGCTGTGCCTGCGGGCAGCATTGAGAACCGGGCGTCCGGCCTTGTTCTCCAAAATCCACTCCCTGGCGAACTCGCCGCTCTGGATCTCGTAGAGTATCTCCGCCATCTCCTCGCGAACCTCATCGGTGATGACCCGCGGCCCCCGGCTATAATCGCCATATTCGGCGGTGTTGGAAATCGAGTAGCGCATATAGTCCATGCCGCCCTCATACATCAAATCGACGATCAGCTTTAGCTCATGCAGGCACTCAAAATATGCTATCTCCGGCTGATAACCGGCCTCAACGAGGGTCTCGAATCCGGCCTGCACCAACGCTGTGCATCCGCCGCACAAAACTGCCTGCTCGCCGAAGAGATCAGTTTCCGTCTCCTCTTCAAAAGTGGTCTCAAGAACGCCGACCTTTGTTGCGCCAAGCCCCTTCGCATAGGCGAGCGCGGTATCCTTGGCCTTACCGGAAGCATCCTGGTATACAGCGATCAGTGCGGGCACTCCCGCGCCCTCGGTGTAGACCCGTCGAACGAGGTGGCCGGGGCCTTTCGGAGCGACCATAATCACGTCGACATCAGCCGGCGGCACGATCTGTCCGAAGTGGATATTAAAACCATGTGAAAACAGCAGGGTTTTGCCCGCCGACAGCCCTGGCTTAACTTCGTTTTCATATACGATACCCTGAACCTCGTCCTCGGTGAGAATCTGTATGACATCCGCCTGCTTCGCCGCCTCAGCAGCGGTGGTCGGCTTGAAGCCGTGCTCCTCGGCGAGCTTCCAGTTATCCGTGTTCGGAAGGTCGGCAACGATCACGTCTAAACCGCTGTCGCGCAGATTTTGGGCCTGTGCATGACCTTGACTGCCATAACCTATGATGGCGATCTTTTTACCCTTGAGCACCTCGAGATTTGCGTCTGAATCGTAGTATACTTTAGCCGGCATTATGCCCTCCAATTTAGATATTGGAGACCGGCAGTCGGGCATCAAAAACGAGTCCCTGACTACCGCTCTCCTTTAGAATACATTTCAAATGCGGTCTTTGATGTTTTACTATATCGCCGTATGAGCGCCGCGAGCCATAGCAATCTTGCCCGTTCGCACAACCTCCATAATCCCGTATGGCCTCAAAAGGTTCTCGATAGCATCGACCTTATCAAGGCCGCCGGTCACCTCGATTGTGAACGACGTGACGCTGATGTCGATGATCTTCGCTCGGAAAATATCGACAATCTGCATAATCTCCGCACGATGCACAGGCTCGGCCTTGACTTTGATAAGCGCAAGTTCCCTTTCGATGATAGGAATCTGGCTGTAATCGACGAGTTTGATGACGTCGATCAGTTTGCTGGTCTGTTTGTTGATCTGATCCAGTGTCGAATCATCACCAGAAGCAACGATTGTCATTCGCGAAACTGTCGGATCGTCGGTGATGCTTACCGCCAGCGACTCTATGTTAAACCCTCTCCGCGCGAACAGGCCGGATATTCTGGCCAGCACGCCAGGCTTGTTGTCGACCAGCACGGTTATAGTATGCTGCATTAGTTTTGGCATATTTCTAACTCCCCTTAGGCCTGTTGACCATCATCTCTTCGATGCTTTGGCCAGCCGGGATCATCGGGAACACATTCTCCTGCGGGTTGATCTGGAAGTCGATCAGGGTGGGCCGATCGTTTATTTCCATCGCCCTCGCAAGCGCCCCGTCCACCTCGTCAGGATGCTTCACGCGCATACCCTCGGCGCCGTAAGCTTCGGCGAGCATCTTGAAATCGGGCTGCACGGAGATGTCCACGCCCGAATATCGCCCGTTCCAGAACAGCTCCTGCCATTGGCGCACCATCCCCAAATACTGATTGTTCAGGAGGATAATTTTTATAGGCAACTTGTGTTCGACTGCCGCCGCCAGTTCCTGCAGAGTCATCTGGAACCCACCATCGCCGCAGATACAGAACACAGGCAGGTCCGGTCGGCCGACCTGAGCGCCTATGGATGCAGGGAAGCCATACCCCATGGTACCCAACCCGCCGGAAGAAAGCCACCGGCGAGGCTTGGTGGTGGAATAGTATAGCGCGGAGAACATCTGGTTCTGGCCAACGTCCGTCACCACTATCGCTTCACCTTTAGTCATATCAGAGATTTTGGCGATCACACACTGAGGCTGCAGCGCGCCTTCATTTGCCGGGCATTGCAGCGCAAACTCTCTCTTCCACTGCATGATCTTCTTGTTCCAATCCGTCTCTTCGCGCGGCTGAACCTTTTCCACAAGCATCGCGAGCGCTTCTTTGCAATCGCCAAGCACCGGAACCGTCGTTTGCACGGTTTTGTCGATCTCAGCCGGGTCGATGTCTATGTGTATAACCTTGGCTCTTTGAGCGAACGCGGCCAGTTTGCCGGTCACCCGGTCGTCAAACCGCGCACCGACTGCGATCAACAAGTCGCACTCATTCACAGCATGGTTGGCGTAGGCTGTGCCGTGCATGCCCAACATGCCGAGCGAATGCGGATGATATTCCGAAATCGCGCCCTTGCCGAGAAGCGTATTTGTTACCAGGATGTGCGTTTTTTCAGACAGCCTGGTCAATTCTTCATTCGCACCGGAAGTAATCACACCCCCGCCCACATACAGCACCGGCCGCTTCGCCTCATTTATCAGCGCCGCCGCCTGTTCGACCATAGCTTCATCAATGTCGATGTGCGGCGAATAGCTTCGCATCTTCACTTCGGTGATCGGCTGGTAATCAACCTCCGCCAATGAAACATCCATCGGCACGTCGACAAGCACAGGGCCGGGTCTGCCTGTCTGCGCAATGTACATTGCTTCCGCGATGGTTCTAGGCACATCGTTGACATCGCTCACTAGAAAGTTGTGCTTGGTTACAGGCATGGTAATGCCAAATGTATCGGCTTCCTGGAATGCGTCTTTACCAAGGGATGTGGTTCGCACCTGGCCGGTGACGGCAAGCACAGGGATCGAATCCATATGCGCATTGGCAAGGCCGGTGACGAGGTTGGTCGCGCCTGGGCCGGAGGTCGCGAAACACACTCCGACCTTACCGGTGGCTCGTGCATACCCATCAGCCGCGTGGCCTGCGCCCTGCTCGTGGCGCATCAGCATATTTTTGAGATCTTCTCGACCATACAAGGCATCGTAGATGGGAATCATCACCCCGCCCGGTATACCGAAGACCATATCTACTCCCTGATCCACAAGAGATTGGATCAGAGCATTTGCTCCGTTCATTTTCACGATAAAAGCTCCTTGGCCATCAACCACGGCAATCAAAACAGGAACCGCCCGCTGATGGCTGGGAGCCGGCGGCTGACGATTGATGCCGTTTTACTCTATGATCGCACCTGTTGAAGCCGAGGAGACCATCCGCGCATAACGCGCGAGATACCCCTCCTTCACTCTCGGCTGGGGAGCTTTCCACTCCGCTCGCCGAGCAGCAAGCTCTTCATCGGAGAGCTTGACATCCAGACGTTTGCCCGGAATATCTATAGAAATTATATCGCCTTCTTTGAGCAGCCCGATCGGCCCGCCGGAAGCAGCTTCAGGGGAAATATGGCCGATACACGCCCCACGAGAGGCCCCAGAGAAGCGACCGTCCGTGATAAGCGCGATGTCCTTACCCATCCCCATGCCGGAAACCGTGGCGGTGGCGGTGAGCATTTCGCGCATCCCCGGTCCGCCTTTTGGCCCCTCATTGCGAATAACTATCACTTCACCTTTATTGATTTTGCCTGCCAAAAGTTCTCTAACAGCATCGTCCTCGCACTCAAAGACTCTCGCCCGACCTTCGAACACCCAAGCCTCCGGCTCCACCGCCGACTGCTTGACAACTGACCCATCAGGCGCGAGGTTGCCTTTCAGAACGGCAAGCCCACCTTCTTCGTGATACGGATTATCGGCCGGGCGGATCACGTCCGGGTTGCGATTGACCACACCGGATATGTTCACACCAAGGGTGTTGCCTGTAACCGTCTTCACATCGAGATCAATAAGCCCCAGCTTACCAAGTTCTTTAAGCACAGCCGGCACCCCGCCGGCCTCGTCGAGGTCCTGAATATGATGTATGGCCTGCTGGTGAGATGGAGTGTCCATCTGAGCGGCATCAGTCAGCAATTCTGGGTGCGCCACCGCAGGGCTTAGAGTGGCCAGGTGCGGAGTGCGCTTACTGATCTCATTGAGCGAATCCAGCGTGAATTCAACTTTGGCCTCGTGGGCGATAGCAGGGATGTGTAGAGTGGTGTTGGTCGAGCAGCCCAGCGCCATATCCACAGCCAGCGCATTAGCGAACGCGGCCGGCGTCATAATATCGCGCGGCTTGATGTTCTTCTCCAGAAGCTCCATCACCTTCATTCCCGCGTGCTTTGCCAAACGCGTTCGCGCAGCATGTACCGCTGGGATGGTGCCGTTGCCGGGGAGTCCCATACCGATCGCTTCGGTCAGGCAGTTCATAGAGTTTGCCGTAAACATACCAGCGCAGCTCCCGCATCCCGGGCAGGCCTCGTTTTCCATCTCGCAAAGGTCATCTTCGGTGATGTTGCCTGCCAGCAAGGCTCCCGCACCTTCGAACATCTGGCTCACGGAGATATTTCTGCCTCGGTATCGACCGGCCATCATCGGCCCGCCGCTGATCACCACTGTGGGAATATTTACTCGCGCGGCGGCCATAAGCATGCCGGGCACGATCTTGTCGCAGTTGGGGATCAGGACCAGCGCATCGAATGCGTGCGCCTTCGCGATGCATTCAATTGAGTCGGCGATAATCTCGCGGGTGACCAGGGAATATTTCATGCCCTCGTGGCCCATTGCGATACCATCGCACATGCCTATCACCCCGAACTCCATCGGGGTCCCGCCGGCCATCCGCACCCCAGCTTTGACGGCGTCGGCAATTTTGTCGAGTTGAATATGCCCAGGCACAATCTCATTCCAGGAGTTTGCCACTCCGACGAGGGGGCGATACATCTCCTCATCGGTATACCCCATAGCCTTGATCAACGATCTTGCGGCTGCCCGCTCCATTCCCGTGCGTAAGACGTCGCTTCTCAACTGCCTGCCTCCACAAAATACCGGCTCGCCGCTAAAGTTTCGGCGGGTAGCCAGAATATATACTTAAACGAATTGCAATTGGTTCAGCGCTTGCCTGAACCGCTCGCCACATTAAGAAAAAGTGTCGTTATATGTTAGCACAGCAGGCGGAGGGGGTCAATATTTGCGCGGGCGTGTCCGGAACTTATGCGCTTAAATACGGCTTCCCCCTCACCCCAGCCCTCTCCCTCGAGGGAGAGGGGGTAAATTGTTCCTACGTCAAGGGGGGAGGGAGCAACTGGTTCCCTTTCCTGGGAAGAAGATTAGGCTCAAAGTCCCCTCTCCTGGGGGAGAGGGTTAGGGTGAGGGCGAGGGCAAGCAATCAGGCTCACGGCCTTAGCACTAACACATCACACAGTATTTGTTTGCACATTGGCCCTACGCTGGAGGGTAACGCACGAGGCGCTACCTATTTATATATGTAAGTCGGCAGGTCGAGTTCTCTTAACCTTCTCTTCAACGCCACAGCCGACACCTCGAATCTCTTGGCCATAATGTTCACACGGTTTTGAGGATTAAACGCAAGCTCCTCATAGTAAAGCAGCACTAAGTCCTGAGGCATAAGCAGCAGAGCAGCGAATCGATCACAGGCCCGTTCCATTGGCGATGTCTTCATCTTTGCTGTGTCGAGGAAAAATAGTCTGGACCCGGGCTGTATATGCGCACCGAGCAAATGGTGGCCGATCTCGTGGGCCAGGGTAAAACGGCGGCGAGTGGGTGGTTTAATGTAGGAATTGTTGATAGCGACAATCGGAGGCACATCCGGCAGGCGCAGATATAGCCCGTCGATTTCCTTTGAGAATTCGCGTTCGCAGACCTCTATTCCGAGCCTGTCGGCCACTTTATGCAAATCGACCGGGGGTTGAAGACGCAGGGTCTGCCAGGCTTTGTGAGCGAA
>JAAYKG010000069.1 GCA_012522555.1 Armatimonadota bacterium
CCAGCCCGAAGTAAGGTGGAAGACAAAATGTCTAGAGTATTATTGTTAGTATGCGCAGTCGTGATGTTGTTTGCTGCTGGGATCAGCGGTGCTTCGGCGAAGACGAAGGGGAAGAAAAAAATGTTATTGGTAGCACACAGAGGCGAATCGTATATAGCGCCGGAAAACACGCTTGCAGCGTTTAATCAGGCTTGGAAGACCGGCGTGCCGGGTGTCGAATTGGATTGTTATCTGACCAAGGATAACAAAATTATCTGCATGCATGATGGTAATACGAAGCGCACCAGCGGCGTCGACATGGTTGTCAAGAACAGCGATTCGCAAGACCTGCGGAAGCTCGATGTCGGCAAGTGGAAGGGCGATAAATATACAGGCGAGAAGATGCCGTTCATCAGCGAGGCATTGGCAACGATACCCAAGGGGGGAGTTTTATTCTGTGAGATCAAATGCGGCCCGGAGATTATGCCGTTCTTGCGCGATGAGCTTGATAAGAGCGGAAAGCGCTCACAAGTCACTATAATCAGCTTCGGTCTGGATGTTTGCGCGGCGGCAAAAAAAATGATGCCGGACTTGCAGGTGTATTATCTTAGCTCCCCCGGTAAGGATGCTGAAGGTAAGCAGAAGCCCTATGGCGACAACATCATCAAGGCCTGTCTGGAAAACAATCTCGATGGTCTTAACATCGAATATAGAAAAGTGACCAAAGAGTATGTCGATCAGGTCAAGGCGGCGGGATTGAAGATGTATGTATGGACCTGCGACGATGCTAATGAGGCGAAGCGATTGGTCGAAGCCGGGGTTGACGGAATTACCTCCAATCGAGCGGCCTGGCTGGCCCAGCAGCTAGGGAAATAGGTGAATAGCTTACCTGAATTATCCAGCTTGATTATCCGAGAAGCGACGCCCGATGACGTTGCTTTGATGCTCGATTTGATTCGTGAGCTTGCCGATTATGAAAAGCTCACCCACACTTTGGAGGCGACTGAGGAATCTATGAGAGAGGCTCTCTTCGGGGATCGCCCAGTCGCCGAGGCTTTGATGGCATACTTCGACGATGAGCCTGCGGGGTATGCCATCTTCTTTCACTCGATGTCCACGTTTCTTGGCCGTGCCGGGCTGTATTTGGAGGATATATATGTCCGCCCTCATCTGCGCGGCAGGGGCATAGGCAAAGCTATGTTCGCAAACATAGCGCATATTGCAGTTCAGCGAAAATGCGGCAGGATGGAATGGCAGGTGCTGCGTTGGAATCAGCCTGCCATTGATTTTTATGATGCACTGGGCGCGGAGGCGATGGATGGGTGGCTGACGATGCGTTTGGCGGGAGAGTCGCTGACGAATGTAGCAAAAGATTGCGCGGACTCTGACTGATAGCACGCTTTTCACATAAGAATAGCACGAGTTTTAATGGCCGGTGCAACTGGAATTACGGTATTCTGAAAATAGAAAGTGACTTGGGGGATTTTCGTTAGATGATGGTAACGGTGATCGGCAGAGGTCACGGGGGCACGCGTGCAATGTCGCATACCCTCTCCGCCTCTGGTTTTTTTATGGGTGCGGAGATTAATGGCTCTGGAGATCTTATCCCTGCCGAGGATATGTATGAAGCCTGCCGGGTTATGTCAAAATATGTTATTCATACTGGCGGGCTGAACTGGGACTTTTCAAAACTGCACGAAATGCCTATCGACCCTGAATTTATACGGTTGGTGGAGTCTTATCTGGCGTCGGTGCTGTCTGATGAATCCGATAACAAAGGCTGGAAGCTGCCGGAGACTACTTTGGTGTATCCGTGGATCGTGCGAATGTTCCCGGATATATTTTATATTGATTGGACACGTGATCCACGCGACTCTATCCTGGGTGGGCATATGACCGATAATCTATCGGATTTCGGCGTGCCTTGGGATCGGACCGACGACCTGCGATTGAGCAGAGCAGTAAGCTGGAAATATCAGCGTGAGATCGTAAAATCGACGCCGAAACCGAAGCATTGGATCGAAGTGCGCTTCGAGGACTTCGTGCTCAATCAGCACGCCACATTGAAACGCATCTAACAATTCCTGGGTATGGAGCTGGCCAAAATCGAAGTAAACCCCCAAGCAGTGGGCAGGTGGAAGACCGATGACGGCGAACATGACTTCGATTTTTTGCGGGAAGATTTGATAGAACTGGGTTATATTAGCTCGTGAAACCCGCACGTTTTAGATAGGCGAGAATTGCGGCGACGTTGTGTTCGAGCGTCTCATTTTCCGAATCTATAGCTAAATCCGGCTGCTCGGGCGGCTCGTACGGCGCCGATATGCCTGTGAAGTCCGCAATCTCCCCTCTTCGCGCTTTTGCATACAGCCGCTTCGGATCGCGTTTTTCGCAAGCTTCGAGGGATGCATTCACATACACTTCCGAAAAGCTGCTTTCACCAATGATTCGACAGGCATTCGCTCTATCGGCTCGATACGGCGAAATGAACGACGCGATGACTATCAAACCGGATTCGTTCATTAACCTTGCAACTTCGGCAACACGTCGGATGTTCTCAAACCTGTCGTCAGCCGAAAATCCAAGGTCTCGGTTCAGCCCGTGACGCACATTGTCGCCGTCCAAAACAAAGCACGCATGCCCATCTTCAGTCAGTCTCTTTTCGACCGCATAAGCAAGGGTGGATTTGCCCGACCCGCTCAGCCCTGTCATCCAGATCGTAACAGGACGGTGTCCAAATAATCTGCGCCGCTCCTGAGCAGTCACATGCCCGATATGCGGGGTCAGATTCTTCTGTTTCGCAGTCATACTGCCCGCCGCGGCCCGCTGATAGGTATGCGATCGGTCTATCACCATCCCAGCCGCCACAGTAAAATTGGTGTCCGGGTCGATAACTATGAAGCTGCCGGTGTGGCGATTGGTCGTGTATTCGTCGCACAGAACAGGTTTTAGCAACTGCAGTTCTATTCTCCCGATATCATTGAGATGCAATGTATCGGTCGATTGGCGGCTGAGTGTGTTTGGATCGATTTTATATTTGAGCGTGGAAATACGTCCCCGCACAGTTTTTGTGGTATGTTTGATTACATAACGCCTATTGAGATTGAGCGGCTGGGTATCCATCCAAATCAGCAGCGCCTCAACCTCACTGGCTAGCCAGGGCACGTTGGCGGGGTGTGCGATCATGTCGCCGCGGCTAATATCGATCTCATCGGCAAGACATACGGCTATCGACTGCGGCGGGAAAGCTATCTCCACATCCTGGCCCGCAGTCAGTATTCTTTCGACACGGGTGACCCTGCCGGAGGGCAGCACCACAACTTCTTCCCCCACCCGCACCACTCCCGACGCTACAGTCCCGCAAAAGCCCCTGAAGTCCTGATTGGGCCGCAGCACATACTGAACGGGGAATCTAAAATCGATCAGGTTTTGGTCGCTGGCGATGTGCACATTCTCCAAATGGGAAAGAAGCGGCGAGCCATCATACCAGGGCATATTCGGGCTGTGAACAACTACGTTGTCTCCATAAAATGCGCTCATCGGGATGAATACGACATCTCGCGGCGAAAGTTTAGCACAGAATGCGGTATATTCATCGACGATGGAGTTGAACACATCTTCGGAATAATCGACGAGATCCATCTTATTGACGGCCACCACAAGGTGAGGAATTCCGAGCAGCGACGCGATAAAGCCGTGGCGCTTGGACTGGGTGAGCACGCCGTTTTTAGCGTCAATCAATATAATGGCCAGGTTGGCCGTCGATGCTCCGGTGACCATATTCCGCGTATACTGCTCGTGGCCTGGCGTATCGGCTATGATAAATCGTCGTTTTGGGGTAGAAAAATGCCGGTAAGCGACGTCGATGGTAATCCCTTGCTCCCGTTCAGCTTTTAGCCCGTCGGTGAGCATCGCAAAATCGATCTCATCGCGCCCGGCAGTCCGGGAATCCTTTTCGAGAGATGACAGATGGTCCTCATAGATATTCTTTGAATCGTGCAGCAAGCGGCCTATGAGTGTGGATTTGCCATCGTCGACGCTGCCTGCTGTGGTGAATCGCAGCAGGTCCTGAGTCAGTGAATTTCTTATTATTGAATCCAGATTATATGTCGGCTCCAAACAACTATCAGCTTTCTAACGCGGTTTGATTTAGAAGTATCCTTCTCGTTTTTTTTGCTCCATCGAGCTGTCTTGATCGTGGTCGATGAGTCGGGTGATTCGCTCCGAATGCCTGGCGACCATCATCTCCTCTATGATCTCTTTCAGGTTCGATGCCGTAGATTTCACCGCTCCCGTACAGGGATAGCATCCTAAAGTTCTGAAGCGGCAGACCAGTGTTTCCGGTTTTTCTCCCTCACGAAGCTGAGTGCCGTTGTATATGGGGACCAGTCTGCCCTCGCGCTGGATCATCTCTCGTTCGGCAGCGAAATACATCGGTACTACTGGGATATTTTCGGTGTAGACATACATCCAGACATCGAGTTCGGTCCAATTCGACAGAGGAAATACACGAATGCTCTCGCGTTTTTTGATGCGCCCGTTGTATAGATTCCACAGCTCCGGGCGCTGGTTTTTTGGGTCCCACTGACCAAACGAATCCCTGAATGAGTAGACTCGTTCTTTTGCGCGAGATTTCTCCTCGTCGCGCCGCGCTCCGCCAAAAGCTGCATCATATTCGCCTTCTTCCAAAGCATACAACAAGGCTTGGGTTTTGAGTTGAGCGCAGCATTTGACCGTGCCCAATTCCCACGGATTGACCCCGGCAGCGATAGCTTCTTCGAATCTGTAAACTCTCAGATCCGCCCCGATATCCCGACAAAAGTGATCCCGAAACTCATACATCTCCGGAAACTTCATTCCCGTATAAACATGCAGCAGCGGGAATGGTATCCTGCCCGGCGCAAACGCCTTTTGTGCCAGGCGCACCATAACCGACGAATCCTTTCCCACCGAATACAGCATCACGGGCCGCTCAAACTCAGCGACCACCTCGCGAATTATGTGTATGCTCTCTGCCTCAAGCGTTTTCAGATTTGAAAGATGCAGCGTTTCCACACTTAGATTATCCCGTTAAGCCCATCAGGAGTCAAGGCTGCTGCTCAAATCAGGTAGGAATTGAAGGTAGTTTGCACTAAGTGGGTCCTATTACCAGGAGGCAACTCATGAGAGTTTTACTATTAATTGCTGCTTTATTGATAGCAGATACTACCAAAAGTGCCCATTCTAAAAGCGGCCAATCGTTATTGAGCGAGCACCAGATTTTGCAGGCCCGGGAAAATGTGCAGAACATAGAACAGTTTTCCAGTTCCTTTGAGAGCACCAAAAACTCGATTGAGTGGGTGCTTGAAATGTCGGACGAAGAGTTGTGGAACTTCATTCCCTCAGCGGATCAACCTCGTGCAGTAAACGTGAGAATGGGATTCGACTGTCCGATCCACGGCATTGAAGTCTTCAAAAAAGGCGGCCACTACCCCTGGATTATGGATCGTGAGCACCCATACAAGCTCAAATGCCCGGTTGGGGGCGAGACATATCCCTCAAACGACTTCGACTCCTGGCAAAAAAACGGTAAGAAAGAAAAGCTCGACACCAGTGAGCCGTATGTCGATGATGGATACGGATGGGTCGATGCGGAGGGCAATCATTATTGGTTTGTAGCATACTATATCTTCTGGCAGCGATGGAGGAGGGATGTATTGCCTGTTATCCCTCGCCTGGCTCAAGCATACACCCTCACAGGGGACAGCAAATACTCCCATAAAGCGGCAGTGATGCTTGCCCGAGTAGCCTCCGAATATCCCAAGATGGATTATGGCGCCCAATCATATCATAACGGCCAATATCCATCGAAATACAAGGGTAAGATACTCGACCTCAACTGGGAAGGGGCAGGATCTGTCGTACCGATGGCTTCGGCTTACGATCAAATTTACAACGGAATCGATGCGGATTCAGAGCTAAAGTTATTTTTGGCAAGTAAAGGAATCGATGACGCCAAGGACTTCATTGAAACCAACTTCTTACAGCAAGCCGCCAAAGCGATCATGGATGGCGTGATCGAAGGCAACATGAATTATCAAAACCAGCTTGCCTTGGTTGCGGTTGTTCTGGATAACGATGATCCCGCCAAAGGAGCCACTACAAAGCAGATGATCGATTGGATAATGGATGGTGGCGGCGAAATGAATACGCTGCTATATAACGGGGTCAGCCGCGATGGTTCCGGGTCGGAAGAATCGCTGGGTTATATGGGGATTTGGACGGCTGCTTTCTTGAATCTTGCCACCAGACTAAAGCCTATGGGGTTGGATCTGTTTGCTAACCCACGACTGAAAAAGATGGTGGATTTCTATATAGACGCCACAGTAGCGGATAGATTCTGGCCGACTATCGGAGATGCGCTGGGCGATATGACGGGCGGTATGCGGCCGGAGTGGTCGGCCGGGGAGTTCAAAACCGCATATGGTGCTTGGGGTGACGAAAGATATGCCAAAGTTCTCAATCGCATCGGTTGGCCAAAACCCGGAATATATGACGCCCAAACACCTGATACCGCCCGAAAAAGTAAGACTGACCCGCTAGGCACCGCATTAGATTTGAAGTCCAGAGACCTTGGCGGATTTGGCCTGGCCGTGCTTGAGACAGGCAAAGGAGACGACAAGCGCGCGGCCACAATGCAATATGGGACATCCGGGGCCTGGCACGGCCACGATGATCGCCTCAATATCTCAATGTGGGCGCACGGTATGTGTGTCCTGCCGGATATGGGCTACCCTGCTCATTGGGGTGATAAAGCGTATACCTGGACAATGAGTACGCCTTCCCACTACTGCGTCGAGATCAATGAGAAAAAACAGTATAAAGTGCCGGGCAGGCTGCATTTATTTGCGTCTTCGCCAGGCGTTCAGGTGATGGATGCGTCTGCTGAGGCCGTTTACTCTGAGGCGTCACTCTATCGGCGTACTGTAGCGATGGTGGATATTTCGGAGGTTGATTCGTATCTGGTTGATATATTTAGAGTCAAGGGCGGACAGACCCACGACTATATTTTCCACGGACTGCCTTTTGGGGAATTCAGCGTCGACGGTATTACCCTTGGCGCGCCGCAAACAAAAGGCACGCTGCTTGGAGAAGATATCGAATTCGGTAAGTATCGCGAGGGCTTTGGAAACGGGGGCTATCAGTGGCTCACTAGTCCACGCAGGGGCAAGCCCGGATCGAGTTGGAGCGCGAACTGGTATGTGAAAGATAAAAACATAGGGCTGAGAATGACAATGCTCAAAGGCTCTGCTGGGGAAGTCATAGTTGCTGATGGCGAACCTGAAGCCAAACCCGGATATCCGGAGAAAATGGAATATGTGCTGGCACGAAACAAGACGGGCAGCAGTTCTTATGTGGCTGTGATTGAGCCGTATAAATCAAAACCGGAAGACGCGGCAAAGGGTTCGATCCGGCGTATATTGCCGATCGAGTCGGACAACTCAGCGCCGGAAAGCCTGATTGCGGTAAAGGTTGGGCTACCGGACAGGACCGATTATGTCTTCAGTTCGCTGGACGGCTCGACTAACGTCACGATGGATTCCGGCAAAATCGAATTTGGCGGAGAGTTCGGCTTTGTATCGGAAGATAATCGCGGCCTGAGGTCGATGTCGCTCGTTAACGGAACGACGCTGCGGCGTGGTAAAAACAGCATTCAAATGAAAGCTATTCCTCGCGCCAAGGTCGTTGTCGCCGACTATAAGAGCAATTCCATAACTCTTGATATGAAAGTGCCTGCGCCGAGTACATTGATCGGCCAGGTTATCACAATCTCCAATCCGATGCACAGCGCGAGCTATACAATCAAGAACGCGAGCAATAAAGACAACCAAACGACGTTGGAATTAGCGGCCTCGATGATCGAGGGAATCGGCGTTATCGAGTCGATAGACGAATCCGGCAAAACTGTTAAAACAAACAACCGGCTCGGCGGATACGGCATGAAATGGACAGGCTGGTCTATTCCGGGTCGGGCGCTGGTTAATGAGTCGCTGACCGACAGTTGGCTGATTACTGCGCATGATAACGGCAAGTGGCAAGTGCATGCTCAAGATGATATAGTGCCCAAAATGGCGCAGGCAGATGGCAAACCCAACAAATATTTCTATGTGGGCGAAGTGAACGTTGGCGATGAGGTTATGATCCCGGCTATTGCAAACGTCACTCGAGATGGATCCAAATATATCATGCGCGGCACTGCGCCGTTCGAATTCTCCGATTCAGAAGGCAAAAGAGTAAATGTAACTGCTGAAATGCTCGCAGAGCAAGGATAATTTGGGCTTCGTGAAGAAACCAAAAAAGTGACATTCACAGTCTAACTGATGGAGGAATGGCGATGGCCAGAAATATTTCGAGAAGAGATTTTCTAAAGGGGGCAGCAATTGGCGGAGTTGGGCTTTTGATGCTGCGGGACAGCCGCATGGCGTTCGGCTATGGAGCCAATGAGACCCTGAACGTGGCGATCATCGGTGCGGGCGGCAGGGGCGATTCTAATCTGCGCGCAGTGGCCAACGAAAAACAAAATATCGTGGCTATCTGCGATACTCGAGATGGGGTCCTCGCCAAACTGTCCAAGGATTTTCCGGATGCGAAGCCGTTTGCAGACTATCGCAGAATGTTCGATCGAATGCACAAGCAAATCGATGCTGTTGTGGTGAGCACCCCTGACCATACACATGCGATTCCCAGCGTGGTCGCTATGCAGTTGGGCATGCACGTTTATTGCGAGAAGCCGTTGACACACTCCATTTACGAAGCCAAGGTGATGCGCGATGCCGCCCGCAAGTATAAAGTGGCTACGCAGATGGGCAATCAGGGATCGGCGCTGGATGGACTTCGAGAAACTGTCGAGGTGATTCAATCCGGCGTGATTGGTCAGATAAAAGAGATTCACGTGTGGTCCAACCGCCCGGTCTGGCCGCAGGGAGTAACGAGATTTACCGAGACCCCGGAAGTGCCCAAAGATCTGCATTGGGACTTGTTCATCGGCCCGGCACCGATGCGTCCGTATCATCCGGACTACCAGCCGTTTAACTGGCGAGGCTGGTATGATTTCGGAACCGGAGCGGTCGGAGACATGGGCTGCCATACGCTCAACACAGCCTTCCGCGCACTTGATCTGCGCAATCCTATAGTCGTTCGGGCGGAGTCCCACGAGAAGACCGGCGAGAGTTATCCGAAGAGTTCGATCATCACATTTGTCTTCCCGCAGCGAGGCAATCTATCTCCGTTGAAGATGAAATGGTATGACGGCGGCTTGAAGCCGCGAGCGGATTTGATCGATGGGCGCGAATTGCCTGGCAGCGGAGTGGTTTACATCGGAGAAAAGGGCAAGATCTTCTCGCCTGATGATTATGGCGCAAAATACGAACTGCTGCCGAGTGCCGATTTTGAAGGGTACAAACCCCCTGCAAAAACCTTGCCGCGTTCACCTGGGCATTATGCGGAATGGATTCGAGCGTGCAAGGGCGGCGAGACTGCGTTTGCGGAGTTTGATTATGCCTCAGCGATTACGGAGACGCTTTTGCTGGTGAACCTGGCTATTATCACCGAGGAGCCTATATACTGGGATCCGGATAATATGAAAGCGATCAACTGTCCGAAGGCGGATTATTGGATTAACACTCCCTATCGACGGGGCTGGTCACTATAAATATCAAAAAGGGTGCAGAGCAGATTCTCTGCACCCTCTACTTTATATAATTAATTAAGGCAGGATGGCGGGTTTCGGCGGCAAGTTCATTCCAGGCTTGTCGACAGGTGGGACTGCTGAGGAATGGCTTGAAGCCCAAGTCAAGATACAGGTTTATGGCCACTCGCCGAAAGGTCTGTGTGCCCAGAACCACTTTATCGTGATATTCGGCCATTCTATTCAGGACTGACGTCAGAAGAGGCTTTGCAAGCCCCCTGCCTTGATATTGTGGAAGAATCGCAACCCAATGAACCCTGCCCCACAGTTGTCCGCAAAAATCCGAGTCATACCACGCCATCGCAGTCCCGATCGCCTGCCCGTTTGAATCGTCGAAGATAAAGAAGCATCGGCTCTCCATATCATTCACAGGATCCGCGAATTCGATAGCAAATCTGGATTGGGCATCCTCAAAAGTAGCGAATCCACCGGCATCAGCGTTGATTTGTGCCCAGATATCTCCCTCTCCACGCTTGAAATTACGCACAGAAAATCCCTGCGGCAGGGGATACTGGGGAATGTCGGCCAGGTTTTCTCGAATCATTATAACGGGGATAATATCAGCCATAGGATTATTATAACACTTAAGGGGTAGATGGCTAGCGAACGGATGCTCCGTAAGTGCACAGACGTCATGTTACGACTTACCATATGCAAGTTGTAAGCTTCATGTTTGCCGCAACTAACACGTCTGCGCAGGCGTCATTCCGCACAAATATGGTGGGCCCACTCGGATTCGAACCAAGAACCCAGCGGTTATGAGCCGCTTGCTCTGCCGTTGAGCTATGGGCCCACATCGTGCATTTATTCTACCACATTCCAGGCTCACGAGACAAGGGTGGAAGCGCTAAGTTTTAGGGGTGCGACATATTGTGTGCGAGTTGTAAGCGTCGCGTTTGCTGTGATAATGATGTCTGTGCGCAGGCGGCGGAACCCTCATCCTGTAGCTCCCTCTCAACCGTACCGCCCCCAAACGTTGGGATACGAACCGTGCCACAGTGAAGCATTTGCGCATTGGTTTCAAGGAACATCTCTCGTAGCGGCTTCAGCTCAAAACTGGGTTTGAGTGGGCTTAAAATTTCAGGTATAATCGCCCAGGGTCGGTATGGGCCGGCCGATTCCGAAATTTGTTGTATATCTATAGCCTTCTCTGGGAGCGGAAGCGATCCCAAAGCGCCGGCCGATTCCGAAATTTGTTGTATATCTATAGCAGTCAATAGGAGGCGTAAATATGAAGGTGGTTGTAATCGGTGGAACAGGGCATATTGGCAGGTTTCTTGTTCGACGGCTGATTGAAAATGGGGACGAAGCAGTTGTACTTTCGTCAGGCCAAACACCAGGCGATGCCCTCGGCGCAAAACTGGTCGCCCTACCCTATTATGAAATGTTCTCAGATGGCTCATTCGACGAGTTGTTGGCTTCGGAAAAGCCTGACGCAGTAGTGGACATATTGCAGGGGAATACTCCGGCCGTGTATGCGGCGTGTGAGACTGCGGGAGTAGATCAACTGGTCTGCTGTGGGTCGATCTGGATGTTCGGGCGGGCCAGGGTCGTGCCCACCCCGGAGACTCCGCAAAGTCTGTGCCCTTACGACGTATATCAAACCCGATTTGAACAGCTTGCCGATACGATCCGACTGTCACTTCTAGGAAATATCTCTGTCAGCGCGATAATGCCTCCAAATATCTGCGGGCCGGGAAAAGTTCCGTTGGAGGGCCACGGTGGACGATCACTTGATGTTCATAAGGCGCATCGGGACGGTAAAGAAGTTATCCTGCCCTTTCCTGGGACAAATTTGCTTGGACCGTGTGATGCCGATGACGTCGCTCAAGGTTTTTTCTGTGCGCTGAAGAACCCCGAAGTTGCTGCGGGCCAGATATTCAATGTTGGTTCAGCTTACGCGTTGACCATTGAGGAGTTCATAAAGACCTACGCCGACATCTATGACACGAATATCCCGATCAGATTCGTAGAGCCTACGGAGTTTATCCGCGACGTGCTGCCGGACGATGGAGCAAACTTCCATTTCACTGCGCACATGTGCCCGGATGTCTCCAATGCCTATTTCGGTAAATCTGACCGGTCATTTCGGTTTTAATCTGACCGATTTATCGGAGCGAAAGCGACGCTGGACTTTGTAATAATAGATCAGTTATTCTCGGTCGTCAACTTGGCTAGTTTCTTC
>JAAYKG010000007.1 GCA_012522555.1 Armatimonadota bacterium
CAACAGCATCGTGGCTGGCATCGCAGTCGAAAGCATATCCACTACAAAAGTGCGCATCAGAATCGACCGATACGCAAGCTGACGCAGGTTTAACGGATTGCCAAGTCGAATAAATCGGCTATGGGACTGACTTTTCACGAGATTACCGATGTCAACGACGATTTGCTGCTGCACTGGCTTGATCTTTACGAGGTTTCTTTTCCACCCGAAGAAAAGCTGCTGGTTTCGCGCTTTCTCTGGCTGCTTAAACCGGATATTCTGGAAAAGCCGGATTGCCATCTGCTGGCGGTCCTCGACCAGGGCGGCGAGTTTGTAGGACTGATGTGCTACGACATCGCCCACAGCATCAACGCTTACTCATTGTGGTATTTTGCTAACGTTCCCCAGCGACGCGGCAGTGGACTCGGGGCGGCTTGTTACGCTGAAGTAATTCGCCGAGCAAGCGAAGCCGGCGCGGATCTTTTGGTGTTTGAGGTCGAAGTGCCCGAGGATTCGGCCGATGCCGACATTTCTCGAAGACGCATCGAATTCTACAGACGCCAGGGCGCAAAGCTGGTGCGTGGAATCCACTTCACACAAAAAATCGGTGACCACACGCGGCGAATTCAAATGAACCTGATGGCGCATCCTCTGCGCCCGATCCCTCCGGCGGATGTGCTGGAAGTCTTGAAAAACTACTACGGTGATGATCTGCGACAAGTCGGGGAGGTGTCGCTGGAATAGAATAAAGCCGAACCGACAAACATTCCTACCCCCGCCTGGCACAATCCGTGTCGGGCTTTTTTTGATGCTTTTCCATCACAACCCGAAAGGATATACATTATGTCTTTAACCAGAACCGATACCCCAATACTGCTGGAGGACGGACTTAAGACTGTCTTTTTTGAGGCGCTGGATGCGACGATAGGCAACTATGAGCGCATAACCACAGTAATCACCTCCGAATCCGACCAGGAAACCTACGCGTGGCTCGGGGCCGTGCCGACGATTCGTGAGTTCACCGACGAGCGGATGCCGCTTGGATTGTTGGAGCACGACTATTACATTCGCAACAAGACCTGGGAATCCTCGATAGCGATCGAGCGCACATCGATCGAGGATGACAAATACGGCGCAATCAAGCTGCGTGTGGCTTCGCTGGCTCGCGAGACCAAACGCCACATGGATGAGTTGGTTTTCGGCCTGTTAGGCGGAGGATTTTCTCGCAAATGCTACGACGGCAAGAATTTCTTTGCGACGGATCACGTCGAGGGCGAGTCCGGCACTCAGTCTAACAAGGGCACTGCCGCTTTATCCGCCCCGGCGCTACAGGCTGCCATTACCGCGATGATGAAATATCGCGACGATCGGGGCCGATTGCTTGGCGTGACCCCGGATCTGCTCGTGGTGCCTCCGGACCTGCAATGGACTGCGATGGAGTTGTTGGAGAGCAGATATTGGCCGGGGGAGGGATCGGTGACGGCGAAAACAGCATCCAACGTGCTGAGAGGCAAGCTGGACTTGATGGTGTCGCCGTATCTCACAGACACCAACGACTGGTTCGTATTGTCGACCAAAGGGTTGGTCAAACCGATTATTCTTCAAAGCCGCACTCCCGCCGAATTCGCTGCGCTGGAATCCGGTTCTGAGAACGGATTTATGCGCGATGAGTATCTCTACGGGGTGCGCGCACGCTACAATACGGGTTATGGACTGTGGCAGATGGCCTTTGGAAGCCAGGTCAACTAGCGATATTTGCATCGGGTGCGGCGCGGGTCACGCCCGATGCTGTTTTTTTACAGGAGGCAATATGTTCAATCTCAAAAATACACTTCCGATATCAGTCCACATATCGTCCGGCGGGGCAGCCCGCACCAGGACCGGCGGGGCTGCGATCTCCCTGGACGGTATCAGCGACGGCAGCTTTCAGGTCGTTGCTGCAAGCCGCTATCGATTGTCTTGCTTACCGGGTATGCTTCAAGGCAATCTGCTGTTGATTGGCTATGAAAACCCGATTGACCTGAGTAACTGCTCGTTTATCCTGGACAATGAGATCGCTTTTGAAGACGATGTGCCGGAAGGGACAAGGGTCTACTTCGCAATTGTGGATACTGACGGTTTCACGCCCATAGAAGGTGATGTAAGTGACGTGCTGTATGTTTCATTTTATGGATAAGGAGACGAAATGGCCATATCCATCACTACCGCCGAGGTTAAGCGCAAGGCCGGAATAGATTCTGCCGTCACCACCTTTGATACCGCAATCGGCGCTTTGATCAGTGAGATGCAAGGCCCGATCGAATACTCCATCGCAGATATCTATCTCGCCGATACAAACAACCAAAAGCTGCAGGCCACGCTCAAGCTGGGGATGCTGGAGATCATTACAGGTGAGTGCATTCAACAACTCCGACGCGAGACCGGCGCCACCGAGCAATTCACCATCGCCGGGGTGACAATAGGCCCTCCGGCGGACGGGGGCGCAGATTTGATCAGGCAAGGGGGCGCTCGGCTGGCCCCGTATCTAAAGAGCGCTCTGCCTATGGACTATGAGACGCACTGCATCAGCTCGACGATAGATTCAAAGTTGTTTTTCGGCTGTAAAGAGGAGGTGTAGCAAGGTGCGATTTGTTGACAGGGTTGCGCACAAGCTCGACTTCTTCGGCGAGACGTTTTCCGTAAATGGAAACGCGTGCCAGGGCATGTTCAAGCTCTTGGATACCGGCACGATGAGGTTGTATCTTGACGATATCGAGAGCATGGGAATAACCCATCCGGCTCTGGCGCTGGTAACTACCCCGGACGTAAATCTTGAAATGGGGGACATGATCTCGCGCGACGATCGAAATTATACCGTCTTGAAGATCGCTACTCACCGCATCGGCGGTAACGCAGTGATAAAAATAGCGATTCTCAGCTAGCCGTGTTTATACGCGAAACACCGTTAGCTGAAGAGCGGATTTTGCTCGCTCCCTCCTCTCCTCCCAACTGAAAGGACACATGATGATCGGATTCAACACAATATCCACCCACGACTGGGTTACCCTCGCGGTCGGCCTGACCGGGGCGTTGTCTACGTATCTCAGTCAGAGAGACCGGCTGCCCAAGTGGGCTAGAAAATGGCTCAAGCGTATTGGCTCGCAGCGAATTACCGATGCGATCGAGCGTGCCGGAGCCATCGCTGAACTTTCCCCCGACGAGCGCAGACAGCAGGCGGTTTTATATCTACAGAAGGTGTGTGTGGGCGAACTTGGATTCCCTGTCCCACACAGCATCGCCAATCTGCTTGTGGAACATGTATATCAGCAGTGGAAGCGAGCGCGCAGATAATGATTGTCCCGACGAAAATCTACAAAGCAGCCCTCGACGCAGGCCACGGTTCAAGCCGTGGCCTCGCTCATACCGGCTGTGCCGCTAACGGCCTCGTGGAAGATGACCTTGCACTTGATTTCATCACTCGGATCGGCCATCACGTGCGATTGGCTGGTCATAAGACTACCATCACTCGTACCGATAGTAAGCTCGTATCGCTGGTGGAGCGAGGCAGGATAGCTATCGCTTCAGGATGCGATCTTTTTGTCTCGATTCATATAAACGCCGGGCCTGCGACTGCCAACGGTGTCGAGGCGTTTGTGGCACAGGGGGATAAACGCAGCCAAGCTATTGCACAAAGGCTGGTTGGTCGTGTCATTCGGCACGGCCTGCGGGACAGGGGGGTTAAATGGGATTCTCTGAGTCAATACAGCCGCTTGAAGGTGCTGCGCGACACCTGCCGATATATGCCGGCTTTGATTTTGGAGATCGGGTTTTTGACCAGCCTGCACGACGCCGCGCTTTTGAAAGATAAATATTGGAGAGAGGCGGTGTCGATGGATATCGCTGAAGGTATTATCGCGCCTCCGCCGAAGTGATACAGGAACAACACACGCAGGCGAATCGTAGAGGTATTGATGTACGACGAGAGTAACCAGCCGGCCAAGAAAAGACCAATAATAAACCGCTTGCGGACGGTGTGCGCATGGATTACAGGCGTGCTGCTGCTGATGTGCGGTGTAGGCGTACGGGTCTTTCCTATGACCGCCACCATCAGGGCGCTGCTTTTGGCGACTCTGTTGAGCTGCATTATCACGGGATTTGTGGCCGTGGTTTCGGGCCTTAAGCGCAGGTCGGCGGCAGTCTGGCCGATGGTGTTTTTCTTGGCGCTGCTTATCGTTTGGTCAGTGATGGGAAGCAAGCCGCCCGATATCGAAGCGCTACGGAAGGTCTACTTTAAGCGTCTATCCGCGCTGGTCGGCACTCCGTATCAGATTGATGGCGAGACGAATCTTGGCATCGATTCCGCTGGCCTTGCCCGTGCCGCGTTGTGGCATGCTATGGTTAGAGAAGGGGTCAAGGAGTTCAATCCCCGTCTGTTGGGTCGAGATCTGTGGAATTTCTGGTGGCGCGATATGGACGCGGCGGATATCTATCGGGGCAAGTATGGTTATGCCCGTTCGATCGGTTTTGTCGATAAACTTGCAGGATTCGACACGGAGCATCTCAAAATAGGGGATATGGCGGTGGCCGACGGGCAGCACGTTATGATCTACTATGGAAAAGAAAAATGGATTGAGGCCAACCCGATCGACGGCAAGGTCGTCATAAACAAGGCCCCGGCAAAATCGAAACGCAAATGGTTCAATGAGCCGGTGAGGCTGATTCGCTGGCGCATCTTTGAGGAGAAATGATCCCACAATATCCTGATTCACGTCAGATAACGCTTGAAGACAAGCCCACGTTAGATGCGGTTTTTTTGGCTAATCAACCAGAGATTTCCGCGTATAGCTTCACCAATATCTTTGCATGGCGCGAAATGCACAACTCGACGATATCGCGCATCGACGATCATATCCTGGTGCTCAATTCCACACAACAGCGCCGAGTGTGTCTGCAGCCGCTGGGGGGCGGGCCGGCTAAACCCGTGATTCAAGAGATGATGCGGAGGACTGATCGGCCGGTGGTGTTCGAGCGATTATCCGAACATGTAAAGCCCGATTTTGAAGAGTGCGGATTTACGGTCGAGTCGGATCGCGACAATTCGGATTATGTGTATGCCTCGCGGGATCTAATCGAGCTGGCCGGTCGCAAATATGACGCAAAACGCAACTTCGTCGCCCGCGCTAAATCTCAGATTGGTTATGAATATGTGAGAATGGAGGCTGCGGTCGCTTTGGAGTGTGAGGATTTCGCCGATTTGTGGTGTGAGGACAAGATGTGCGAGACCGTCGATGGACTGAGGCGGGAGAGATGCGCGGTGAACCAGATGCTGATTAACTTCGATTCATTAGGCGTAATAGGCGGGGCGATTCGAGTTGACGGGGCTATTGTTGCATTTTCGATCGGTGAACGACTAAACGATGATACGCTGGTGATCCACGTGGAGAAAGCAGATTCCGGCATTGGCGGCCTCTACCAGCTTATCAACAACGAATTCTGCGCCGCCGAAGCCGGGGCTTACAAATACGTAAACCGCGAGCAGGACCTTGGAGTTGCTGGTTTGCGAAAGGCGAAAGAATCTTATCATCCCGTCAGAATGATCCCAACATTTCGAGCCAAAACCCCCTGAGCATTTGCGTCCAATCTGCCGAAACTTCTTTTATATCGACAAATTGTGCGGTGTACCGGAGGCATGTGCAGTGAGTTCAGAATGGTTCGATTATATTGAAGACGATTCGCAAACCAGCGAAGAAGAAATACTCTATTGCCCATATACCAACAGCGACAAGTGTGCGTTGCTGATTAAAGGTTGGCAGCCGCAAGAGCTTTGCAATGTGATCGATTGCCCTCAGCTCAAACTAATCAAACATACGCAGCCAAAGCGCAAACGCCACCAGGCGGCGTGAGCGCCTGAAACTTAATAACCCGGCCGCCCGCCGAATTCGAGACACGCATCGAATAGGGCTGCGATGTTCTCCCAGGGAACATCGGGTTCAATGACGTGGGTTGGTGCGATAAACAGGCCGCCACCCGTTCCGCACAGGTCGATCATCCTCTTGACCGTCTCCCGGACCTCGGCCGGGGTTCCAAACGGCATTGTTGTTTGCGTGCCGATAGTGCCCCACAGGCTGATGTCTTTGCCGTATTCCCGCTTCACCCAGACCGGATCCATGCACTCAGGCTGAACTGGATTAAGTATGGTCACCCCGATCTCGATGAGATCAGGTATTACCGCCCGGCAGTCTCCATCGGAATGATACCAAATATGAATATCGGGTTTCTTTGATCTCACAGCGGAGTAGATGCTTGCCAGTCGAGGTTTGAGCCATTCTCGCCACATCTGTGGACTTATCATCATCCCCCGCTGGGTCGCGATGTCATCCCCGGAAATATATACATCAGCTCCGCACTCGCCGATATGTTCGGCGTTGGAAATAGCCATTTCAGTTATTCTGTCCAAATGATACGCTGCAATTTGCGAGTTTGAGATCATATCCGTCAGCAAGTTCTCAAGACCTCGCATATACCATGCGCTTTCGAAGATAGTGCCGCCTGCCTGCAGTGGATATGCTATCACAGGCAGCCCTTCGTCGTGAAGTTTCTCCACGCGCTCGCGCAGCCCTTCGCGCCGATATTGGGCATCCAGATCGGGATATGGGTATGCTTCAAACTCCGGGAGGCTGCTTAACGAGTGCATTGGATGGATCATATCCTCGAAATGCAACAGCGGCCCCGGTACCCACCCGATCCCCCATTCATCGGTGCGGTAATTCCGTATGTGTTCCGGCAGTGGATAATATTTGTGATAGCGCGAAAAATCCGTTGAAAGCCGGGTAGGCGCAAATCCGACGCTGCCGAGCCGATCCATTTGGAAATACGCGCCTATATCTTGCTGCGAGGTTTTTTCGTGAAAGCGTCGAATTTGATCGGGAGTAAACGAGCCGGCTCTTGGAATCCACTCCGGGGTCTTGTGATCGAAGCAAGCCAGAAGATTTTCTCGTGGTGTCATTAAATATTCCCCTCATTCTAGTTCCACGGCAGCATTCCGCCTCCTTCATAAATCGAAAAATCCCGGCCACTGGCAGCAGGATTAGTGTATGTGGCCGGGATGTCGGGAGAATATTCAGTTATGGATATTTCGAGGATACGATTTTAGTCCGGTGCAGCTATCACCTCCTCTTATACCGCAGTCATACCGAAGCGGAGATGCTGGTCACTCGATCCAGCCAGATGTCGTCGATATCCCCAACCAAGCGCGCGCCATACATAGGCACATAGTTGACGTCGTGAATGTGCAGCGTCTGGGTTCGCACATTACCGTGTCTGTCGTTGAATGTGACGGTGCAGTTTTTGCCAAGGTAGGTTTTTGCCTCGGGTATAAGCATCTTGCTGCCTCCATAGGTAGGTAATGCCAAGAAGCCGAGCCACCTAAGGCGAATCGCCTGTGATCAAAGACCGCCGCGCTTTGGCTGATACTCACGCCAATTGCACTTTGTCGACAGTCGCTGATCACGGGCAACTCCTACTCCGGCGGCCCGGCCAACATACCGAGGCAGCGTTTCTAACGGGTATTTTATGGACCACCCTTCGCTGTTCGGCTTAGTCCCGATGGCTTTGCGTCCCAAGGTTTCCCAAGGTTTGCCTTTATCAGTAGTTGCTTCCATGTAAGTTATGCCACGCTGGCAACAACGTCGAACTGAGGATAATACGGGTTTTGCGTTATTGGAAATTGGCCGGCTGTTGTAATAGCTGCCAAAACTATCCGTTGACCAAATCTTTCTCGGCATGATAGACTTCTGGAGGTAAATCCCACAATAGACAATCAAATATTTATGAGTGAGGTCGGCAATGGTGGCTACACAAGTCGGGGACAGTCGTAATATGGAGGAAAAAGTTCGCAATACCATCACCTGGTATCGTGTGCCATTGATGGCAATCGCTACGCTGGCCCTTGTCGCGTTTATGCACGATCTTCGGATGTTCTGGTATGGGGTTCCCGTCGCGATTTTGGGGGAGCTGATCCAGATGTGGGCAGGCTCGCAGCTTCATAAGGATCAACACCTCACAATATCCGGCCCATATTCGCACGTGCGAAATCCTATGTATCTCGGCCGATTTTTCCTCGGTTTGGGGCTGTTTGTTATGAGCGGCAACCCCTATCTTATCGCAGGCTATGTGATAATATTTGCGGCTTATGCTCACACGCGAGTAGGCCGGGAAGAGGCCCGACTGCAAGAAATATTCCATCCTGCCTACCAGCATTATTGCTCCGAAATCCGCCGCTGGCTACCCACAATCAAGCCATATTCGCGCTCGGAGTCCAAAAACGCCAGTTGGGCCCAGATGTGCGCTAATCATGAAAATATCAATATGATGGGCCTGCTGATCGTATTGGCGGCGATTTACCTGCGAATCACATATATTCCCTGGCATCTCTGATCTCGGGTTTAGACCTCCGCGCAGTCACGGTATAGCTTTAATCATAGATCACGCAAGCCCAGGAGGTCGAGCGCCATGTTGCAGGACGAGGTTTTTACGACCTGGACGAGAGAACTGGAGGATGCGCCGGTAGTTGTTGTCTATCTTTGCGGCGAACTCGATGCCTCCAGCGTGCCCGCGCTGCTCAGCGATTTGTCCGAGGCCATCAACAGCAATCGCAGCATCATGATCGACACCCATTTGCTGGCCTACATCGACAGCACGGGCTTAGGTGCGTTGTTCTCCGTGAAACAAGCTCTGCGTGATTCCGACAGGGGCTTGTGTATAGTCGGCGCACACGGGCTGCTGGCCAAAATATTGAAAGTAGCTCGCGCCGAGAAGGAGTTTAGATGCTACGAAACCTCGGATGAAGCTATGGCAGAGGCCGTCACCCCCGGATGGTAGGGATCCTTTCACTGCCGATCAAACAAAAAGGCCGAGCATCTTTTGCCCGGCCTTTGAGGTGATAAGCTGCCGTAGACGCTAGTACTGTCTTTTTACCATATAAGCCTGGAGCACAGGAGGCCCGCTGCTCAGATCCACAACTCCGCGAGCAGAGACATATTCCCCATTAGTCAAGCCGTGGTTCGGCCATTTGACCCTCATCTGGGTTCCTGAGCCATCATTCACGAAGAAGCTGTCAGAATCGTTCATTACTGTCACTCGGCCCCAAATAGTGAACACGAATTTGCTGGCGGCGGCAAGTATTATGCTATCCGACATAGCCTTGATGCTTAGCCCGACCGCCGGTGCGGTGTCGTATGTCCAGGCATACGATCCGTTGTTGCCGGCCGCATCATAGGCCAGAACATAAACCGTGTGCTCGCCGATGCCGACCGCCGTGCTTACCTTGCCCGCCCAGTAACCGTCCTGCCTTTTCGTCAAATACACGCCGTCCGCTATAACTGAGACAACTTCAAAATTGTCCGTCGCGGCGACGACAACGTCCATCAGGTCGCCTCCGCTCACCAGTTTCGGGGTGTGGTCGACCGATTCTACCACTGGGTTCGTCTTATCGTAAGTGAACTGTGCACTGGCTTCTGGGCTTGCATTACCCGCCGGGTCGATCGCTCTGACGTAGATCGTGTGTACGCCATCGTCGAGCTTCACCACCGCCACAGAGCGAGGGCTGGCTGCAGCTTCGTACGGTTTGTCATTGACCTTTAGTTCGTATGTGACCCCATTGTCGTCGGTCGATCCGTCGAATGTCGCGATGATGTCCGGCCCGTTTGTGATGTCCTTATCAAGTGACAGAGTCAACGAACTGGGCGCGGTATTATCCACCACGAACGTATTGCTCGGTCCTGCCGCTGCTGCTGAGTTTTGCAGATCATCAGCAGCGGTTCCGGCTGCAATCGATATCCCGATCGTTCCGTCGCCACTGATATCGGACACGGTGACGGTTCGAGTGGTCAAGCCTGCCCCGGATACGCCGATCGTCCCGGTCGCTGTGCCGGTCTTGTTTAGGGTGATGTCCGCACCAGATAGTGTCACCGAGGTTGCGTCGGAGTAGCTGATCTCAAACGTAACCGGTCCCGCTTTAGTATAATTCACGGAAGGCGAGCCGATCATCAGGCTCGGCGCGTCGTTGTCGACCTCGAAGGTCTCACTTGGCCCAGCAGCCGGGGCGCTGTTGCCGAGAGCATCGGCGGCGGTGTCTGCTGCTATGGATATGCCGATCGTTCCATCGCCGGTGATATTGGAAATCGTCACGGTGCGCTCGGTCAGCCCTGTTCCGCTCACCGATACGGTTCCGTTGGCGGTTCCGGTCTTATTGAGGGTCACATCGCCGGCGCTCAGGCTTATCGAGTCCGCGTCGGTATAGCTGACCACATAGCTGACAGGGCCGCTGGATGCCGCAGTTTCGGACGGCGAGCTGATCTCGATGACCGGCGGGGTGTTGTCCACATTAAATGTCGCACTTGGGCCGATGGCGGGAGCGCCGTTGCCGAACGTGTCGGTAGCTGTCCCAGCGCCGATGGATATACCCAACGCGCCGTTACCTGTGATATTGGAAATCGTCACGGTGCGCTCGACAAGCCCAGCGCCGCTCACTGATATAGTTCCATCGGCAGTGCCGGTCTTGTTGAGAGTGATGTTGCTGCCCGCCAAGGTTATTGCATTGACATTGGCATAGCTGATTGTGAAGCTCACAGGCCCGCTGCGAGTGATAGCGCTCGAGGGCGAGCCGATATTTACCGTTGGCGCGGTATTGCCGACGGCGAATGTGCTGCTAGGGCCTGCGCCTGCGGCATAATCCCCGGCGAGGTTGCTTGCAGTGCCGGCGCCTATTGATATCCCGATCGTTCCATCGCCGGTTATGCTGGATATGGTCACGGTGCGGGTGGTGTTTCCTGTCCCGCTTACTGCCACCGAGCCTGTAGCGGTTCCGGTTGTGTTGAGGGATATGTCCTGTGCTGCAAGAGTGATCGAACTCGCTCCTTGATAGGTAACGGTGAAGCTCACCGGCCCTGAGTTGGTAGCGGCAACGGAGGGTTCACTTATCGACAGCGTCGGCGCAGTGGTGTCGGGTTTTATCATGGCCTCAGTCGCCCAGGCAGAGCCGGTATATGCTCCGTCGATTGCCTGCACGCTCCAATAATAAGCGCGGGCAGGCAGGTTATGTATTTGCCACGAGAGCTTGTGTCCGGCGTTGCCGAGTGCGAGCACTCTTCTTTGACCATTCGAGGTCGCCATGCCGGAGAACGTGTCCGACAATCCTGGGGCTGTGCCCACCCTTATATTATAGTTAAGCCCGGCCGCAGGGGTTTGTGCGTCGGAGGCCGCAGACCACGACATGGTGAGGGTATTGTCTGCAAATGTGGCCGCAAGCGCACTGGGTGCGCTCGGAGCGGTATTTGGCGCAGTCGTAGTGTTTTTATAGACAACTATCGTCGGGTTGCCGGTTTGAGACTCACCCGATGCAATAAGATCCACCTTTCCGTTTTTGTCATAGTCAATGCACTTCAGCTTCCAGACAGTAACCCCACCTTCGCTGACGGTAATGGGATATGTGGTAAATGTGTCATCTCCATTATTGTTGCAGATCACGGGGAAATCCAGACCAGTTCCTGATATGGCCAGGTCCAGCTTGCCGTTGTTGTTATAATCCAACCAGACTATCGACCCCACAGCTCCCGGCAGCCCCAGGTCCAGTTCGGTAAATCCCGCGCCGGTATTTTGGCAGATTCGTGTTATTTTTACCGAATCGGATCGTTCGCCGGAGACAGCCAGATCGAGGTAGCCGTCGTTATTGTAGTCCCCCCAGCATATTGATGCCGGGCTGACTCCTGTCAGCGGCGCTTGTATATCAGAAAATCCGCCATCTGCGTCGTTGTGAAATATCTTCGTAATATATCCTGAATCGGACACCCCCGCGATGGCGAAATCCATCCTGCCGTCGTTATCGTAATCCGCCCAGGCTATCGAGCAGTGCGAAACTCCCGGCAGATTCAGCCCGGTGACCTCCGAAAAAGTGTCGTCTCCGTTGTTGTGAAACAGTTTCGTGATCCGCCCGGAGGCTGATTCTCCGGCGATCAGCACATCCGGCCTGCCATCGTTGTCGAAGTCCGCCCAGGCTAATGCGCCGTGTTTCACGCCAGGAAAGACCGCAGAGGTAACTGACGCCCAGGCAGAGCCTTCGTTGCGATAGAGCTTGGTCACCAGAGCCGATCCCGTATCTCCGGCGATCAACAAATCGATATTACCATCGTTGTCATAATCGCAGCACGCCGCCGCGGAATCCTGGACTCCGGTCAGCCCCACAGTCGCGTCAGAATAGTCCCCTGTCCCGCTGCTGTTCCAGATTCTCGACTTGGGTTTGAGCGTGCCGGTTCGCAAATCCAATTCGTGACCGACGACGGCAACATCCATAAATCCATCATTGTTATAGTCCGCGCAAGCCAAATCTCCGAGGTTGCTATCATAGATGGATGTGCTCAGGTAGACAAAAAATTGCGGAGTGGCGATATAATCCTGACCTGATATATTGGCGGAGATGTTGGTGTAGTGATAGTTTATGGGCTGAAATAGATGTGATCCTTCCGGCGCCACTAATCCGCTCCATCCCTCAGGAAGCGACAGAGAATAGAAGCCGTTCGCGGCCGTGTTGACCGATTGACCCGTGTTTGCCCTGACAGTCACGCTCCCCACTCCCGCGCCGAAGACATCGCGGACGGTTCCGCTGATCGTGACATTGGCGGCACTCACTATACATCCCGATACGAGTAGGAACGCAGCCGCCAGCGCTGCGCATATCCATATCCGGCTATGTTGCATCCTGTTTGTGTCCTTCCTTTTCATACACTCAAGTGCGACAAAACGTTACACGCACTGCTGTATGATTCCATAGGTAGTGTAACATGATGAACTATAAAACGGTGGAAAAGCAGGGTTATTCAGGTAATTTTGCCGGGTTCTTGACTCAGATGTGTTAGGATTTGTCGGCGGAATTGCGCCCCAAATCGAATAACTTCGCCGATAGTATGCCGATCACCGATCCAAGCACCGCCCCATATATAACGTCATACGGGAAATGAACCCCCAGATACACCCGCGACAAGCCTACCAATCCGGCGATGGCCAGCAAAACACATCGCAAACGAGGCATATACGCCGCCAACACCAGCGCTGACGCGAACGCCGTTGTCGTGTGGCCGGATGGGAAGCTGCGCATAAAACGAGGGCAATCCGGCAGCCTGATATCGTAGATTAACATTACAGGACGAGGGCGGTCGCAATAGGTTTTGGCTATGTGCGAAAACACGAAAGCGCCGATACAGGCTATCAGTATCGCATAACCCAAGCTGCGAAGCTCCGATTTTTTTGCTGCAATACCCGCGGCAATTGTGACCAGCCCGATCCCGGCCTGGGTGGCCCCGATCCCGATTATGGTGATAGCGATCATCACCGGGTCCAGCCAGGACGCGCCCATGCCGATGTTGATTGCACTGAAAACAGCCGCGTCACAGGCAGCGAGCGCGTCTCGGATTGATTGTATGTCAATAGTCGCCAGGGTAAAATGCATTTGTATGATTATAGCGTACAAGAGCTTGATAAATTCTCTTTGTCGCGCGTAAAAAGCAGGAAGTATATGCGATAACAGCTAATCTGCACCTATGAACCTCGGCATAGACGAGCTGTTGTATAACAATAATCTGCGCAGGGCGCTCGGTGGCAGCCGCGTCGCGCTGCTGGGGCATCCCGCTTCCGTGACTCGCGATTGTCGGCACACCCTGGATGTGCTGATGGCGTGTCCTGGGATCACGATTACCTCCGCCTTTGGCCCACAGCACGGCATGTTGGGCGATAAGCAGGATAATATGGTCGAGTCCGGGGATTATATCGACCCTCGCTACAACATTCCTGTTTTCAGCCTTTATGGCGATGTCCGCAGGCCGACGACCGAGATGATGGATACATTCGATGTTCTGCTGGTGGACTTGCAGGACGTCGGAACCCGCATCTATACATTCGTCACCACCCTGACCTATATGATTGAAGCGTGTGCGAGCTTGGCCAAGAGCATCTGGGTGCTGGATCGACCGAACCCAGCAGGAAGGCCGGCTGAGGGCACTATTTTGGAAACCGGTTGGGAAAGCTTTGTTGGGGCTGGGCCGATGTTGATGCGGCATGGGCTGACCGTCGGCGAGATCGCGAAGTGGTGGGTGGCTCTGAAGAAGCTCGACGTGGATTTGCAGGTTGTGCCAATGACGGGCTATGATCCCGATGCGGCTCCGGGATATGGCTGGCCGGTGATGGAACTTAGCTGGATCAACCCCAGCCCGAACGCCTCCAGCTTGAATATGGCCCGATGTTTTCCTGGGACGGTGCTGCTGGAGGGGACCACGATTTCCGAGGGCCGTGGGACAACCACCGCTCTTGAGATTATGGGTGCGCCTGATATCGATTACGATGTAATAATCAAAAATATGGCCAAGATGGCGCCGGAGTGGATGCGCGGGTGTATCATCAGGAAATCCTACTTCGAGCCGACCTTCCAAAAGCACGCTGGGAAGTTATGTTCGGGGATGCAGATTCACACCGACAACGCTTTTTATCGTCACGATGAGTTTCGGCCATACAGGATAGTGGCTCTTATGTTGAAGGCGATCAGGCAAAATTACCCTGATTACCCGATTTGGCGGAAGTTTCCGTATGAATATGAGACTGAGAGGCTGGCCATCGATTTGCTCAGCGGCGGCGCTTTCCTGAGAGAATGGGTAGACGATCCGGGTGCGCAGCCTGCCGATTTTCAAGCGCGGCTGATCGCGGATGAACGGGCCTGGGTGGAGATCCGCTCGCCATATTTGCTGTATTGATGGCTCAGGGGTGCAAAAAATGATAAGACGGCTATTATGTTTGGTAATAATCCTGTTGGTCTGTGGAAACCTGGAGGCATCGGGAATGAAAAAGATCAAAGATATCGTTATCTATCAGGACAAGATGTTCTATTCGTGCTTCCCGTCGATTGTGCAGCGCAAAGATGGAGAGCTGATCTGCGCGTTTCGTCGCGCTCCGGATCGCCGAGAGCTGTGGGGCGGCGGCATATCGCACACCGATGCCAACAGCTATCTGGTGCTGGTTCGTTCAAAGGACAACGCAGAGACGTGGACTGCTGACCCTGAGCTTATATTCGCGCATCCGCTGGGCGGCTCGCAAGACCCTTGTATGGTTCAGCTCAAAGACGGCTCCATAGTCTGCACAAGCTACGGTTGGGCGCTGGTCCCGAAAGAAGATCAGCAAAACCTGCCCGGCACTCTGCACCACGGGCCGTATTTTTTCCTCGGCGGTTATGTCCTGCGCTCTGATGATGGGGCAAAGACCTGGAAAGGGCCGTTTGTGCCGATGCCCGTGCCGGGCAACGAAAGCACCGACGCGCTGGGTAAACCGGAGGCTGCATTTAATCGCGGCGCGATGTGTCAAGGGAAAGATGGCAAGCTATACTGGGCGGTAGCAGCTAAAAACTGGGGATCGACAAAGGTCACGACGGTGCAGCTGTATACCTCAACAGATAGAGCCGAGACCTGGACCCACGTCTGCCCGATCGCCAAAGATGAAAAGATCACATTTAATGAAACCTCTCTTATCCAGACCGCAAAGGGTGATTTCGTCGCGTTTATGCGCACGGACGGCTTGGAGGGCAATCTGGCATACACACGGTCGACCGATGGCGGCAGGAGTTTTGGGCAGTGGCGGGATGGGGGATTTTTTGGCCATCCATTCCACGCTATTCATCTAAAAGACGGCCGAATATTGCTTGTATATGGCTATCGACAACCTCCGTTCGGGATTCGAGCGAAGATATTGAACGCTGAGTGTACGGATATAGAATCAGCCCAAGAGTATGTGCTTCGTGAAGACGGCGGAAATACCGACATAGGCTACCCTTGGGCGGTGCAACTGCCCGACGGCAGGATTCTAGTCACGTATTATTTCAATATACAGGACGGCGTCAGGCACATCGCCGCCACGCTGCTTGAACTGCAATAACGCGATTCGGCGGGTTCCGATCTACTCGTAGTAGAGCATCGCAGGGCCGATGTAGATTGTCCCGCCGGTCTTTGCTCCTGATCTATTGTCGAGCAAAAACAGCGTGTCCCACCTCAGCGGATATTTGATCCGTCCTGTGTTTTTGCCTCCCCAGTGGCCTGCAATGGTTCCGCTGAGATCGCCGTAGATACATCGCCAGTCGGTGAAATTGACCGGGCCAAGGTCGGGTTGGAAGGTTTCGTCCCCAGCATCTGTGATCCTCGCCCGCACCATCTCAGTGCTCCCATTGCCCTTGACCCAGATTCCAAAGCGAGTGGGCCGATCTTCAATAGGTGGGTTTGCGTCGGCGAACACTCGTAAAAACTTCCAGCCTTTCTCAAATGAATAGTCCAGCTTCCCACAAATCTTCACCGGCGCGATCGCACCTGCGGCAGCATACGTAAGTTTTGCGCTGCCCTTGACCTCGGGGTCTCCATCCAACGCAACGCCGACTTTGAGCACACTCTACCCAGGTTTGCCATCGGCAAATGTCTCGATGATTTTATATCGCCCCGCCGGCATCCGAACGATAACGTGTCCTTTCGAGTCCAGCAAATTGCAGGCTGTGGTGAACTGCGTCGGCTGCTCTTTTGTGCGTGCCCGGATAGTGACGCGATCTTTATCTGCCGGGATAGTGAACGGGACGGATGTGTCCAACAGGGTGACTCCCTCGGTGTTGGCCAGCACGAGCTTGCCGGAAAATACAGGCTTGGCTCCTACTGAAGGCCGATGGATATCGAAAAGGATTTCCTTATCGGTCGATGGCATCACATTGACCCGGGGGCAGACCGATGAGCTGACCACAACCCGGCGCACAAGCGGTTCTTTGACCCCATCGAGTTGCAGCGTGACGATCACAACGGGGTTATCCTGCCCGGAATGAATATAATTAGTCTCTATTTTTCCAGAAGCAGGATCTAAACTCGCCGGAGTCACTCCTGCCCCGCTGATATCAATACGCGCTTTGCCGATGTCAATACCATCAAACATCGAGTTTACATCCAGCACAAGGCCACCATCGGTTAGCCTCGCATCGGCATCGACGTTCCATGCAGCATCAATCCCCCATCTTCGGCTGTCGCCCATCGGCACGATATACTGCGGCGAGGATGTCAGTTTCAAATCTAATAAACCGTCTTTGATCTCAGCCTCACTTGATTGGCCGGATCGCGACACGACCTGGACCTTCTCAACATCGAAGGGCAGCTTAATGCTGTGCGGTTCGGCCGTGGTCCAAGCCGCCAATCGGGTGCTTTGTCCCTTTCTGAACAGCAGCAGATAATCATCAGGTGAATCGACGGCCATCCGATTCGCGTATGCGTATCCGTTAAGGTGGCTGGTCAGAGTTTTGACCGCGATATATGCCGGTTTATCTGCCATATCCTGCGCCACTGTGCCGAAACGGTGCTCGTTTTCATTCGGATCCGGGCCATCATCCCGCCAGTCATACCATATACTAAGTGGGATGTTATTCATCATATTTGACAGAAATTGACGTGCGACATAATCCGCCTGAGTCTCGATGGAGACCCCTTTGTTGAATGACGAATAGCCCCACTCTCCGCTGACGATGGGATAGGTTTTGCCCTTGCCATATTTCGCGACAAGCTCACGGGTTTTGGCGTAGAGTACAGAGGCGTCTTCGGGCTTGCTCGAGCCGTAGGGGTGCAGCGAGATGGCATCCGCAGCATCAAGCAGCCCCAAACCAAAAGCGCTTTCAAGAAACGCCACATCCCAACCGGACAGCGCCGGAGCGAGCACGGTGCAATTCGGATCGACTTTTTTCAAAGCGGGATAGACGGCTTTGGCCAGCTTGACGTAGTCCTCAACATTAGGCTGTGGCCGCCAGAAAAATATATTAGGCTCGTTCCAAATCTCCCACAAAACCCCTTTGCCCTTATAACGTTGCGCCCCTGCGGCTGCAAATTTGACAAACGCAGCGCGACCCTCGTCGGTGTGCGGGGACATATCGTTATCATAAAGTGGGTTTCCGTAATCGAGGATAAACAGTGCGCGAATACCGCGAGAGGCGAGTGATTCCACAAGCAGATCGTAGGGCTTGAAGTCGTAGACTCCCTTTTGCTTTTCTATATGAACCCACGAATAATCCATTCGTATAAATTTGAAGCCGCCGTCGGCGATCTTCGCTACCTGTTCGGCCTCGGTTCCAGTGAAGTGAATGTTGACTCCCAAGCAATCCGGCACAACCAAAGCCGGCAGTTCTGACGGCACGGCGTTTGCGTTTACACCGGCAAGCGCCATAAGCAAAATTGTCCCCAGGTATCTGTTCACAGTCCACCTCCGCATATGTGCGTCAAGACAATATTATACTTTGACCGGCCTGCGCGCAAGCCGACCAACTCGCTGCAAGTAAAAAGCGAAGCAAAAAAGGGCGCGATGTTGATAATCGCGCCCAGGTGCTGAATAGTCCGGATAGTCCGGATCAAGTTTATTTGTAGAAGAACATTTTGCCTGTGCGTGGCGGCAAAACTATGGATGTGCCCAGCCGCAGCGCGGCTCCGTCTTCATCGATAATTTTCTTGGCGCATCTATAGTTGCGCGACTGTGTCGGGTGCCCGTTTACAACCACGAGGCCGTTGGAATACGCCCTTGTCTGCAGACTGCCGTCGCGCTCGACAAAGACCCTGTTACCAGCGGCTTTGCCCAGCCGAGCCGTGCCGGTTAAATCAACCTCGGTTTTGTCGCCGACGATCCCTACGCGGCTGAAGCCGACCTGTGTATATTCGTTTTGCGCCAGCAAAAATGAACACAGAGCAAAATGTATCCATCCGTCAGGCCCAAAGGCGGGGTCATCGAACCGATCGACGCCGTGACACTGCGCATACATTTTCTTTTTATTGGCCGCGCTCATACTCTTGTTCCAGAGAGCTATCGCATCCATATTGTCCAAGGTCGCGTTCCAATAGCCCAGGTCGTATTGGTTCATATCGACACCATTCACCGGCCAGTGTCTCCAAAACGCCCATTCCTGGAAGAAAGCGTCAGGGGTGGTCTCGGCGGTATTGCTGCGATATCCCTCAACTTGAGCCGCCTGTGCGTTAGCCTTCCAACGCGGGTCGAAATAGGTGTTGTACGGAGCCACCAGAAGGTCGCCCACAGCGCAGTTTACCATGTTCTCGATCTTCACCTTGCGCAGGCCCGGAGACACCGCGTGTATGAACGACTGCACCTCCGCGGAGGTTCGCTCCATTGGGCGCGCAACATCCGGCTTAAGACGCTCTACCGCATCCGCAAAGACCATATCCAGCCTGAAGCGCTTGATCTTGTCGATGATAATCGACTCCCACACCTTTTGATATTGTGGGTTTGCAATATCGACATAGTAGTGCTGATTATACCCCGGCTCGAAAAGATACGGGACGTCCCTGAGCCTGGCCGGCCTGCTGTCCGACGGAGGCACGAAGCCCGCCGGCCGTGGATACAGCCATTCCGGATGGGTCGTTGCCACCTGCAACAGCGACAGAGGCGAATTGGTATAGAACGGGTCCACCATGTCAACTGTTCTGTAGTCCGACACAGCCCCGGTGAGGGCATAAAGAGCGACTCTCATCTTGGGATTATAATACTTGAGCCTCAGCGCCCACCAATAATCCGCCTCGCACTGAAGAATCACGGAGTCGTAATCCTGCGCTATGGCGTAGGTGTCGTTCTTTTTAGCGTTAGCAAACAGGAAGTGCGTATTTATCGACCGATTGTTCTTGAGCACCGGGACTTGTTCCATCTGGAAAGTGACGCCGTTGGGATTCTTTCGATATAGCCTCGCACCATCGATGTAGATCCCGGGCACGGCAGCGCCGGGGTTGCCTTTAACAGTAAGCTCAACGTTGAGTGTAATTACCTCTGCGTCTTGCGGAACGTCGAGATTGAGTTCCATAGAATACGGCTTAGTCTTGATCGGCAGATCTACCGACACACGGGTCTGGACAGGAGTGGTGGTGTGATGATAGTTGACCCCCATCTTATACTGCACGGTAGTCCCCGCCGGCAGCTTGCAGGCCGGCATATATATTCTGTCGATCTTATATACCAGCTTATCCCCCGCATGCAGTTCTGAGGGCTTATCATTAGCGACGTAAACAGCTTTTCGCAGCCAGATTGACCCCTGCGTCCCCTTCAACGCCATATACTGAGATGCTGATGAAGAGATGCCGGTCTTTGGCGCGATGCTGAAAATCGTGTGTTGCTCGGGGATGACTCCGAGCGAAGTCAGTCTATACCAACTCGCCGCGACTGAGTCTTGCGGCGTGGCAGCCTTGACGCCATACGGCCAACCGTCGGCAGCAATCATCTGCCACTGGGTATCTGCGCTAAATTCGAACTCGCCTAGTCCGCCCAGCAAGTCTACCTTCACCAATGCTGCGTTTGCTTGCGCAGCGCAGATCAAGATAGAGATCGCCACGACTGCGAGTGTCCTGAGAAATACGGACCTGCACATTGTGATGCTCCTCTCGTTCCACTACTTTCTGGCCCTCCGGCTGATAGAGGTCGCCATAATTCTTGTTCCTGAACAGGGCAAAGGATAACACTGAGCAAGATACCGGGAAAACGAGAGTTTTGATGTTTGTGGCGATATACGAGGCCCAAGCCTGCGTGATATCGCCACGATTTTACTAAAGCCTGCCGGATACCTCGTCGTATGTAACCGGAGATATTTGGTTGAGGCGGCGGCCGGAGTGGCGTTCCTTCACCTGCCACATGAAGCTGACGATTTTGGCTTCTCGGCTGGAGTCTATGAAACCATCGTAGTCCAGGTTCAAGAACGGAATATTATCGTGACGCCGCCGCAGGGACTGGCTCAGCGCGGTCACGGTGTTGCCGGGCATGCAGTTAAATGGAATCACGCTGACTATTCCGGCCAGCCCGCGTTTTGCGAAATCCTCGCTTTTGCCCATGCTGCAAATCGCTTCTCCGCCGAAGTTGTGATCGAGGTAGATTGACCCTTCCTCGATAACCTCCGCTGACCCGATGTCTTCGTATTGCTTCAAAAAAGGCAGTGTCGCCGAATAGAGCGCATGCTCTTCTTTTGTGATCAGCTTCGCGTTAATCGCTCGCCCGGCATATTCTCCAAGCTCCTGCTTGCTGATCCCCTCGTCGCGCAGCCTGTCGGCAGACAACACCTTGCCGATATAATTTGAGTAGCTGAAAAACTCGGTCATCGGCGCCAGCCAGGTCTCGGCCCCCTCATCTTCGAGCTTGCGCAAAATGTTCTGATTGGCTCCGTCGTGCAGCCGCACATAAAACTCCCCAACTACCCCCACCAGCGGCCGATCCTCTTTGTGAGCGGATATTGAGGCGAAGTCCTCCGCCGCACGCCTGAGCAGTTCCTGGTATTCCGCCAAATGCTTCGTATTGAGAATCGCAGCCGGCTTGTTGGACTCCACCTTTCGCTTGTGCTCCGGCAGCAGGTCTATAACTTTACGCAGATAGCTCTCGAACAGCGCCTCGCTTGTGCCTTTTTTGATCTCATAAGGCCGCATACGCAGCATCATCTTGAAGAGCAAATCGTGGCAGTAGATGGCGTCCCATGCAACCAAAGCGAACATCATCCCCAAGCCGCCGTGCTCGCTTTTGGAGCCAAGAGTGACTATGTCGACATCCTCATGCCCGAGCTTGTCGAGGATCCGCCTCTGCAGCATGCTATACATTCCGAACCTGCACGGCCCCTCGGCGTTACCTTGAAAAAAAGCTTCAGCTTTAGGGTCGAAGTCCGGTTGATTCAGCCGCCACAGCAAATCCTCTGTTGTCATTAGAGCCGGCAGGCACACGTCCTCCGATATCGCCTGTCGTGCAAGATTAAGCCCTGCGTCAGGGGATCGAGGCAGCGCCTGCGCGTCTATTCCGTATGTGCGCATAGTTCCGGCCAGCATCCTTGCCGCCTCACTCGCATACGGTATCCACAACCTCCGGCCGCCAAGCCTGGTGATCGACGCGTCGGCGGTGCGAATAACCTCGAAATCTTTCAGCTTACTTTTGGATGCCGTGTCGGCAAACGCCTCGATTCGGGTTATGACCCCGGCATCTGCGGTATGCTCATCGATCTGCATCACATAGCAAGGCTCGCCGATCTCGTCCTTGAAAAACGGGTTGCCGAACGAATCCGGCCCGCACGCGAAGTATGTGACCACAACCGCACGCAGGCGGGAGTCCTGACGAATCAATCGCGCCGCCATCAGCTTCTTTTGAATCTGCCTGGAGTAGGCGTTGGGCCACGCATCGGTCACATCGACGCTTTCCAACGGCAAGAAATCCTGGGGTATCGCCAGAATGCCAAGGTCCTGGATTTTTTTGCCTATGTCCATATTGACCGCGGGGTCCCACAGAGTATACGGCCTGCCGATCACCACAAAAGCCATCTGGTCGGGTGACATACCACGCAGCACCTCGGCCCCCCTCCGATCGATCTTTGCTCGGAAATCGCTCAGGACTTTCATCGCCACACTCAGCGCCGCTCTCGATTGTCGCGGTTTCTTGCCGAGCTGCCGACCCACCTCAACGAATAAATTGTCCAGATGTCTGCGCCCTCGCTTAAGGTGAAGAACCGGGGAAAGGTGACGAATTCCGCGCTCAGTCACACCGACACAAGAAGAGATCACATCCGGCGCGGCCTGCAAATATGGGCAGGTTTGGGCCTGTTTCATATTTGAATTCGGCTGCTCGGTGGATATCACCCTCGGAGCAAAAATCACGTCCACGCGCTTATCGATGAGGTCCATATAGTGACCATGAGCGACCTTAAACGGGAAACACGGCTCCCCGATTGCCACATCCAACCCCATCTCTATGATGCGCTTGTTAGTTGGATCGCTCGCAATGACCTCGAATCCCAGTTCGCTGAGAAACGCGTAGTAGAGCGGGTATAGCTCCGAGAACATCAGCCCACGAGGAATCCCTATTTTTATATCCGACCTGGGCAGCGGATTACTCGGCTGATATGCGTTCATCATCAGCTCTTCGCGCTCGGCGAATAGATCCGGCAGGTGCGCCCCCAGGTTTTTCTTGTGAGCCGCGCTGAACTTTTCGCAGCGATCATTATAGAAATACTTCGGCCCGTTTTCCATCTTAAACGTGTTTACATCGCATCGGTTCGCGCAGCTTTTGCACTCAAACGAGCTGATCTCATATTTGGAGTCCGCGATCGCATCGAATCCTCTAAAGGTGCTGGTCTGCGGGTCAGCCAGATAAGCCAGCCGCGCCGCGCCGACAGCCCCGGTGATGTGAGGATACGGAGCAACCACTATCTTGCGGCCAAGCACCGTCTCATAAGCCGCGACCATACCTTTATTGAAAGCAACAGCTCCCTGAAACGCGATTTTTTTGCCGATTTCGCGACTGCCGACATTTTTATTCAGATAGTTCTTGACGCTGGCCAGACAAATGCCCGCCGCGAGATCCTCGATCGGCACATTGTTCTGTTGATAGTAGACCATAGCCGATTCGCTGAAGACGGTGCATGTCCAGTCGAGGTCCGGTGGGCGCGTGTTACGCAGCGCCGTATCGCCAAAGTCTTCCAGCGCGATCCCCAATCGATCCGCTTGCTTCTCCAAAAACGCCCCGGTCCCTGCCGCGCAGGCTTTGTTCATCTCGAAATCGATGATAACATCGCCGTCGAGTCGGATGTATTTGCTGTCCTGGCCACCGATCTCGAAGATAGTATCGACATCCTTGGAATACGCCTGTGCGCCGCTCGCCTGGGCCGAGATTTCATTGCGAACGAGTTCGGCGCCTATGTAGTCCGCCGTCAGATATCGTCCGCTGCCCGTGGTGGCCGCGGTGATTTTGCCGATAGTGCAGCCGCGTTGGTCTATTTGAGATTTTATCTGCGCCAGCGTGTCTCGAACTGCAGACAGTGGGTCTCCATCCGTGCGTCGATAATAATCAGCCAGCACCACAAATTCGCCGTCGATTTCCGTCACCAGCGCCGCCTTGGTGCTCACAGAACCGATGTCGACCCCAAGCGCTGCTCGCGGTATTGTAACCGGGATTTTTGTTTGCGCGGGTGTGTCAAGCGATTGTTCTTTTTGGTTTGCTATGATACTTGAATGTATCGCTATCGGCTCGCAGCCGGGATATTCGAGCGGCCTTTTGAGCTGCTGTTCGAGAATGTCGATAGCTTCCTTGATATCGATCTCAGATTCGGCACGCATCGCAGCCCCGATCGCGCCGAGTGTGCGGTTATGTTCAGGCACCCAGAGCCTCCCGCCGAGTTCCAGTTCCTCAGACAGAAACCGCAACACCGCAGGATTCTCAGAAACACCGCCTATGAATATAATTTTGTCTTGAAATTCTTTGCCACGGGCTATGGCGGATCGGTAGTTTCGGCTGATAGCCTGATGAACCCCTGCGGCGATCCTGTCCCGCGGGGTGCCTTTTTGGTACAGATGGGTTATATCGGATTCAGTGAAGACGGCGCAGCGCCCGGACAGGCTGGCCGGGTTTTCAACGTTGAGGGCCACCTGCGCGAACTCATTTATATCGGTATAGTTGAGCCGCACTGCCATATGGTCCAAAAAAGAACCGCTGCCGGAAGCGCATTTGTTTCCGAGGTTGGAATCTTCAACCAGCAGCCGCCCGCTCACCGGATCACGCTCGAAAAGCAAATATTTCTGCGACTCGCGGCCCATCTCGACAACCGTACGCACCTCCGGGTATAGATTGTCTATAGAGGCCACAAGCGCGTTAGGTTCGTGAATTGAATCGATACCGATCAATTCTTTGAAAGTGGATGCCCCGGCGCCGGTCATCCCGACAACGACTCGAGGCTTGTTATAACGAGTGAGGATGCTTTCCAGCATCTCTTTGATGCGCAGTATCGGCTGTCCCTTAATCTGCTTGATGCCCAGCGGTTCTATTGAACCATCATCGAATATAGCGACTGCCTTGACCGCATCGGATCCTACGTCAAAACCGATTCTCATGATGCAGACACAATCCCCCTATCTGGCAAGGCTGAAATAAAGACATATACGGGGAAGTATACCCAAGCTCAAACATTCTTAGCTCAGTATATTATGCCCGTATGCCAGAGTCAAGGTCGGCAGGCAATGCAATCTAATTCCGACTATGCGAAGTCTAAATCCCAGGTTGAGCGCTCTTCCACTGGGTATGCGTCATGGAAGAGCGCCCTGATGTAATCGGCTACTTCGTTTTGGCGCGCGGGCGTTTGCCTTCAGCTTCCGATCGAAGTTTCTGTCGCTGCTCCACAGTGAGCGTCTTGTTGAATTTATCCCGTGCGTCGGCTCGGATCGCCTTGATTCGCGCATCCTTCTGAGCCGCACTCAGTTTTTTGTCCGCTCGAACAGCTTTGATATCAGCTTTTTCCTTCTCCCGTATGGCTTTGACCTTCGCTTCTTGCTCAGGTGACAAACCAAGATTCGTGCTCACGTGTTCAGAACGCTCCTCCACTCGCTTTTTGACCATCTCATTCCATTTGGTCCGCTGCTCAGGTGTCAGCACGTTCATCACTTTTTCGTGAGTGCTTTTCGCATTCTCCAGGATCCTTTGTCGCTTGACTTCCTGAGACAGCGACTTGTCGGCCAAAACGGCCTGCCTGTGTGTGCGAGCCTCATTGCGGATTGCATCAATCTTTGCCACCTGTTCGGATGACAATTTCAACTCGCCTTTGGCTTTGTCAAGCCTATCAGCCAAGTCCACGCCGCTATTGCGCACTTCGGCTGCGCTAACCGCCTGAAGCACCAGCATTGACGCGCCTATAACCAGCAGCGCCAACAAGAGCAATCTTGTTTTGTGCATCTTGATCCTCTTTTTCTCGAATGCTCAGCATTCTGGTTTTCGCGTTTGTGTCACGTGATAGTAATTCCCAAATTATCCGCGCCGCTAACAATGCTGCTGAAATACAAAAACCTCTGATAATTTCTCAGAGGTCAATGTGCTTTTACGCAGATGGCGGAAGGGTGGCGGCAAGCTGCCCCAAGCGCGCCACCCCCGGATGGATCACCCTCGATTATTTAACCTTTTCGCTCGGGCGTCGTCGAACTTTCGCTGCTGTTCAATGGTCAGCAATTCGCGAACGCCGGCGGCTGTAGCCTTGCGGATAGCTTTGATACGAGCCGCCTTTGCTTCTTTTGAAAGAGATGTGTCTAGTCGCACAGTTTGCAGTTCGGTTTTTTGACTCTTCAAAATCGAGGCGATCCGTGTTTTCTGGTCGGCGGTCAGATCGAGGAATCGCGCCAGCCGGGCCAAGGCCCTTGTTCGGTGATGTTTTGCCCAGACCTCGCGCTGCTTGGGAGTCAGTATCCTCCAGATTTTAGCGTGCTTAACCCTGTGAATCGCTGTGATTTTGGCTGTTTTATCATCTGCGCTGAGCGAGGCGTCGTTCTTAATAGCCTCGATCTGTTTTCTGGAGTCAACCACAACATCTTTGATGCGAGCCTTCTGGTCAGCAGTCAAGTTCAAAGCTGCTTTGGACGCTTTTGCCTTGACTGATTGGCCGTCAGTTCGCCCCGGTTGTGCGCAAAAAGCAGGCTGCGCAGATAAAACGCAAACTGCAAGCGCACAAATCAGCAAAGCTATGATTGGGTGTTTTCGCATAGCGTGTCCTCCTTTGTCGCGTTGTTGTGAACCCTACACACATTTTGACGCATGCTGTGATGGCTGGTTACACAGATCATCCACGAAGGCAAAACGAGGCTAAGTGGAGAATACATGGGTATAGGACACAATACGAAAAGATAGGACGATAACTGTGGCAAAGAAACTCTGGGGCGGACGATTTACAAAAGCGACGGACAAAACTGTCGAAGAATTTACTGAGTCGATTTCTTATGATTGCCGCTTAATAGAACACGATATCAGGGGCAGCATAGCACACGCGACGATGCTTGGGGCTTGCGAAATCATCGACTTGGAAGAATCACACCAGATAGTCAAAGGGTTGACTTCGATTCTCGAAGATTACCAAGCCGGTCAAATCGAGTTCGACACCAGCGCGGAAGATATTCATATGAACGTCGAGCAGTTGCTCTTCGAGCGCATCGGTGAACCGGCAAAGAAACTACATACCGCTCGAAGCCGCAATGACCAGGTCGCTACGGACGTGAAGTTGTATCTTAGAGAAGCGATCGACGACATTCACGATTTGCTTGTAGAATTGCAGCATGTGGCCCTCGATCAGGCCGACGCCAACGCAAAAGCGATCCTGCCCGGATATACCCATCTGCAGCACGCACAACCAGTCCTTCTCGGCCATCATCTTATGGCGTGGTTTTGGATGCTGGATCGAGACCGCGACCGGTTTTTGGATTGCCGAAAGAGACTTAACATCCTTCCTTTAGGTGCGGGCGCGCTGGCGGGGACGACTTTTCCGATTGATAGAAAATTTGTTGCGAAAGAATTGGGATTTGATTCCGTCTCGGAAAACAGTCTGGACTCGGTCGCCGACAGGGATTGGGCCTCGGAGTTTATCTCGGCGTGTGCGATTCTGATGATCCATCTCTCGCGCTTCAGCGAAGAGTTTATTATCTGGAACAGCACGGAGTTCGGGTTTGTGCAGCTCGATGATTCGGTGACGACTGGTTCTTCGATAATGCCGCAAAAAAAGAATCCGGATGTCGCGGAGTTGGTGAGGGGTAAAAGTTCGCGGGTAATCGGCGATCTGATGTCGATTCTTTCGCTGCAAAAAAGCCTGCCGCTGGCATATAATCGCGACTTGCAGGAAGACAAAGAGCGGCTTTTTGATGCTGTCGATACCGTGCAGATGTCATTGAAGGTTTTTGGGCTGATGCTGTCGAGCGCCGTGTTTAACACGCGGCGTATGTATGAAGCAGCGGGCCAAGCGTTTTCGACCGCCACCGATCTGGCTGATGCTCTCGTACGACGTGGGGTGCCGTTCAGAACCGCCCACGAACAAGTGGGAGCGCTTGTGGGGTATTGTGTGGAGATGAGCAAGGAGCTTGGCGATTTGACGCTTGACGAGATCAGAAACTTCGCTCCGGATGCGCCGGAGGATGTCGATAAGATGCTCACGGTAGAGGCCAGTGTGGCCGCGCGTAAAGCCACCGGGGGAACTGCGCTCAGTGAAGTGAAACGGCAGATACGCAAGGCGAGTCGCATTCTGGGCAAACTCTGAAATAGCATTTGCATAGAACCCAAACCTGCCGATATGTGTAATATGTTAGCGATTGGAGGCTCGTTATGAGACGTTTATCAATACCTGTACTGATAGGCTTGCTCGGATTATTCGCCGCGCCGGCGCATTGCGTTGAAGCGCCCGCGCAGCCGACATATATACCAATGGCGGAAAGGCCCGCGGTTGCGGTGGTTTCGCTTGATGATGGGGCGATCATACGAGAAGCGTGGTGGGGAACCAACTGGAAGGTCGGCAGCGGTCTTTCGGACATTCTGACCACATCCATGCTCGAAAAGAACAGGTTTCGAGTTATGGAACGCAGCCTGCTCGATAAAGCAATCGCCGAGCAGGATCTTGGCGCATCCTCGCGCGTAGATCAGCGAACGGCGGTCAAAGTCGGTAGGATAATCGGCGCGGACTACCTGATAATGGGCAAAGTGACACAGTTCGCCTGGACAACCCGTAACACGGGAGGGCTTGGAGGATGGATCGGCGGATTGGCGGGTGTTAGGACCTCAAACACTAAAGCGAATGTTGCAGTAGATATTCGTATTGTCGATGCGGAAACCGCTGAGATTCTCGCAAGCTTCACAGGCAAAGGGGAGGATACCCGCGGCAATGTCCAGCTTACAGCCGGCGGGCGCAGCGTATTTGGTAACATCGAGTTTGGCAGCGTCGATTTTATGAACACCATCCTTGGCGTCGCCTCAAAAAAATCCATCGACAATTGGATATGCAATTTCTGCGAGGCGATAGATGCAAAAAAATCTTGCTCACTCCAAAAAACCGCATCCCAGTCCGGCCGGATGGGGTTGTGCTCAATAATGACGGCTCGGTAATCATAGCAAATATCGGTACGGAAAAAGGATACCTGCCGAATGATAAAGTCGAGATCCACAAAAAAGGCAAGGTGCTGAGAGACCCGGACACCGGAGAGATACTACGGGTGATGACCGAACTTATCGCCACAGGAACGATTACAAAAATAGAGGAAAAGACCGCCGAAATCTCTTTTGTTGTCGTCGAGGGAGGGAGCGTTCCGAAAGATGGTGATGCGGTGAAATTTGTTGAGGCCGCTAAAGCGCCTTAGTTGCCTAAAGTCGTCTAGTCCGCAGATACTGCATAAACTCTTTGCCCTCACGAAAACGCCGTTGGCGTTCGTGAGAATCTCGCATCATCTTGCGACCAATGCGATACAATACTCGCGCTCGCATATAGAACTGGCGGTAAAACCGATCGATACTTGCGTTGATGTCGGCTGAAGAAAGCCCCGGATAGTTGAGTACACACTCTTGAATACCCTTCGCGTTGAGCAGATCGTTTTGAGACAACCAGTTGTTTGCCAGCGCCTGCTCGTAGAACCTCGTCCCCGGATATGGCGCGGCGATTGAGACCTGGATCATATCCGGGTCGATCTCGCAGGCGTATTGAATGGTTTGTTGTATCGTTTGCTGGGTCTCGCCGGGCAAGCCGAGGATAAAGCATCCATGCACATCTATGCCGAGGTCTTTGCAGTCGCGAGTGAACTTGCGAGCCATCTGGGTGGTGACGCCTTTGCGAATATTACGCAAAATTATGTCGGAACCGGATTCATATCCGACCACCAATATCCTAAGCCCGCATTCCTTTAGTATTTTCAGAGTCTCATAAGGGACATCGGCGGCGGCGTTAGCGGCCCAGGTGATGCCCAGAGGTTTGAGGCTGTGGGCGATTTCCTCCGCGCGAGGGAGATTGGCGGTGAATGTGTCGTCGTTGATAAAGAACTCTTTGACCTGTGGAAAGTAGTCTATAGCCTGGGCGAATTCCCGATAGACCGAATCTGAGCTGCGCGTTCGAAACCTGTGGCTGGATACTGTCTGAGGCCACAAACAAAAGGTGCAATAATGCGTGCATCCCCTGCCGGTATACAAAGACAGATACGGATGCAGCAGATAGCCGTTGTAGTAGTTGTCTATGGTCAAATCGCGTTTGTAGACGTCCAGCACACTGGGCAGCGCATCCAGATCTTGAATCAGATCCGGAAGCTGGTTGTGGCGGATAGTATCGCCGTCTCGCCAGCTTATTCCCTTCACCTCAGCGAACTTTTTGCCCATTGCGATGTCTCTTACGGCATAATCAAACTCTTTGCGCACAACGAAATCCAACACACGCGCATTTTGCAGAGACTCTTCCGGCAGCGCCGTGACGTGCGGACCGACGAATCCGATTTTCATCGATGGCTTGTGCTGCTTGATGAGTTCGGCGATTTGAACATCACCGGCAAAAGACGGTGTGCTGGTATAAAGAATCGTCAGCTCGAAATCCTCGCTGATGCGCGCCACATCTTCGAAACTCAGATTATCGGGTGGCGCATCGACAAGCCTGCTGTCTTCAACCAGCGCAGCAGCCTGCGCCAGCCAATCAGGATACCAGAACGATCGGATCTCTCGACGGGCCTGATAACGAGCGCCCGCGCCCCCATCAAACCCATGAAACGATGGTGGATTGAGAAACAGGGTCTTCATAGCGCACTTCTTCCCGTCCGCGCAGTGTTTCAAACGGGCTTCGACTGGCTCCGGAACCGGGGTATAATGAGAATTACCCGACATTAGACAGTGAGGATAAAATTGCCGACCATATGGACAATCGGGCACTCGACAAGAAGCTTTGAGGAGTTGGTCGAAGTGTTGAAACACTACGGCATCGAGGCAGTGGTGGACATTCGCACCGTGCCGCGTTCTCGTAAGAACCCGCAGTTTAACCGCGACCAACTGGAGACCAGATTGCCGGATTCGGGGATCGAATATATTTATGCAAAAGATTTGGGAGGTCTGCGTAAACCCGTTAAAGATTCGCCGAATTCAGCCTGGCACAACGATAGCTTTCGCGGGTTTGCCGATTATATGCAAACAGACAAGTTTCTGGCTGCGCTTGGCCGGTTGATCGAGCAAGCGTCAGCAAAGCGCACAGTGTTAATGTGCGCCGAGATATTGCCGTGGCGATGTCACCGTTCGCTTATAGCAGATGCTCTCCTACCCAGCGGCTTCGAGATCGTTGAGATATTCGACGCGGAGAAGTCGCAGCCTCACAAAATGACCAGCTTCGCGGTTGTTGACGATGGAAGGGTGACCTATCCCGTCACAGGCCTTGGCCGCAGCGATGCCGACTGAGAATATTGCTCCTCGAGATAGGCGATGATAGCGTCGTCATCGTCGGCGATCACTCGGCCATCCTCAGTAATCAACGTCGGCACACCCGCCTGTCCCGAAACCTCCAGCAGTTCTTTACGATCTGCTTTGGCTCGCGGCACGTTCGCGATGATATAGGTGATCCCCAGTTCGGTCATCTTGGATCGAACTCTGGCACAATATCCACACCATTCAGCTTGATATAGTTTAAGCATGCAGCCTCCTTCGAGGGTTGGATTTATTTCGTGTCATGTTTTTTGCCCTCAAAATCCGTATAAACCGAGGTATTCGTGTCCCAGAACTCCAGCGGCACAGGAATCTTTCCGCTGCCGTCCGGCGCGTCTATCACATAAGTCGGGAACGCAAGCCCGCTCAGGCTTCGTCGCAGTTCGCTCACTATCCTGCGCTCCTTATCGAGGTCAACTCGGAAATGAGCAGCGCCGGGAATGGGGTCGCAGCGGTATATATAGTACGGGCGCACGCCTATTTCAACCAGTCCGGTGAACAAATCATGCAGGGTCTGGAAATCGTCGTTTACCCCACTCAAAAAAACCGTCTGTGAATATAAGATCGCCTCAGCGCACCTCAAACCCTTTATCGCACCGATTGTCGGCTTTGTGATCTCCGAGGGGTGCTCGAAATGTATGCCGACATAAACAGGCTGCTCGACGCGCCTGATGGCTTGCAGTTTATTGCTGTTCACCAGAGCCGGATCGGTCACTGGGGCGCGAGTGCCTATGCGAATCACTTTCACCGAGCTTACCGCCGATATCTCGTCGAGAGCGTAGTCGAACAGGCGATCTTCGACAATAAACGGATCCCCTCCGGAAAGAATCACTTCCCGCACCTCGGGATGCTGTCGCAGATATCGAACCCACTCGTCTATGTGGCTGAAGTCTATTCGCCCGCTCTCCAGATCGGAGACCAACCTGCGGCGCGTACAAAACCGGCAATAAGAGGCGCATTCGGCGGTCATAAGGCACAGCACGCGGTTGCCGTATTTGTTTATCATCCCCGGCACGACCTCGTGCTGCTGTTCCTGAAGTGGGTCCAGGTTGCCGGTCTCCCCCTCAAGCAACTCTTGTTCCGATATTTCAAACTGCCGTTTGATCGCTCTTTCGCAGACCATCAAGCCTTGGGTATGTTCTGAAATCCTGTGTTGCATTATTCCAACTGAGCCTGACTACGCGCTCAATCCTCCTTAATACGGCACGGCATCATCACCGCGTCCGTCATCCCGTGGATCAATTTTTTATCCTTAGGACAAGCGGTCGCGAGCACTCCGCCAAGGTTCGCTCGGCCATTAACCACAAAATAATACGGGCACAACCGCACCCGCGCTTTCATCTCGCGAACCTCACCATCACTAAAATACTTTACCCCAATGAGCGACGTGTCACGGAAGCGCTGAAGCACCCACGGCGACGAATCGAAGCTACCAAGCGCATTATCTACAGCATCGCTCCAGTCGTCACCAGACATGTCATGTCCGATCTTTACGCCGCGGCTGCCCCAGGCTATCGGCGAGAACCCGCTGGGCTTAAGCACCAATCGCCGCTCTTTCTGGCTTCCTTCTTTTATGACGTTCCAGTCGCGAATTGGTTCACCTTTCCATCGAAAACCGGATATTTCTGCGTTTGGAGGCACAATTCGATTATCGAAAATATGCGTATCGGCAAGGGTCGCGTCGAGCACCCTGTAATGCTCCCCGAGTGAATCCCGCCAATAGCGCTCCAACGCCGGGTTTCTAAATAATCCCAGCAGCATTTTTTCTTCCAGAAAAGGTTTATACGGCGGAGTCACAACAACCAGCCGTTTACGCGCAGCATACGATACAAGTTCGAATTTTGGAATATTGAGCGCATCGAACAGCTCAAAGAATCTATACACCACATCAATTTTCAATCTGCCTGAGTCGGCCTCAATATACAGACATTCCTCGGTGAAGATCAACTCACCCGGCGCAACCGCAAAAGCCCTTAAGCCGAGCCTTTGCAGTTCATTGGCCAGATACGTCATCTCTGGCAGATAATCTTTGGACTCCTCCGATACGACGATTGCGACGACCGGATCTTCTTGTTTCGCCACATCGCGCAGCATAGCAGCGAAGCCGTCGCGAATTCCTCTTCCTGTACCGATAAGATCAAAACCGCAGTCGGCGTATGCCGCGGACAGGCAATCGAGATGGCCGAACCCTCCGGGTACGCTGTCCAATTCCGTTATCTGAAATCCGTCGTCGGTCATCAGCACATCCGGCCGAATGATGCCTGGCAGGGCGGCCTTTTGATATCTCATTCGCGCGTGGCGCAGGAGATCTTCGCCTTTGCCGATATCGAGATATTCGTTTACCCAGTCGGTTTTTTTTTGCAAATAAATATTGTTCAGCGACGAATAAAAAGCCAGCAGCGCATCCCCAAGCCTTTGCAACTCATCGAATTGCGAAGCTGTCAAAGGAAATGGCACCGGAGATATCAAATGCGCACGCCGGTTGTCTTGTTCGCGCCCTCCGGGGATATGCCAAAGCCCCGCCGCTTCTATATGGCCCGCCACCGCATCAGCTATTATATTTGTGTTCGCCGTTCGCCCTATCATCATCCCAATCCAAGCTCTGCCGATTTTATACCCGCCGCCTTGCGATGCGCAAACTTATCGCTGGCGAGCAATCTCAGTTTAAGCAAAGCTATGGGAAAGGTCAAGGCGAGCACTCTCAGGCGGCAATATTATCAAATATGATGAGTTACAGTGAATGTTTCGGGATTTCGACAGAAGACAGATATATACGGCAGCGATGGTGCAACATAAATCACAGGATGGGCAGATCCCCATTCGCACTCACGATGAGACGCTCCCGCTTACCCAGGCAAGCGAAGCCGCCGAGTACTCTTCGCAGCGGTGGGGCCGCGGTTGTGGCGCGTTGACCTGCGATTAGATTAGTTTCCTACAGCCACCCAGACGTCCGGAGTCTTGAGCGCCCGGCTTCCGGCCTCGATAAGCGCCGTGACCTCCAGGGTCTGCTCGATCGGGATCGGCGATTGGCCGGTTTCAAAGAACCCCAGCATTGCGTCGATAAATCGTGGGAAGAAATCCTGCATGTCATTCACAACTACGACACCGCCGTCGCCGTAACCGACATTGAACTGGAACGGATTATTCGGGATCAAATTCACCACCCCGCGCCTGGTGTCCTGATAGTCTACAACCATCAGTCGGCTGTCGTCGCTTCCGCATTGCATAACCCGCTTGGCGCCTGTCCCCAACAAGGTGACCATGGGTTCGATTTGATGAATTCCGTATATCTCGAATACCCCCGGCCCTCTTGCCGAGAAAAAGTCGACCCTGTTGTCGGCGATCTGAGCTTTCGCATTAGTGACTGTGGAGTCGAATCGCAGCGCCGAGGATGACATCAGCGGGGTGTTGTGCGCCTTCGCTCTCTTCACCATTCGCTTCGCCGCATCGAGCGAATTTGCGAATGGTTTATCCACGTAGACGGGTTTACCACTGGCCAGCGGCAGCTTCGACAGGTCCTCGTGCCGCTCAGGGTTGTCCGGGGATAGCACGACAATACAATCGCACTCATCGACCACTTGCTCGATGCTGTCGGCTTTCGGTATCCCCATCTCTTTACACCACACATCGATAGGTTTGCGCCCCTCGACACTTGTCTCTTCCCAGGCGACAGCGACCTCGAATTTATCCGCATATGCGCTTTCGGCGATCATTCGCGGGTAGTTGTCCGCGTGCCATTCGTTGATGTAATAGTCAATGAACCCTATCTTCTTCACAGCCCACCTCGCAGGTTGATTCAAAATTGCCTTCTACGCATTTTACTTAAATCCTTCAGGACAGCCTACAAAGCTTGCTCAAGAAGACTTTTGGGGCTAAAATGAAGTCGATGGCTGATTCAATTCGTCGACACTACGAAGAACTCGAAAAAAGACTCCTTGCACCTGACGCGGTGGCTGCAGTGGACTCGTGCGGCAGGCTCAAAGACGAGCCTAAATGTCCCGTGCGAACTGATTTCCAGCGCGATCGTGACAGGATTATACACTCCAAGTCGTTCAGAAGGCTGAAGCACAAAACTCAGGTCTTTATCGACCCGGAAGAGGATCATTTCCGAACCAGGCTCACTCATACCCTCGAGGTCGCGCAAATAGCCCGGACTGTCGCCCGAGGATTGAGGCTCAATGAAGACCTCACCGAGGCTATCGCCCTCGGCCACGACCTTGGGCATACTCCGTTTGGACACGCGGGAGAAGCCGCGCTCGACGAGGTGTATCGCGAGTATGTGCCGGATGGCGGCTTTAAGCACAGCGAACAAAGTCTGCGTGTGGTTGATGTCTTGGAGAAGAAAGGCCTGGGGCTGAATCTGACCTGGGAAGTGCGAGATGGAATCGTGCATCATTCCAAGGGCAGTGCGGATTTGTCGCTCGATACCATCGGCCCGTCTACTTTCGAGGGCAAGGTGGTTAAAATAAGCGACCGCGTAGCTTATATAAACCACGATATAGATGACGCTATTCGCGCCGGGCTGATCACCGAAGCGGATCTGCCTTTTGAGGCTGTGTCGACACTCGGCGACAACCACTCCGGCCGCATCGGTTCGATGGTGATAGACATCATACAGTCGAGTGCGCGGCAGGGTGTCATCTGCATGAGCGAGCCGTATCGGATGGCCACCGACAAACTGAAAGATTTTTTGTTTGCTGAGGTCTATGGCCAGGACAAAAGGGGCATAGTAGAACTCGAGTGCGCCGGGGGGATACTGAAAGAGTTGTTCCGATACTACATGAGTCACCCCGAGGAGATAGAATCTAGCGGCTGTCTGCCGGATGAGGACGTTGTGGCGGAACGAGCGCGCCGGGTGTGTGATTTGATTTCAGGGATGACTGATCGTTATGCGCAAAAGGACTATGCGGCCCGTCTTGTGTCCTGCCCGAAACTTATTTGAAGCCGATAAGCGCAATATCGTTGGCAATTGCACAATCGCGTGATATAATGATAATAGAGTCGTCAAGGCAGACTCTACCCAGCAATTATTGACTTCCGTTCATACAGCCTGCCAAGCTCCTGGAGGTAGCTGATAAATATGAAATCCATCATCAAGTGCAACTGCGGACAGCGGGTGCTCGCCAAGGATGTTATGCAGACCGGCTATTACCTGCGGCTTTTTGGTCCGAGTTTTGTGTATGTTAAGTTCAGATGCTCGTTTTGCAAGAAACTCGGGGAGCAGTTCGTCAAACAAGAGGAATGGGAAGATGGAATTCTGACTGATGCGCCGGGAGAGATGAGCTCGGAGGAGCATCGAAAGTTCAAAAATATGGGCAAGATCGACATTCACGAGTGCATCGACGCCCACTTTGAACTGGAGAAAATCACTAACCTGAGCGAACTTCGTGAGGCGGTAGAAAAGTCTCCGTAGCTTGTCGTTAGGCAAAGGAGTAATAAAATTGGGGAAGAGCAGCCGAATTGCGGCGCTCTTCCTCTTGTTTTGTGTGGGGCTGTCTTGTAAAATCACTTAAGCCGAGATGGTTCGGCGCGAGGAGTCCGGCCGATGATCCCACTGCGGGATAATAACCCTTCCCATAAAAGACCATACGTCGTCTACAGCCTGCTGGCGATAAATATTTTTGTATTTTTGGTGCAGCAGACTGGGATTCTCAACAACTTGACGATGATCCCATATTCGGTGGTTCACAATATCCGGGTCGGCCTTCAAGCAAGCGCTTTCGGAAAGGTGCACCCGGTGGCGATGCCGGGTGTTGGGCCGGATCCGCAGTGGATTACGATATTTACCTCGATGTTTATGCACGGAGGGATTATGCACATCGGCGGCAATATGCTGTATTTGTGGATATTCGGCAACAACATCGAAGACGCGCTGGGGCATGTCAAGTTTCTTCTTTTCTATATTATGTCCGGAGTGTTGGCCTCGCTGGCGCATTTGTATATGAGTTTGGCCGGCGGTGGTTTGGGGCCGTATATCCCCACGCTGGGAGCCAGCGGCGCGATTGCGGGTGTGCTGGGGGCGTATATAGTGCTTTACCCCAAGGCGAGAATCGATACTCTTTTGCTTTTGGGTTGGTTTTGGGATGTTATTCGTATTCCGGCGTATTATGTGCTGGGGATATGGTTTATAATGCAGCTTACGGGCACATTCGGCACCGGCGGTCAGGTCGGCGGAGGGGTCGCCTATTGGGCGCATGTCGGGGGATTTGTGGCTGGGGTGGTTCTTATTCTCGTTCTTGGTGGGAGAGGGCTGACCAGAAGACAGAGAAGACAGCCGCCAAAACCGTGGCGAGAGGACAAGCCATACCCGTTCAGGCCGTGGAATTAACACTCCTCTCTTTTGGGGACAAGTTGTGGAATATGAAACCCCTCTCCCCTTGGGGACAGGTTGCGGAATATGAAACCCCCTCCCCTTGGGGGCAGGTTGCGGAATATGAACCCCCTCTCCTTTAGGGGCAGGTTGGGACTATAAACCCCCTCTCCCTTTGGGAGAGGGTTGGGGTGAGGGGTTCTTCAGGAGAAAATCGTTGGGCAAAAAAGCTCTTATTGCGCTTTTAATCGTCGGGCTGATCGCTTCCGGTTATGTCGCAGCACAGCGCTATCGTGTTGAATCAAAAAATAGAGCGGTGGAAATCGTTGTGGACTGGGACGAGGTGCAGACAATCGCCGCAGCAGCAGGTTCAAGTCCGGTCGACGTGCTCAAACGATTCAAAATCGCGGGTGTCACGAGCGTGGCAATCGCCCAGCAGACGTTTCGTGACGCCATCAACAGCGGGATAGTCTCCATCGAATCCTCAATGCAATATAACATAGACAAACAGTACGCTCCACGAATATCGAATTATCTGCACGGCCTGCTGCCTGGCTTCACCAACGCGCCCTTGCCGTATCTTCAGCAGCTTCCGATAGGTTTTCCCGAGGACGCCGTAGCTGCGGTTAAATCGGCCAATCTTGGACTGGTGGGCCGCATTATCAATTATCAAGGGCCAACCCCTCAAGCGATCGACTTTATGATGGCGGATGCAAAAAAACTCGGCGCCAAAGTCATCGTGTTCCAGGGAGACAGCATATTGGGGTTCAAGGGCGCGATCCAGGACACGGCGAATGCGCTGCGAGATCACGACTTATACTTCGGTCGGGTTGAGTTTTCCAAACAAAAAGGCGACCAGCGGCTTGCCGAAGAGACGGGCGACCGAATCATCATAGTCCACAGCATCACTCAAGCGGAAATGCCGACGCTGAGCCAAATCTCCATAATCGATCGGTTCCAGAAGAGCGTTCGCGAACGCGGTGTCAAGATGTGCTACATTCGCATGTACGAGACTGCGGGGGATGATCTGGCAGGCGACAACGCGGAATATATAAACTCTATCGCGAATTCGATTGAAAAAGCCGGCTATACCCTCAAGAGTGCACACCCGCTCGGAGAGGTGCGCGTTCCATATTTCGTTCGCGCACTTGTTATGTTGGGGGTTGTGGCCGGGTTTGTTTTGTTGATGTTGACGCTGGTCGAAACCAATTACGCAGCCATTCTCATATTGGCTGTTCTTCTGATTGCGGGATGGGCTATTGGCGGGAACACTGGGGCAAAGGCAATTGCGCTGCTGTCGGCTATAGTATTCCCGATACTGGCGGTTTTATGGGCGACGCGAAAGACTCCCCAAAATCCGATTCGTGCTTCCGGAGTAGTCTGGCGGGCGATCGGCAGGCTGCTCGGCGCTGTGGCGATAACTTCGTGCGGCGGTTTGTTAATTATGGGGCTGTTGAGCGGCCGTGATTTTATGCTGCGAACGGATCAGTTCGCTGGGGTCAAGCTCGCGCATCTGCTGCCGGTTATTGTTCTTGCTCTGTTATATGCTGGCGGAATTGCCTGGCAGGCGGAGGGTTGGACTGCGGTAAAGGAGCGTTTCGGTAAGACGATGAAGAATCTCGCTGCAAACCCGGTGCTGATGTGGCAGGCACTGGGGATGCTGGCTGTGGTTGCGCTGGTTGGTTTGATGGTGGCGCGTTCCGGCAACGATTCCGGGCTGGGCGTCAGCGGCACGGAGCTTCGATTCAGATCGATACTGGATAAGGTGCTCTACGTGAGGCCGCGCACCAAGGAGTTTTTGATCGGTTATCCGGCGTTGTTGGCTGGGATCGCTTTTGCCATAAGAGGCTGGAGGCAATGGGCTGCCCCGCTGGTGGTGGTGGGTTCTATTGGGCTGATTTCAACCCTCAACACATTCTGCCACATACATACCCCTTTGCAGCTAAGTGTGCTGCGTGTGTTCAACGGAACTGTGGTTGGTATTTTGATCGGCCTGGCTGTTTACTGGCTGATTAGAAACCTGCCCGGCAACGACAAATAGAGCGATGAAACGCATAGTGATTTCGGGCTATTACGGATTCGGCAACATCGGGGATGAGGCGGTGCTGGCGGGTATTTTCGAGACATTCCGGCATATCGGCCTCGATTCCCATATCACAGTAATATCCAATGATCCCGCACGCACGGCAGCCCAGCATCCAGGGGTCAGCGCGATCGCGAGAAACAACATCGCGGCTCAATTGAAAACGCTGATCCGCGCGGACATGTTTATAAGCGGCGGCGGGAGCCTTTTCCAGGACGCCACCAGCGCTCGCTCACCATATTATTATCTATTCGGATTGCATTTAGCTCGGCTGGCTCGATGCAGGACTATGGTTTATGCCCAGGGAATCGGACCGCTTATCAGGCCTGGGATTCGGCAAGCTATGCGCAAAGCCTTCGGCCGGGTCGATGTGGTCTCCGTTAGAGATGAATGCTCCGCCGAACTCTTGCGCCAGATTGGTTTTACGGGTATGATTCATACCTGCGTCGATCCTTCGTTTATGATTGAGCCTGATCTGGAAGCGGCAGGCAGGATCATCGAAGATGCGGGTTTGGGCGGAAAACGGCTGGTTGGAATATCTTTGCGACCCTGGTCGGCGTTTTCGGATTGGATTGCGCAAGCAGCCGATTTGATACCTCATATTTGTGAAGAGGTGGGGGCGCAAGCGGTCTTTATTCCAATGCAGGAATCACAAGACGACAAAATCGGCAGCGGCCCGGTTCTTGGTCACGGCGGAGACCCTGCCATCGCAAAAGGACTGTTTGCGCACTGCGAGCTTGTGGTCGGCATGCGATTACATTCGTTGATATTTGCAGTTGGCTCTGGTGTTCCTTGCGTGCCGATTGTATATGACCCAAAGGTCTCGTCATTTGCAAATGAAATTGGAGTCGATACTCCGATCGTTGTGGGTGCGGATATTGACTCATTGGCGAGTGCGCTTCGTGACTTATGGGATCACAGAGAATTGGCCGCGCGGAGACTCGCGGAAAAGTCCTGCGAACTAAAAGAACAAGCTTTATCGTGCGGCAGATTGGTGAAACAGGCGCTGGGCATACTGGAACATTGATGTATTTTATACAGTCTTAAATTCAGTCCCATTGTTGAGCCGGATGGGATGTTGTGACAATTATCAACTCCGCTCACCTAATGCTTGTCGTTTGGGCGCGCGTGGATTATAATTGTTGAGTTGTGTTCGCTTAAGGAGATTTACGTAATGAGGAAGTGGATAACTGCCTTGTCATTGCTTACCGCTTTAATGATCGCTCTGACCGGATGCGGCGGAGGAGGCGGGGGAGGCGGAGGTGGTGGGACCGACCCGACGCCTACCGGAAACACGATTGTCAAAGGCACTGTGGTGGACAACCAGACCACACCAAAACCAGTAGCCAATGTCATAGTCACTCTGGGCAGCTTGACCACCTGGACCGATAGCAAAGGAATGTTCAGCTTTAACCTGGGCAGCAACGTGCTGGTAAAGAGTCTGTTCGCGACTTCATATGACGCGAATTTCAAGATCAGCACGAGCCTGCTGGATCCAAACCTGTATCCGCAAGTCAGTGTGTTTTACCGCGGTGTGGGCTACATGCAGTTGGCTGATTACGGCGGAGCGACCATTCCTCTGCCTCTTGAAGTATACACGGCATCCGGCGTGACGAGCGATCTGGGCACGGTAACTGTCCAGTATAGCGACCCTGGTGGGCCGCCGCCGCCGCCTTTCTAGGATTCCCCAGCTCAACCTCCCCCACCGTATACTCGATGGGGGAGTTTTGCGTATATAGAGTATGCGAAAACAGTCGTATTTGGGTCTGATTATTATATCCGGGCTGCTTCTTCTCTCCAGCATGGTGGCATTCAGGCGCTATTTGCCGTATGCCGGCGGGATTATGACAACCCAGCAGCCAGCCCTTGTCCTGCAAATGCGAAATGCACATTTTGTGGGGATCAATCGCGGGGCTAAAATATGGAGTCTGGATGCTAAAACAGTCGAGATCGGCCAAAATCGACATATCACCACACTAGACGGCATTAAGAACGGCAAAATATTCGACGCCGGCAAGATGGCGCTTAAAGTGGAAGCGGGGCGGGCGATTTATAACAGCGCGGGGGGCAATCTGACCCTCGACAAGGGCATAAGGCTTAACGATGCCGACGATCAGCAAGTGACTGCGCAAGGCGCCCATTGGAACTCCATCACCTCCACGCTGCATAGCAAAGGACGGGTGCTTTATCATAGTTCGTGGGGTAAAGCATCTTCCGACAGGCTGCAGGTTGATATGAAAAACAAGGAGATGACTATGTGGAATGTGGTCATCTCAATCAAGCCGGATAAGCTGGAGGCCGCAGAAAATGCGCTTTAGGTGGATGTGTGGAGTGTTTGTGACAATTGCAGTGTTGTGGGCCTGTGTCGCCATATCCGCACAACAAAAGCAGACTCCCGCGGCGAAAAAAGAGCCTGAGACAGTGCAGGGCCGGGCGGATGTGCTCAAATCGAGCTGGGGAAGCAAGACCGAAGTGCTGATGAAAGGCAACGTCAAGTTCACTTCATCGGAAATCACACTGACATCAGACGAAGTCACATACGATAAGCAGGCGAAGTCGGCGGTGTCCCCCGGCAAGATCGCGATAACAGGCTCGGACGCCGACATAACTGCAGATAAGGGTACTGCTGACTTTAACAAGCGGCTGGCAGTGCTCACCGGCGGGGTTAATATGGTGCTGAAGCCTAAGTCGGAGAATCACTCCGATCCTGATTCGGTTCGAGCAAAGATGACAAAACCCACCACGATAACCTGTTCTAAGCTCGAATACCAGTATAAAGCCAAATTAGTCACCGCTGTCGGTGAAGTGCGTTTCAAGCAGGAAAAACGCAGCGCCGAAGCCCAAAAGGCCGTTTATGATTCCAACACGGAGCTGCTTGTGCTGACGGGTGATGTAAAAGGTGTCGATGAGCACGGTCAGACATTCTCCGCGCCGCTGGTCAGGATTTCCCTGAAAGAAGGCGATGAGTGGATGGAAGCGGAAAACGCCAGCGCTTCGTTTAAGATCGATTTGGATGAATAATTTCCGCCGATAGGCTTACCGACGAAGGTGGTATACTGTTGTAGCAGCGCGTGGAGGGATAGTTATGCGACAGTCGGCGGTATCCGGTCAGTTTTATCCGGCATCCAAACCAGAGCTGATAAACAGCATCGAGCAGAGCTTTATGAGCAGGTTCGGCCCGGGCAAGCTGCCTCAAAATCGGCCGCAAAGAGCGGGGCGCGTGATGGGGCTGGTATGTCCTCACGCCGGTTATATGTATTCCGGGGGCGCGGCTGCGCAGGCATATAGTGTGCTTGCGGAGGATGGCGTGCCCGACACGGTTGTGATTCTCGGCCCAAATCACTATGGGTTGGGCGCGAAAGTGTCGCTCGATACGCGAGAAGTCTGGTCTACTCCTTTGGGGAGCGTGCAATGTGACGAGGGGTTGGGTATGGCGATACTGGAGCGTTCCGATTATCTCAAACTCGACAGCCTGGCCCACGAAAGAGAACACTCTATCGAAGTCCAACTCCCGTTTCTCCAATACCTGGACGGAAATATACGCATAACCCCGATATCGATCGCACACCTCCAAAAAATGGATGCTATGGCGCTCGCCGATGACCTTGGCTCGGCGATAGCCCAAGCCTGTGCAGGTAAAAATGTTGTAATTATAGCCAGCAGTGACCTCAGCCACTACGAAAATAAAACAACCGCCGCCGCTTACGACTCCGCCGCTATCGAACACATAATCTCCCTCGACCCCATCGGACTGGTCGACGAGGTATACGACAGAGATATAACGATGTGCGGCGCGATCGGGACCGCGGTTATGTTGGAAGCCTGCAAAAGACTCGGCGCCAACACAGCAAGAAAACTCATCTACTATTCATCCGGCGACGTAACAGGTGACACCGATCAAGTAGTCGGCTACGCCGCAGTCGCTGTGGAGAGATGGTAGAAAAATTCCTCTCCCCTGGACTGGAGGAGAGGAAGAAAACTTTATCTCACCAGGAGAGAGGGCGGAGTTGATTACAGCGCTTCGGGTTTGCCGCTATTGACAGATCGCTCGGCCGCATCCAGCATCGCGGTGATCTCCAACGCATCGTCAAGTGAGGCTGCCGGCTCGGCTCCGTTGAAAAACTCCACAACTTTCTCAAGCTCATCGGGATAAAGCCTGCTATTATCACAGATATACGGAGCAGCCTTGCCTTTGTCTCGGACGCAACCTCCATACGCAGACGATCCTTCTGTAAGCTCCACCACGCCTCGTCGATTGTCCGGATATTCGACAATTGCCACCACTCCGGCCTTATCGCGTTTGGCTACGACCCCGATAGCCCCCTGACCCATCGCGCGCTCCAGCATCTCGAAAGCATGCACTCCATACCATACAATCGAGCTTCCGGCAGGCGCTTTGCCGAGCGGCCCGTAGGTGTATGTATACCTCGCGTTGGGGACCGCCTCACAAGACTCGATAAGCCCCGGCACAAATCGCAGAGAAGAGGCCGAAAAGACGCGCAGGTTGTTGTCTTTGGCAAGCTTATAGATAGCGCGAGCGTTGGTCCTGTTATCCGCCATCGGCTTGTCGAGGAAAATGGGCTTTCCCAACCCTGCGCACTTGCGGAAATACTCGAGATGATACGCCGGGTCGTTGATCTCCAACATTATCGCTTCACATTCTGCAACCGCTTCGTCAAAGTCCTCGGTCACCAGAACCCCCCATTCCTCCAACTGCTTTTGACGATCATCCAGGCCTTTTTTGTCCTGAAAAGGAGTCTCGAACCTCATGCAGCTTATGACGCGTGCGCCTTCGACCTTTTGATTCTCCGGCACATCCGGCGCTTGCAGGCACCGCGTAAACGCAACCGAGTGGCTGGTATCCAGTCCGACCATGCCGATTCTGATCTCTCGAGCCATTATTTTATCCTCCAACGCAGTTAAAAACCGTAAGTAGTACCGAAAGATTAAGCCTATGCCGCCTATTTGTCAAGCTTGCCCGGCAGACTATTGCAGCGCCTGCTTGATTCTCGCAAGCGCTTCTGTAACCTCGGGTTCGCCGGTGTGGCGACAGGTGACCATTCTAATCGCAGTTGGCGCTCTTGGGCTTACTATCACTCCTACTTCATTCAACTTCGAAATCACGGCTTGGGTCGAAAGCCCTGTGCCGGTGTGATCGACGTTGATAATATTTGTCTCGACCGCATCCATCGGCACGTTCAGCCCCGGGATTGTATTCAATCCTTCAGCGAGCAGCCTGGCGTTTGCGTGGTCATCTCTCAGCCGATCAATCATTGTTTCCAAAGCCACGATCCCTGCTGCTGCAATGACTCCGGCTTGCCTCATCCCACCCCCGATTCTCTTTCGGTGGAACCTGGCTTTCTCAATAAACTCCGCACTGCCTGCGATCATTGAGCCGACCGGGCAACTAAGCCCTTTGGATAGACAAAACTGGATCGAATCGACCTCGGCGGCATACTCCGACACGCCGACCCCCGCAGCGACAGCGGCGTTAAATATCCTGGCCCCGTCGAGATGTATCGCCAGGCCGTGCTGTCGCGCGGTCGAACACAGCTTCTTGTGCAGGTCAAGAGGAGTGACTCTGCCGCCACTTCGATTGTGCGAGTTTTCCAGGCAAAGCAAATGAGGGGTGGGGTAATGTATGTCCGGCTCATATACCGAGGCCGCGACCTCGTCAGGGTCCAGCTTGCCATGTCGACTCGATATCGGTATCGGAAAATAACCCGCAATGCTCGCAAGCCCGCCTCCCTCGTTACGAAAGATGTGTGACGACGGATCGACAAGCAGCGCCTCCCCCGGCCCACTCGCGTGAGTCATAAGTGAAACCAGGTTACCCATCGTCCCGCTGGCCACCAAAAGAGCCGCTTCCATACCCATTTTTTCGGCGGCAAGAGCTTCGAGCCTGGCCACAGTGGGATCCTCTCCATACACATCATCGCCAAGCTGAGCATATCGTATAGCGTCGAGCATCTCTTCTGTAGGCAAAGTCTGAGTATCGCTTCGAAAATTCAAAACTTCCATTTCCGCCTCGCTGCATAAACTTTCGTCAGAGAAATTATAACACGGACCAAGCCATAACCTGATCCGCCTTTCTTACGACCGTGGAACCACCTACCGAGGCTGTCCCATAAGCATAATCGAGGCGGCTTCTTCATTATGAACGACAAGTGGGGGATGATCGATTCTCGCGATTGTTTCGAAAACTTCTTTCTACGCCGCCATCTTCGCGAG
>JAAYKG010000070.1 GCA_012522555.1 Armatimonadota bacterium
CCCGGCGTCGGCCCATCGACTGCGGAAGCAATATTGGAATATCGATCGCAGATTCGCCGATTCAACAGCGTCGATCAACTAGACGACGTAAAGGGTATCGGCCCCAAAAAACTAGAAAAAATGCGACCCTTTGTCGCCCTTTGACGGTTCTACCAGTTTCGGCGAACGTCAATTCCGGCGGCTGCCAATTCGTCCTTTATCTGCTTAATCGTATAATCGCCGGAGTGAACCATACTTGCAACGATAGCGGCATCAGCCGCGCCCTCGTTAAAGACATCAACCAAGTGCTGAGGAGTGCCCGCTCCGCCGGATGCCACCACCGGAATTCCAACGTTGGTGGAAATAAGCCTTGTCAACTGCACTTCGAAACCCTCCCGGGTTCCATCGGCATCGACCGAGTTCACTACGATCTCCCCCACCCCCAAGTCTTCGGCTCTTTTGGCCCACTCCAAAGCGTCCATACCGGTGAACTCCCGAAAACCTCTGGTGGTGATTTCATAACCGCTGGAAAATTCAGGATTATCCGATTTGACCGGGTCCATACCCAAAACGATACACTGCGAGCCGAATTGCCTGGCCCCTTCGGCGATAATAGCAGGTTTTTTGACCGCAAGCGAGTTCACCGATACTTTCTCGGCGCCCGCCTCCAAAACCCGATACATATCGTCGATGGTCTCGATCCCGCCGCCTACCGCAAACGGGATATGTATGACCTTGGCAACCTTACGCACCATATCAATATCGATAGGCCGACGTTCGGCAGAGGCTGTTATATCGTAAAACACAAGCTCATCACAGCCGCCTTCGCTGTAGGCAATCGCCATCTCGATGGGATCGCCAAGATCGACATTGTCTCGAAACTTTACGCCTTTGGTGACTTTCCTGTTGCGCACATCAAGACAGGGAATGATTCTTTTCAACATAACGGCACCCACTTGCTGAAGTTTTGCAGCATCCTAAGCCCGATCCTGCCGGAGCGTTCCGGGTGGAATTGTACTGCAAAGAGATTAGCTTTTCCAATCGCCGAGGCGAATCGAACGCCATTATAAGCAGTCTCACCCATCACGTAACTGTCCGACGATGCGCACGGGTAGTAGCTGTGGACAAAATAAAACTCACTTGAATCGTCGATCCCCTCAAACAGAGGGTGCGGCCAGGCAATTTGAACGGTATTCCATCCGATTTGGGGGATCTTGCAGACAGGAATCGAAGGCACAAACCTCTTCACATTTCCAGGAATCAAGCCGATGCAAGCCGTGCCCCCGTCTTCTTCCGAAGCCTCAAGCGCTATCTGCATTCCAAGGCATATCCCCAAAAATGGAGTCCCGTTTGCTACGACGGATTTGACGGTTTCCACCAGCCCCATCGCTTGAAGGTTAGCCATAGCCGATCCCGCCGCGCCGACCCCCGGGAATATGACGCGTTGAGCCTTGAGTATGCGCTCGGGATCGCTGGTGATCTCGGAGTCCACCCCAATATATTCCAAGGCCAGCTTGACGCTGGTCAGGTTGCCGGCGTTGTAGTCAATGATCGCTATCACTGAGTTTATAGTACCAAATCTCGGGCGATCAGACAAGAAGTTTAGCCGCCGTTTCGGCAGGTTTTCTGTGTTTTTTCAATTCAACTGATTCAGCCATCATGGCTTCGGTTCTTGCTTATTAGCGACAAGAACTCGTTGCGTGTGGCGACACAGTTGTGAAAACTGCCAAGGACCGATGATGTGTTCATTAGAGATTTCTGTTTTTCGACCCCCCGCATCATCATGCACAAATGTTGACATTCCATCACGACGCCCACGCCTTCGGCCTGCAGGGAATCCTTAACCGCACGTGCGATCTGCTGGGTGAGTCGCTCTTGTATCTGCAGTCTTCTGGCAAAGGAGTCCACGATGCGGGCAAGTTTGCTCACCCCCAACACCTTTTTCTGCGAGATATAACCGATATGGCAGCGGCCGAAAAACGGCAGCATGTGGTGCTCGCAAAGGCTGTAGACCTCTATATCTCGCAGCACTATCATATTGTTTGTGTCCTGCTCGAAAATCGCGCCGGAAGTGATCGTGGGGACGTCTATTTTGTAACCCCCCGTAAGAAACTCGTATGATTTCGCAACGCGCTCCGGTGTGCGAATAAGGCCCTCACGGTCGGGGTCTTCCCCTATCTCAATCAGCAACTCTCGAATCAACTCAGCGACTCTTTGCTTATTCATAAAAGTACTCCCGTTTCAATTGCTCGGTAAAATCAACGAGTTCGATCATCGTGTCCGAGTTCATCGAACTGACAATATCCGACAGCTTTATATTCGTCATCGGCAAGACAAACTCGGGGACAAGCTCATAAAGCGGCATCGCAACAAACGGCCGTCGGGCTATGTCCGGATCCGGCACGGTCAAGTCCGGTTCGTCAATTACCAAGTCATTGTATACGCATATATCAAGATCAATCGTCCGAGGAGCGTATTTATCCGCACCTCTTATACGGCCCAGGGCACTCTCGATGTTTCGCAACACACCAAATTTCAGTTCTCTCGCCGTCAGGCTGGTATCGACTTCAACCATACCATTATAAAACGGCGCTCCGTCCGTCCCCATAGGCTCACTTTGGTAGAAAAGCGAGACAGCAATCAGCGGTATACGAGCGGCCAGCATACTCAGCGCCTTGGGGATGCTGGATTCCGGCTCGATGTTAGAGCCGACTGCAATGAACACCCGAGGCATTATACACCTCGCGAGCGAGATATCTCCACCTCGACAGTTCGGGCAAATCGCAGTGCGCCGGGTTTTTCTACAATTACATTTACTTGCTCGACGCCGCCAAAGCTCAGGCACACATCAGCGATCGCCTGCGCGAGAGCCTCGACGAGCATATACTCGCTGTTCTCCACGAGGTTTATCACGGCTTTATTCACAGCTTTATAGTCGACCGTGTCCTCCACAGCATCACTCCGCCCAGCCCGAGCAAGGTTCGCGTGAAGGGTGATCGTCACCAGCACATCCTGCTTTTCCCGCCGCTCTTCCGGATAGATACCGATTATACAGCGCAGGGCAACATCGCGTATGGTTATCTTATCCACGTCCCGCCTCTCGTATATGTCTACCTCCATCCACAAATATCACCTGCCCGGTTACAAACTCACTGGTCACCAGGTACAAAACGGCTTCCGCTACGAACTTCGGGTCGCCGATTCGCTGTAGAGGAAGCTCATATTTGAGGGTTTCTATATAGGATTGTGGCTTTCCTTCCGGGGGCAATATCAATCCCGGAGCTACTCCGTTTACCGCCACCCGAGGGGCTAATTTGATCGCTGACATCTTTGTAAACAGAGCAAGCATATTTTTAGCGGCATGATAGGCGAAGTGCCGCCAATCGTAATCGCCGTAAACACGAGTGTCGATAAGGTTGACAATGTGTTTGGCGTCAGGGGTCTGTCCAAAGCGTCGTCCCAAAGCGAATGGCGCCCAGGCGTCGGTAGTGATGCTGTTGACAACATCGTCAAACGTGACGGTCTCGAACTCCGAGAGCGGAAATGCAGAGGCGTTGTTGATGAGAATCTGCACAGGCCCGGCGAGATCGATGGCTCGATCTATCACGCTCTCCACCCCGGCGGTATCCGAAAAATCCGCCTGGATAGTCCATGCGTTTACTCCGATGCCGCGCAGTTCGTCGGCTAATTCCTCAGCTTTGTGTGATGATGAGCGATAATGAACAATAATATTCGCGCCGGCACACGCCAGCGCCAGGGCGATCTCACGTCCTACCCGCTTAGCGCCGCCGGTGATAAGAGCGCTTTGACCGGCCAAATTCGGACTGCTGATTTTGCCACCTCCAATAATACGAATCAGGTGTCACGTTCTGTTTGATCCCATAACCTGTTGATTTTAGCCGCAACTATGAAATCGTTCGTCGATAGCCCGCCGAGCGAGTGTGTAGTAAGTTCTACTCGCACTTTACCCCACGATACGTGCAGTTCCGGGTGATGGTTTTCTTCTTCAGCGATACGAGCAATACCTTTGGCAAACTCCATAGCATTTGCGAAGTTGATGAATTTGAAAGTTCTTTCGATGGTGGCATTCGCTTTAAGTTCCCAGCCCTGGGTTTGCCGCAGGTTGTTTTCTATTTCCTGGGCAGACAACTTTGGTTCCAGCCCCTCACAAGCGGCACATTTGGCATCGGCAAGGTTCATAACACGCCTCCAGATAGTCTTTTTCACGGTAGACTACCCGGGCTTCGGGAGAGATAAAACATACGGCGAGGGAGAGAGCCGCCGGGCACTAGACTGAGAGGCGGGTTTGCTGTAGAATACGCATGGTCCGGCTGAGCCGGTTTTTTTTGCGTGCGTGGAGGATAATCGATGTATGAACAGCAGACCCTGAATGAGCTAGTCAATATGTCACTGCATCTCGGCAAGCCCGAAAACGATTATGTGATTCTTGGCGAAGGCAATACATCAGCAAAGATAGATGACAGTCATTTTTTTGTAAAGGCCAGCGGGAAGTATCTTTCTCAATCCGATAACAACACATTTGTTAAGGTGAAAAGCAAAGAGGCGCTGGCGATTCTCGATTCTGGGGATTTAAGTGACGACGAGATCAAGGATGCGCTGTTTGCGGTGTGCGCTGATCCGGAAAACAAGATGAAACCGTCGGTTGAGACCACATTTCACGCGTTTCTCCTCAGCCTCAACGACGTCAACTTCGTCGGCCACACCCACCCAGTCGCAGTAAATTCTCTGCTGTGCAGCACCAATGCTGAGAAGATTCTTCGCGGCAGGATATTCCCGGACGAGATCGTATATTGCGGAATAGAGCCGATTTACATTGAATATGTAGATCCCGGGCTGGAATTGGCAAGGATCATCCGTGAACGATCGTTTCAATTTATCGAAGAGCATGGCTGCACCCCGAAGGTAATTCTCATTCAGAACCACGGCATGATCGCACTGGGCAAAACATCCCACGAAGTCGAAGCTATTACAGCCATGTGGTGCAAGACGTGCAGAGTGCTTGCAGGCGCGCATATTTTCGGCGGGCCGCATTATTTCACTAAAGAAAACGTGAACCGAATCTACACCAGACCCGACGAGCATTATCGCAAGCAGCAGTTCAAATAGGAGCCTTAGTAATGAGTGATGTCTTAGCGAAATACAAAAATATGGATTATAAGCTGCCGGAAACGAATACAGCCTGGCGGATGAAGGAAGCCGGGGTGGAAAACTTCGGCAAAGACGGCCCGGATATTCTGCCGTGGGTCAAGCCGAATGATAATGAGATTCTTGTCCGAGTCGACGCAATCGGAATCTGTTTTTCGGATGTGAAACTGATAACTCAAGGATCCAGCCACCCAAGGATCACCGGCAGAGATATGATCGCCGATCCTGTGACACCCGGCCATGAGGTTTCGTTGACCGTGGTGGAGGCTGGGGCAAACTGGAAAGATATTTACAAACCGGCGAGCCGATATATTGTGCAGGCGGATGTTTTTTATAAGGGCGCAAGCATCGCTTATGGGTATGTGCTGCCGGGCGGTATGCAGCAGTATGGCATCATTGGGGAAGAAATTCTCGATGGCGACGAGGGATCCTATTTGATTCCAGTGAAAGATAAGACCGGTTACGCGGAGGCCGCGCTGGTGGAGCCGTGGACGTGCGTGGTGGCGTCATATCGCATCAAACCGCGCAAGTCGTTGAAGGCGGGTGGAGTCACGTTAATCGTGGGATGCGCAGATGCAGACTACAGTTTCGATGGACTGATTGATTTGAATAATGCGCCGGCAAAAATCATCCTGGCCGGAGTGGATGCCAAAATCGCCTCTGAGCTAATAAACCAACTCCAAGGAAAAGCCGAAACTGTTGTGATTGATAAAATCACCGTGGATTCGATCGTCGCACTCACTCAGGAGAGAACCGGGGCGGCCGGATTCGATGATGTTATCGTGCTCGGCACGCCGGAGCCAGAGTTGGTGGAGGCTTTGGGGGAAAATCTTGCAAAGCATTCCGTTATGGCTATAGCTGCCGACAAGCCAATCTCTCGACCGGTGAAAATCGACGTCGGCCGGGTGCATTACGATTATATCGACTATGTGGGCACTAAGTCGCGGGTGATCGCGGATGCGTATTCTTCGAGCCGTGTCAGTGAGCTGACTTTGGGCGGGTCGGTGTGGTTTGTCGGAGCTGCGGGGGCTATGGGCAGCATGCACGTTCAACGAGCAGCGAAAATGGCGAACGGGCCGAAGAAGATGCTGTGCACCGATGTTGATGATTACAGAATGGAGTGCTTGAAGGCAAGTATCGCTGATAATGTCCGTGAGCACGGAATAGAGGTTATCTATGTCAATCCAGTTCGGGAGGGTCAGGCGGCGGTCGACAAAGCGATTGAGGAGATAACCGGCGGATGCGGCTTCGATGATATTATCATCCTTGTGCCTGCTGCGGCGTTAATTGAGCAAGCCATACCGCACTTGGCCAAAGATGGGCTGATGAATATATTTGCTGGTGTCCCGAGGGGGACAATTGCTACGCTGGACCTGAGCACGACGTTTATGAAGAGTAATCGGTTCGTCGGTTCGAGCGGGTCGGGGCTGCAGGATATTATCGATACTCTGGGCTACACGGAATCCGGGGAGCTTCCGACGCGAAATTCTTTGGCTGCGATCGGTGGAATCGACGCTATGGCGCAGGGGGTTGCCGCGGTTAAAGAGGCGACATTCCCGGGCAAGACAGTGATATTCCCCTCTATTGAGCTGCCGCTTACAGCGCTGACCGACTTGGATAAGGCGATGCCGAACGTATTCGCCAAACTCAAAGACGGTAAGTTTTGGACAAACGAGGCGGAGGAAGAACTCCTGCGCAGCACACTTGATATCTGAGATATATGATGGAGAGAACTATGCGCTTCAAAGATAAAGTGGTTCTGGTCACCGGCGGTGCGCAGGGCCTTGGGAAAGCAATTTGTGAGAAGTTCGCAGGCGAAGGTGCGACAGTGGTTGTGGCAGATATAAATGAGACCACCGCGAAAGCTACTGCCGCGGAAATCGAAGAGAAATATAAGGTCACAGCCCAAGGCATAAATATGGACGTGACGGATGATTTCGCAGTCCACACGACTATGGAGGAGATCGAGGATACTTACGGCGGGCTGGAAGTGCTCATCGCCAATGCCGGCATTCTTAAAGCCCGCGAGATCACTCAGTTTCCTGTCAGCGAATGGCGGCAGGTGATCGAAGTGAACCTGATCGGGTATATGATATGCGCAAAGCATGCCTGCCAGATAATGCAAAAGCGAAAGAGTGGGTCGATTATTCAGATCAACTCAAAATCCGGAAAAAAAGGCAGCTTCCGAAACTCGGCTTATGCAGCGAGTAAATTTGGCGGTATCGGTCTGACCCAGAGCCTGGCTTTGGAGATGGCGGAGTTTGGAGTCCGTGTGAACGCCGTGTGTCCTGGGAATCTATTGGACGGAACGCTTTGGCAGGACAGCCTGTTCAAACAATACGCCCAGACCCAGGGGCTGACAGTGGAAGAAGTGCGGAAGAAGTATATGGATCAGGTGCCTTTAGGCCGCGGCTGCAGCTATGACGATGTCACGAGTGTGGTTGCGTTTCTTGCTTCGGATGAGGCAAGTTATATGACAGGCCAGGCGATTAACATCACCGGCGGCCAGGAGATGAGATAGTAGTCAATCTGCGCCCCAAATCGTGAGGGATCGTAAATATGAATGTTCGTCGTTTCAAGGAAAACCCAATCGTCACCCAACACGATGTCAAACCGACTTTCGAGGGTTGGGAGGTGATGTCTGCGTTTAATGCGGGGATCATCGAGTATGGCGATGAGATTCTGATGCTGATGAGGGTTGCCGAGCGCCCTGTTCAATTCGGTGAAATTGTTACGGTGCCTGTGATGGATTCTGCGAGCGGAGAGCTTAAAATCGTCGAGTTCAAAAAAGATGACCCGCGCTATGATTTTAGCGATCCCCGCGTGATTGGAACCCCTGAAGGGATTTATTTGACGTCGATATCTCATCTGAGATTGGCGCGCAGCAGAGACGGCCACAACTTCATAGTTGAAGAAAAGCCGTCGTTGTGGCCGGACCAAATGTATGAAACCTTTGGCCTCGAGGACCCTCGCATCACGAAGCTCGACGATACCTATTGGATTGTCTACAAAGGCGTAGTGCCGTTCGCCATCACGCAGTGCCTCGCCAGCACGAAGGACTTCGTGAACTGGACTAAACACGGCATTATCTTCCCGCCGGAGAATATGGACGCGATGATCTTTCCTGAAAAGGTGCGGGGGAAATACGTCGCCCTGCATCGACCTCAGCCGAAGATGATGGGCAAGCCGAATATGTGGATAGCGTATTCCGAGGACCTTATTCATTGGGGGGAGCATGAGCTGCTGATGGGTTGTTCATCAGGGGCCTGGGAAGGCGGCAGAATCGGGGGCGGCGCTGTGCCGTTTATGACGGAGCAGGGGTGGCTGGAGATATACCATGCCGCGACCATTGACGATCGATACTGCCTCGGCGCGGTGCTGCTTGACGCCCAATATCCTGAGAAAGTGCTCGCGAAAAGTCCGGAGCCTATACTTGAGCCGGAGATGCCGTATGAGACTTCCGGGTTCAAGCAAAACGTCGTGTTTTCGTGCGGGGCGATTGTTCAAGGGGATGTTGTGACGATCTACTACGGCGCATCGGACGAAGTGATGGCGGCAGCGAATATGAGCGTCGCCGAGATTCTCGATAGTCTGGAACCCGTAACGCCTCAGGTTTGTTGAGCCTTTGGTCTTTGCTAAGATCCGGATGCTAGTCAACATCAAAGCGACGGATCAAAACTGTTATAATATAGTCTGGAGTTGATTGCTCCGGACTATATTTTTGAGTGAAAACTACGAGCATAATGCCTCTTATTACTATCTCCGGACTAGCCAAATCTTATGGTGCGCAGGACCTCTTCGCGGATGTGTCGTTCGGCCTGGCGGCTGCGGAGCGAATCGCTTTGATCGGCGCAAACGGTTCCGGCAAGACCACCCTGCTTCGCATATTGTGTAAAGAAGAAGAAGCTAGTTCCGGAAACGTTCATATCGAACAAGGGGTTACACTCGGCTATCTCCCACAGGAAGTCGATCTGCCTGAAGTGGCCGAACTACATCTCGCCGTGTTGGGGGTGACTCAGGATTTACTGGCTTGTGCGAGTGAGATGAGGGTGCTGGAGCGGCAGATGGCATCGGCGCCGCCTGAGCAGGCGCAATCCATCGGCGCGAGACTGGCCGAGATAACTCATAAATTCGATGGGCTGCACGGGTTTGATTATTTTTCGCAGGCCAAAGTGATTTTGCTGGGGCTGGGGTTTGATGAATCCGAGTTGAACAAGCCCGTGTGGGCGCTTTCGGGTGGGCAAAAAACCCGAGCCGCCCTGGCGAGGCTGCTGCTGCTGTCCCCTGATGTGCTGCTCCTCGACGAGCCTACCAACCATCTCGACATCCGAGCCTGCGACTGGCTCAGCGACTTCCTCAACAACCGATATAACGGCGCAGCTCTGATCGTCAGCCACGACCGATATTTCCTGGATGGAGTGGTGAGCAGAGTCATAGAAATTGACGGTGGGACCACCGCATCTTATCCGGGCAATTATTCGACATTTGCAAAACTGAAAGCAGACAGAATCGAGGAACAGCGAAAGATCTACAAAGAGCAGCAAAAAGAGATCAAACGCATCGAGGAAGCGATACAAACGCTGTTTTCCGATCGTAAATTCACTCGGCGAGATAGCAAAGTCAAGCAGTTGGAGCGCATCAAGCGCGTTAACAACACAGCAAGCGAGCGTACCATATCAGCGCAATTCGCCCAGGCGGTACGCAGCGGCAGAGATGTCGTGCGGCTCAGCAAACTATCTAAAAGCTATCCTGGGCGGGATTTGTTTGCAGATTTGACCTTGACGGTGGAACGCGGCCGCAAACTGGGGATTGTGGGACCGAACGGCAGCGGAAAAAGCACCTTGTTGAAGATCATCGCCGGGTTGGTGGAACCTGAGCGCGGCGAGGTGATTTTAGGGCATAACGTCGATCCGGTATATTTTTCGCAGGAGTTCGATCACCTGGTAAAAAGCAGAACTGTTCTCGAGGAACTGCTTGCCGATGCCGACCTGACCTCGCGGGAGGCACGCAATCTACTGGCGCAGTTCTTGTTTATGGGAGATGACGCATTCAAGCTCGTGGAAGTGCTGTCGGGAGGGGAGCAATGCAGGCTGGCGCTCGCCAAAATATTGGCTCGATCCCCTAATCTGCTTTTGTTGGATGAGCCTACTAATCATCTGGATATTCGATCTCGTGAAGCTCTCGAGGAAGCGCTGAGAAGTTTCAATGGCACTATTTTGATGGCCTCCCACGATCGGTATCTGCTGAACACGGTGGCCGATGAACTACTGGAGATATCCGACGGGCAGTGGGCGGCATATATGGGCAATTATGCGTTTTATAAAGACAAATCCCAACCTGCGCCCCCACCCGCAACTGCTCTCGAACAAGCAAAACCGAAGCCGATTTCCCGGCCGCAGTCGACTCTGCGAGAGATCGAAAGACAGATTCGGGAATTGACGAAGAGCCGATCTGCGATCGAAAATGATATCGAAACATTAGAGTTGAGTGTCGAGGAACTGACTGCGGCGCTCGGCGATCCGGAGACATACAGGGACGGGGCCGCTCGCGATCTAACTTTGGATTATGAACAATCATCGACCAGGCTGCATGATTTGTATGCAGATTGGGAACGCGTTTGCGAGGAGATAGCCCAGGCCGAAAAGACGCTCGGCGAGCTGGCGAAATAGCACCGCAGCATATTATTCGTCGTCGGCCAGTTCTTTGAGTGACAGCATCGTGGAATAGGCAAGCCGCCTTGGAACTTTGAACTCTATTGTCCCATGCCGAATGGCGTCGCGCTCTGATTTACCTTCAGCGATCAGCTCGGATAGGCGCAGCCTCAGGCGCGATTCGACGTCCTGCATGTCTACACAAGCCTGCTCCGCACCCTCGATTACTATTACTATCTCGCCGCGCACCCTGCCCTGAAATCGCTCGATGGCCTCAGTCAGCGTCCCTCGAAACACCTCTTCAAAAAGCTTTGTAGCCTCGCGCACAACTGCGATGCGCCGATCTCCCAGCACGCGGTGGGCTGAGCGCAGGGTGCTCGCAAGCCTGAGAGGAGATTCATACAGAACTATAGTACGAGCCTCTTCTGAGATGCTCCGGAAATATACGCTCCGCTCACTCTCCTTACGAGGCGGGAATCCGTCAAACACAAAATGCGCCGTCGGCAGCCCGGATACTACTATCGCCGGGATCAAAGCCGCAGGGCCGGGCATGCACTCGATCTGCAATCCCTGATCTATACACAACGCGATAAGCTCGTGGCCGGGGTCTGAGATGCCCGGAGTTCCCGCGTCCGAGACTAGCGCCACGTTAGAACCTTCGCGAATCTTCTCCATTATCTCTTCGGCACGGCGTCCTCCGCTGTGCTGGTGATAGGCGATCATTGGGGTATGGATGTCGTAGTGGCTCA
>JAAYKG010000071.1 GCA_012522555.1 Armatimonadota bacterium
ACGCAATAGTCCCCATCCGGTGAGACCTCGACAATGCGGTCAACGAGCAAAAATGGGTATCTATGCGGAATTGTATCGCGAATTTTCTCTATATCGATCATATCGGTCGTATATTCTCTGCATTCAAATGTCAGCGAAAGCTGCGGCTAGATTATATCATAAAGCCGACAAATGTTGCGTCAACTGTCGGCCTGGCCGGATATGTATTGGTTCAGCTCCTCGGTGAGAATAAACATATCGGCCTGGATTTTCTTTTGTATCGTGCCGTGTTTTGCCAGATAGCGAAAACCTTCGTTGAGCGGGTCCATCGTTACCACGGCTTCCTCGGCGAGGGCGACTATCTCAGCATCCTGATCCGGTATAAACAGCCCGAGTTTGGAATATGCCTCCTGAAGGATCATAAATCGCTCATCAAACTTCGAAGTTTTCGCCAGGACGAGCTTAATGGCCTCTTTGATAAGCGATTGGTCGCACGGCAGTTTTGATTCTGGCGCACCCGCGATAAGATGAGATGTCTGATCAAGCGCTTCCAAATAGCGCTCAACGATCATTCCGGCTAGCTCTGGTTCCATTTTACTTCCATTCATATTATGCGCGGGCGCATCAGCTTATTTGTTGACTTTTCTGGCTGCGATAATGGCTTCAGCGACCTGCCGACGCTTTGCACGCAGGGCATCGGGAGACTTGGTGAAATTGGACAAACTAACCACCACTTCATCCCCAATCTGCGCCGCTTTTTCGGCCTGCGCCAAAGCCTTCGCAGCGGCTGGGCTGGAACGCTTTTTCAGTCGGTTTATCTCTTGTTCCAACAACCAGAAATACTCATAGTCCTCAATGCCGTCTCGTATATTTTCCAGCCTGATTGTCGGAACCGGGCCGTGCGGGCCGGCGCAGATTATGCTGCCGTCCCCATTGGCTTCGTGGAAACTGGCCGGCGGCCAATCGGTATACGGGCCAAACGTGATCGGTTTTGTGGTCAGCGGCCAGCGCATCATCGCGTAGTAGAGGTACCCGTCCGGCCTGTATTTCGCGGTCTGCAGCCCCATCAGCACGCGGGCGTCTATTGCGTCATATTCTACAAACCAGTTTGCATATGGCGCTTGAGGCCCGATGCACGTATACCACCAGACTTGTTTGCCCCTTGCCCGGGCTTCCTCGACGAGCTTGAGATCGAATCTAGGGGTGAGAGGACACCACGCATCCATCCCATCCACACCGCTTGTGATCCCGAAGCTGTGATCGTAGCCCGTGGTCAAAGTCAATAGATCCGGATGTCTTTTTTTGACCTCGCCGAAAATATCCTTCATAGCGGCAAAAGACTCCGTACTGATCTCATCGAAACCATACAAATAGCATTTAGAAAACAGGCCGTTGGCCTTGAGCAAAGCGACAGATTCATCTATCTGTTTCAATAATTGCTCTTTTCTCTCCGCCGGAAATGGATCGCCGGCTTTTATGCCATCAGGCTTTTGCACATACAAAATATTGAACGCATTGAGGCCTTTTTTGTCCCACCGCTTCAGGCTTTCGATCGGCGGCATCTCTTTTCTGTAGATGTTGTCCGGGTTGATGCGGTATGAGAGCACGAAGTCCTCGTATCTCTCACGCATAGGCTCGGTCAGTTGCCCGTATGCGTAAGGGAGGTAAACATCGTAAAGGGACATCGCAGTGCGCAGGTGGCGCTCCTGCGGCACATCGAAATCCCACACCTTTACGTTCAGCCCAAGTTTGACAGGCTGGGCGTTGAGAGCTTTGACGGTGATATATGCTTTGTAGTCACCTGCGGGAGTGCCGGCGGGGGCGGTCACGCGGATCCAAACCGGCTGCAATTCGCCTTCCTTTATATTATAGCCTTTGAGAAAATCCAGGATCGGGTCCGGATGCCAACCGATGTATTTCACTGCATATGGCGGTTTTTTTGTCTCGACAAACCCCACAGGAGATGCCTCGACCGTTGGCCCAGTTTTGCCATTTTTGGTTAGAGGAGTAACCTGGACGCTGGCGCCTTTAAGGTCCTTTTCGAAAGCGTAGATCACCAATTGCAGGGATTCCGTCTCATTTCCGGCCATCTCAATGGACGCCTCTTGGTTGGTGTCGCAGGAGAACGCGACATCGTGCGGGAAGATTTTCACCATACTAGATGCAAACCCACAGGCGAATTCTGCGTCTGGGTTTGCTTTTCGAGCCGCAATGCGCATTCGCGCTTCAGGGACAGCGCGGGCCAGGTCCCTTTTGACTCGTTTTTCCAGAAAAATAACCCCAGGACGGACTTTCGCAAGCTCAGATGCGTTGGCGGCCCTAGATGCGCGATTGCTGAGGTCGCGAGGGTCTGATTCCATCTCGGCAAGCGGCCCACCGAGTTCGGAGGCGACATCGCGCGAAGCCTTTTTTAGCTGATCTATGGAATCCTTAATCGGCCCCAATCGCTCAATGACGTCACTCTCCAGGCGAATATTGTCCATCTCGACGAGTATATCCTGCGGTGGGCGAGTCGTTATCAAGTAGAGGTTTTCCATCTGCATGCGATCGAAGCCTTTCGGCGCATCCTCTAGTCTCACTCTGGCGGTCTTAGTCTCTCCGGGTTTGAGCACAACATTGGTGGCGAAGTTTTTACCGGTGATATCATTTATAAATAGAGATACGTTGCATTCAGTTGAGCCGACATTACGAAAATCGCACGCCACGACATCGTAGTCACGCCACTCCCTCGGCAAGCCGCGCGCGGCGGACCATACCGCAGACGGCCACTCCAGCGATCCCTGCTGCCACTTGGGCAAAAACACCCTCAAAGCGCCGCCATCAGTTATTGTACAGGTGGATGGTGGGGTGCTTTCTCGCACGACGAATTTGTCCGAATCGGACTCCTTCTCGAAATCGCAAAGCATAAGCGTGCCTACCGGCGACGCAGCCGCCGCGACCGCTATCAACATAAATAGAACAACAAAACGTATCGATTTCGCCATTAACCTCTCCTCAGCATATTGACTCAATCAACTACTAGCTCATCTTGACATTCGACACTCAGCCGCGCATTCCCTTCCGACGCACTATCGATTCTGCGCACTGATCGCCTTCAACCTTTTCATGACATCGTTTTTGCCACGGCCGAAGTAATCGTGGAGTTTTTTGTATTCCTCAAAGAGCCGGGCATATATGCGATGCGCGTCAGGGTTGGGTTTGTAGGATTTATCTTTAACACGGGCCATTTTTGAAGCGGCCTGGGCGATATCTTCATATCCTCCGCGAGATTTGCCCGCCGCAACCGCACCCCACATCGCAGATCCCAAAGCGCAAGTTTGAGCTGATTCGGCGATCTTGAACTCGCGATTTGTGACGTCTGCGTATATCTGCATAAGCATCTCATTGCGTTCGGCAAGCCCGCCACAAGCCACAATTTCATCAACTGAAATGCCCCCGGATTCAAACGCCTCGAGGATAATGTTGGTCCCGTAAGCAGTGGCCTCTATTAGAGCGCGATAGATTTCTTCGGGTTTCGTTGATAGAGTCATCCCGACGAGCAGACCAGTCAGGTCGCCATCCTCCAATATGCTGCGGTTGCCATTCCACCAATCCAGGGCGAGCAGCCCGGTCTGGCCGGGTTTGAGAGCGGAGGCTTTCTGAGTAAGCAGATCTTGAACACTTATCGCCCGCGATTCCGCTTCGGCACGATACGATGCGGGTACGCAGTTGTCGGCGAACCACGCAAAATGATCCCCCACACAGCTTTGGCCCGCCTCAAAACCGAAGAACCCCGGCAGGATGCCGTCCTCCACACAGCCCCCCATCCCCTCTATGATTTTCGAGCTTTTTCCCAAGACCATATGGCAGGTGCTTGTCCCCATAATCGCAACCAAACTGCCCTCTTTTATGACGGTTGCAGCGGGAACAGCCACGTGCGCGTCGATTATCGACACGGAAACCGCAGCGCCGGCCACAAGGCCCAGCCTGTCCGCTGCCTCGGCGGTCAATTCGCCCGCTTTTGCGCCGACAGGGAAGATACATCGGCTCATCTTCTCATCAATGATGCACTCGAAACGCGGGTCGAGAGCCTCAAAGAACTCGTTGGAGGGGTATCCGACAGATTTTTCCCACATCGCCTTGTAGCCAGCGGCGCAAGAGCTGCGAGACTCGACGCCGGTCAGTTGCATCACGATCCAATCGCCGGCCTCGATGATTTTATCGGCTGCCGCATATATTTCCGGAGCCTCATCCAAAATCTGCAGGGCTTTGGGAAAGAACCATTCCGAGCTGACCTTGCCGCCATAGCGCTGAAGAAAATTCTCTCCACGAGCCACGGCAAGCTCATTTATACGAGTGGCCTGCGGCTGAGCCGCGTGATGTTTCCAAAGCTTGACCCATGAGTGCGGATTAGCAGACCATTTGGGGTCAAAAGATAACGGTTTGCCGGATTTATCGATCGGCATAATGGTGCAGGCTGTGAAGTCGATGCCGATTCCGATGACATCGCCCGGATCCACCCCGGATTGTTTGATTGCCGCACGGACGGTATTTTCCAAGGCGTCGAGATAGTCCTGCGGATCCTGAAGCGCCCAATCAGGAGGCAATTTTTCTCCTGTGGAGGGCAGGCGATCGTCGATGACACCGCTGGGGTATTCGTAGACTTCCCATGCAACCTCCCGCCCGGTGTCCACATCAACAAGCAGCGCACGTGCGCTTAAAGTCCCAAAATCAACTCCAAGTGAAAACTTTGCCATAAGTCACCTGTCCTCGGCCTCTGTCTGCAACATACCGAAGCATGCGCAAAAGCACGGTGCATTCACTATATCATAAGGTGATAATACTGATTTCTGGCGACTACCTGGACCGGCGTCGCAAACAATTCAGACAAAAGCTCTGAAGTCAGGATTTCACGCTTGGGGCCGTCGGCGAATATCCGGCCATTTTTCAGCATAATGACCCGAGAGATTTCCGGAAAGATATCCGGCAGATGATGCGTCACCAGGATAACGCTATCGCCTGTTCGGGCGATCTTTCGCAGAGAGTCGGCAAATGAGCGAGCCGCATACGGGTCCAATCCATTTGAAGGTTCGTCGAGGATCAACGCCCTGGGACTGTGAACCAACGCGCGAGCGATCAACATTCTTCGCGCCTCTCCTGTCGACATTGCAGTCATATTCTTCGATGCCAGATGGGATATCTCCAGAAAATGCAGCAACTCTTCCGCACGCGCCTTCATCTCTTCGGTCACCTCATGGTGCGGATATAAGCCGACGCTGCCGAAAAATCCTGATAAAACCGCATCAAGTCCACTCATCTGCCTGCGGAAGAAATCCTGCAAGTCCGCCGACACGATGCCGAACAGTGATCGGAGCTTGAATATATCCCACGCACTTTCGCCGAGTATCTCTACCGGGATTTCTCCGTTAATGACCTGCGGGTACAGCTCGCGAGTGATGAGCTTGATTAGTGTGGATTTGCCGGAGCCGTTCGGCCCGATGATCGCGACGTTCTCGCCCGACCCAATTGTAGTGGTGATGGAGTCGAGCGCACGCGCTCCTCCCAATATAACCGTAGCCTGATGAAATTTCAACAACGGGACTGACAAGCTGCACGCTCTACTCTATCCACCCGCCAACATAATCAATTAACTCAACTTACCGCAATGATAGCCCTGATCACTCCGTCTTTTTTCGCCATCGCGAACTCCATCGCCTTCGCCGCATCTTCCAGCGGAAAACGATGGGTTGCCATTGATTTCGCATCGGCCTTGCCCGAAGTGACCCACTCGATCGAGGTTTCCGCGGCATCGTTGCTTCGGCGACAAAAAATAACGGTCATTTCTTTTCTTCGACTGGGGGATGCATGGAACGTGTAGACGTCTTCATCGGGAATGCCCACCACGACAATTTTACCGAGGATCCGAACGATCTGAGAAGCCAGATATGAGGCGCCGTCCTCGCCGATGCACTCGTAAACAACGTCCGGGCCGATTCCATCGGTGAGCTTCTTAAACTCTTCGATGTCGCTGCTCGTCGAAGGGTCGATCGCTTCTGTCGCGCCGAGCTTCAAAGCAAGCTCGCGTCTCGCAGCGACAGGCTCACTAACAATAATTCGCTTGGCGCCGCCGACTTTGGCAGCCTGGATCACGGACAGGCCGATCGCCCCGGCGCCCAGGACAGCTACAGTCTCTCCACCCTCAAGATCAGCCAATCTGACCGCATGAACACCCACTGCAAGCGGCTCGATTATGGCGGCTTCGTCATCGGTCATAGAATCCGGAACTTTTATCGCCAGCTCTGCGGGCCAGGTGATATATTCCCGTAAGCAGCCATCTTGCGGAGGTGTGCCAAAGAACTCGACATTCGGACACACATTGAAGTGTCCCGCCTTGCAGAACATGCACTCGCCGCAGGCGTTGGTCGGCTCTAAGGCTACTCTATCACCTATTTTATGGCTTGTGACGCCCTCGCCAATTGCATCGACAACCGCAGCGGCTTCGTGGCCGATAACCAGCGGCTCGGCGATGAGAGTTGTGCCTATGCGCCCGTCTCTGTAGTAGTGCAAATCGGAGGCGCAGACTCCAACGGAAGTGATCTTGAGTCGAACTTCTCCACGTCCCGGCTCAGGAATCGGCTCTTCGTGCATTCGCAAATCTTTAGGGCCGTGCAATCGTAGTACGCGCATAATATTTGTCACTCCTTCTTCCAAACTCTATTGTAGCGCAAATATCAGGATTCAGAAAATGGCGTGAGGGCTGGAGTTGCGATGAGATCCGGTATGGGCGCAATGTCGGCGCCCATGCCAGTTAAGCATCACTCTTCTTCCAGCTTGTCTCTGAGATATCTTTTAACGCCCTCTATAGGCATCCTGATTTGTTCCATTGTGTCGCGGTCGCGGATGGTGACTTGATTGTCTTCTTCGATAGTTTGCACATCGACCGTTATGCACCACAACGTCCCGACCTCATCCTGGCGTCGATATAAGCGGCCAATAGAGGCTGTGTCGTCATACATTGTCGGGAATGACTTTTGCAGATCATGGGCCAGCTTCTTTGCAGTCTCGACCAGGTCCGGGCGGTTGCGCAAAAGAGGCATTACGGCGGCTTTGATTGGCGCGAGAGATTTGTGGAATCTCATAATCGTACGCTTATCCTTTTTGCCGCCCTCTTTTGTGAGGTCTTCCACATCATATGCATCAACCAAAAATGCGAGGGCTGCGCGATCCGCGCCGGCGGCAGGCTCGACTACGTAAGGAATTACATGCTCGCCGGTCGCCTCGTTGAAAAAGCTGAGTTCTTTGCCGGAGCCTTCCGTGTGCTTTTTGAGGTCGTAGTTGGTGCGATTTGCGATCCCCTCAAGCTCACCCCATCCGAACGGGAACTTATACTCTATGTCGGTTGTGCCCTTTGAATAGAACGCGAGTTCCTTTGGGTCGTGCGGTCGCAGGCGCATGTTCTCCTCGCGCATGCCGTATTTGTGATACCAGTTCCACCGCTCGTTGACCCAGTATTCAAACCATTCATCATCCGTGCCGGGCATGCAGAAAAACTCCATCTCCATCTGCTCGAACTCGCGAGTGCGGAAAATGAAGTTACCGGGGGTGATCTCGTTTCGGAAGCTTTTACCGATCTGTCCTATTCCGAACGGCAGTTTCTTGCGGGTGGCTTGCTGAACGTTGACGAAGTTTACAAATATCCCCTGCGCGGTCTCCGGCCTCATAAAGACCTGCGAGCCGGATTCCTCCACCGGGCCCATAAAAGTCTTGAACATACAGTTGAATTGCCGAGACTCCGTCAGCTCCCCTCCGCACGCGGGACACTTCCCCGAGCCATCCAGATCATCGTCTCGGAACCGCTGTTTGCAAGCCTTGCAGTCTACCAGCGGGTCGGTGAAACTCTTAACGTGGCCGGAGACTTCCCAGACGCGCGGGTGCATCAGTATCGCGGCATCAATCCCTACTATATCATCGCGAGTGGAGATCATATCCCTCCACCATGCGTCTTTTACGTTGCGCTTAAACTCGACTCCAAGGGGGCCGTAGTCCCATGTGCTCGCCAGGCCGCCATATATCTCGCTGGACTGAAAAATGAACCCGCGCTTTTTGCACAGGTTTACGATGGTATCCATATCAACCATTAAGTGTTCTCCTATATCTTAATGCCGTGTAATTCTATCGGGTTAATAGGCGCACGGTCAAGTGGTGGGCGGCACAAGGGCTTCTATCCTGTTTCCTGAGCGAGAGACTTAGCATGCGCATCCCCGCTTCTGGGGGAGGGTTTGGTGCGGGCGAAAACTAACATTCTCGCACTATCTTTCGTATTTCACCCATCCGCCCGGTTTATCAGCCTGCCCCCTCACCCCAGCCCTCTCCCTCAAGAGAGAGGGAGTAAATGGCTCCCCAGTCGGGGGAGGGGTAACTGGCTCTCTCGTCGTAGGGCAGGGCGTCAGGGTGGGAAGAATGAAGAAGATTTTATTAGAAATGATAAGTGGGCAGGAAAAGGCCGAGGTGGTGTATAATGGAACCTCAGCAACGAAACTGTGAGCCGCACAGGAGGATTTTATGAACTGGAGTATTCGTTGGCGTCTCAGCTTTATGATGTTTCTGCAATACGCGATCTGGGGTGCCTGGGCGCCGTTTTTGTGGAAATACCTGACCGGGCCTGCGGGCGAAGGTTTGGGGATGAGTGGAGCTCAGGCGGGAATCGTGTTCGGAATGCTTGCTCTTGCGTGTATTCTGGCGCCGTTTACCGGAGGGCAGATAGCTGACAGGTGGGTCTCCACCGAGAAGTTTTTGGGCGTAGTGCATCTGGGATCGGCAATCGTGCTTTATTATTTGGCAAAAGCGCACGGATTTGCCACAGTTACCACTTTGATGGGAGCCTATTGTTTACTTTACGCCCCGACTCTGGCTCTGACGAACTCGATAGCTTTCCATCACATCGAAGACCAGAGGATATTTGGCCAGGTTCGAGTACTTGGAACGCTGGGTTGGATATTCGCAGGGTTCGTTCTGGCTTTCTGGAGAAATATGGGAACACCTGTCGGAGTGGCGGACTGCGTGCTGCTTGCGGCAGCTTTCAGCCTTATCCAGGGGTTGTTCTGCTTCTTTTTGCCTCATACACCCCCAGCCAAAGAGAAAGCCGCAGACCCGCTGGCGTTCCGCGAAGCGTTTGTCATGCTTAAAGATAAGAACTTCCTCATCTTTATGATTATCGCATTCGTGGTCACCACCGAACTGCAGTTCTACTATGGCCCAACCGAGCAGTTTCTCGATCAGGCTATGAAAGTGCCGGGTAAGTTGACTCCTATCGTATTGAGCGTGGCTCAAGCGGCGGAACTGCTGGCGATGGCGCTGCTGCTCAGTTATGCTCTTCGCAATTGGGGCGTACGCAAAACGATGGCTCTCGGAACAATAGCATGGCCGCTGAGATATGTGGTTTTCGCTTTGGCGCCTCTGGGGCCTTTGGCTGTTATGAAGCCACTGGTAATCGCGTCGCTTACTTTGCATGGGCTTGGTTATACGCTCTTCTTCGTCGCAAGCCAGGTTTATGTGGATATGGTAGCGCCGAAGCATATTCGCGCGTCCGCTCAGAGCCTGTTAGCTCTGGTGACTCTGGGAATCGGAACTTGGCTGGGAGTGCAGTTCACGGGATTGATGATGGACTACTTCAAACCGGCCGAAGCCATTGGCAACTGGACTCCGTTCTTCCTGGTTCCGTGTGCTCTGACGGTGGCGTGCGCGATTGCGTTCTTGCTTTTCTTCAAGGACACCAAATCGGAAAGCAAGGTCACCAGCTAATTCGGCAAGTGTTAATTGGGTGAAGTCTCGAGGCCCTGCGGAAATCGCGCGGGGCCTTATGTTACGAAGCGGTTTATTGCTTGCGAAATATTGCGCGAGCATGCTAGAATGTATCTGCTGCGGAGAGGTGGCTGAGTGGTCGAAAGCGATCGCCTGCTAAGTGATTGCTCGGTGATAAACCGGGCCCCGGGTTCGAATCCCGGCCTCTCCGCCATTTTTATGCCACTACTTAGACCAAAACAGCCCGGCTGGAAACATCCTCCGGGCTGCTTGCAAATATTTTGATATTACCTCGCAATGCACCAGCACCGACTTTTGTCGCAACAAAGCGGAAATAGATGTTTCGAGGTTGGTGGTGGGCGATACTGGATTTGAACCAGTGACCCCTTCGGTGTGAACGAAGTGCTCTCCCACTGAGCTAATCGCCCTCAATGGTAGTTGATTTTATCATATAAAATTGCCAACGGTCAATAGCCGGAGCGGCAAAATCCAGGTCAATCGCGGTTAATAAGCTGCCCCCTCACCCCAGCCCTCTCCTTCGTGGGATAGAAGGGTTAGACCCACATGTCCCCTCTCCTGGGGGAGAGGGTGAGGGCGAAAACGACATTCCCACCTACTCTTTCATATTTCATCAGCCCGCCCGGCTTGCCAGGCTCCCCCCTCACCCCCGCCCTCTCCCTCGAGGGAGAGGGAGAAGTTGGTTGTCTTTCGTGGGATAGAAGGGTTAAGCACACGCGTCAGACTGTGTAACCGTGAAATATCAAGTCTTAACGCTGGCATTTCATCCAACGCTTATCGTGGCCAACCCAAAATCCGCGACTTTAGCCTATACCGCCACACTTTTTCCAACAGCCTACCAGATATGCTACCCTGAAGTGGTAAACTTTTATTGCTCGCTAACCGTTTATACAATTGGAGATTGGGGAACGGAAAAGTATGCAACAGGCAGGCGAAATGTTCACGGAAGACGAAATACTTATCTCTCGTTTTCAGCGGGGAGATGATGAGGCGTTCGACAGGCTGATGGCAGCCCACACGGACAAGGTTTTTGCTCTTGCGTGGGGAGTGCTTCAGAATCGAGAGGACGCGATCGACGCCACACAAGAGGTGTTCATCAAGCTGCACGCCGCGCTGGCCAAATTCCCGGCGTCCGGCAATTTGAACGCCTGGCTGTATCGCGTCTGCCTCAATCATTGCATCGACCGCAAACGGCGGGCCAAACATTCGTCCGCTGCGCTCAGCGACGCAGACTGGGAGCGTCTGAGGGGGCCGGAGGTTGATGAGCCGGAGTTTCGCGCATACCAAAGCGAGGTCGGGCGAATAATTCGAGAAGCTGTGGATAGGCTGCCGGAGCGGCAGAGAATGGTTTTTATTCTTCGACACTACAAATTGTTATCTATAGAAGAGATAGGCCGGGCTATCGGATGCACATCGGGGACTGTCAAAGCTCATCTTTCCCGCGCGACTGCACGAATGAGAGATGAGCTAAAAGGAACCGTCTTGTTGGAGTCCTCGGAGGTTGAGTGAAATGAACTGCAGGCAAGCAAAAGATTTGATGGGGGCGTATATTTACGGCGATTTGGGGCCTGATGAGATGAGAGAACTGCGGAGCCACGCACGAGAATGCATGTCGTGTCGGGAGGATTTGTTATCTCGCGGCAAGATTATTGCATCGCTGGATAATTCACTTCCCAGCTTATCAGACTCCGAGCGCCAGAGAATTTCATGGACGGTCAAAGGGGCTGTTCGCAAGCAGCAAGCCCCGTCAAGCCCGTTGATTTTGCGGCTGGCTCCCAGCGCGGCGCTGGTGGCGTTGGTGCTGTTGACCGGGTTTTATGCAGGCAAAGCGACCAGCAAACCTACGCGCTCCGTCCCTTCAGCAGTCAAAAGCCCGGCGCGGTCTGCGGCCAAAGTCGAAGTAAAAGAGATGCCCGCCAAGAAACAAAAAGCCGCCGATACAACCACCGAGTTGATTGATATTCTGCGGACCTTTAGCGTACCCGTGGCTGTCGCTCCGGGCACGAGAGAGACCTCACCCGGTCGAGGTCAACAGCAGTTCAGACATCCCTCCGTGCAGCCTCCCGATATAGTAAAGATCGAAACCGGCGTAAAACCGACGGACGAACCGAAGGAAAAGAGCGGCGATATGCAGAACAAGACCGGGGATAATGAAGCTGAAAAGCTACCTAGAATAACCGATCCTAAGAGCGCGGAGACCACTGCGCCTGAAGAACAATAACCTATGACCGCATATAGACGGAATATTCTAACCGGCCTTGTTGTTTTGATTGGGCTATGTGTGCCTGCCTGTTTAACTGCCCAGACCCCGGCAACGGTCGAGGTGCGTCCGTTGGATTCAACCGCGTCCGGCCCTTTACTGCTAATCGACGGCAAACTGGCCACTGTTGACAGCATCGAGATGGCGGTTCGCGGCCAGCAGGTTATGATATGGATTCGGGAGTTGGAAAAGCTCGGCTGGGGAACGGTGGAGCCGGGGAATACGCCGGAGAAGACCGTCTTCAAATCCGGCTCGATGACTCTGACCTTTACAAAAAACAGCGACGCAGCGATGGTTAATTCGCTCAATGTTCAACTCCCCATCGAGACGTATCTGCGAGGCGGCAGACTGATGGTTCCTCTCTCGTTCGTGTCGAAGTCGCTGGGTTATTTTTATGATATGTCGATGAGGCCGGTGGCGAATGTGCAGACCACTGTCACCCCTGCACCTGTGAAGGCGAATGAACTGAAAGGCCGGACGCTGTATCGCGGTAAAGGGGTTGAGGGGATTAAGGTCTCGCTGGTCGATCCGGAGTATAACACCATTAAGGGTTTTCTGGCTACCACGGGTTCTGATGGGAATTATGCATTTGATTCTTTGCCGGACGGTAAATATCTGGCGTATGTCTGGGTGGGGCATAATGCCGATTATTTCAACCGGGTATCTGAACAGGCGGATTTGGCCGGCGGCAAGACCATCGAGCTTAAACCGATCGTCTTAGGCAAAATTGTCCATCCGATTCGACCCAAGGAAGAGCAGACAATCGCGGCTGCCTCGAAATACATCTTCGAATGGACCCCTTGTGAAGGGGCGGCTTCTTATAAACTTGTGATAACTAGGCAGGGCGGTCAGGAAGAATTGGTCTCTGTTACGACCTCGCAAACCAAAGCCGAGGTCGTCAGTGCAAAACTGACCGCAGGACATACATACGCCGCCGATATCGAGGCACGCGACAGCGAAGGCCGATTCCTCGGCGGCACAGTTGGAGCTGGCGGCACGCTGTGGACGTTCACCATCGCGGCCAAGCCACAACCTTGATCGGATTTTGCAGGATATCGGCTCCGAACTGTTGAATAACATATAAAATAGGCGAAATTTCGCACTCCGCGTCTTTCCCCGGCAGATTATCGGAACTTCGCACAAAGAGGTATTGTCAATTGGCTACTGGACCGGCCCGTCTGAGAATTATGACTTGCAACATTCGCCACAACGTCAAGCAGGATGCTGAAACTGGCGATAACTGGGAGGCGCGAAGGGACTTTTGCGCGCAGCTAATGCTGTCGCACAACCCGGACGTGCTTTGTATACAGGAATGCGCAAATCTGCATTATCTCGACCTTTGCGCTCGATTGCCGCAGTATGCCAGTTACGGTTTGAGCACTATCAACGTTCTGTATAGCCCATCTAACGTTATTTTCTATCGGCGCAGCCGTTTCGAGTTTATATTCGGTGGAGGGTTCTGGCTTTCCGAGACGCCGCACATCGAAGGAACAAAGTCGTGGGACTGCGCGAACGCAAGATTTACAAACTACGTTCAACTGCGTGATTATGACTCCAGAAAGCGGTTTCGAGTGTGGAACACGCACTTCGATCACATCGGCCGCACAGCTCGCGAGAAGCAAGCGGAAATGATGGTTGAAGCTTCGCGCGTTTTGCCGGAGGATATGCCCCAATTTGCCACTGCAGATTATAATGCAGACATTAAACACCCAGCTATCATCGCTATGAAGGCGGGAGGATGGGTCGATACCTATGAAGATGTCCACGGGCCTAATGACCCGGGATTCACCTATCACGGCTTTCGCGGCCCCAGCTACATCGAATTCCGACCTAATACTATGGGCAAAATCGACTTTATATTTAGACGCGGCCCCGTGACCGCACTCGAGTCACAAGTCATAAAAGACAGCCGCAACGGACACTATCCCAGCGACCACTACTTTGTCGTAGCTGATGTGTCGATTTAGGGCGCAAAAGACGGCGAGCTAAAAGAACCTCGCTAGCAACAGTCCTGCTTTCACGAGTGCCAGCCCGCCGATGTTGTTGGCGGCTATGTTGAATATAGCTACGTTCAGCAAGCCGCCCCCTGCGCTGGTCACAGTTTCAAGCCCGTAAGCCGAAAATGTAGTCAGCGCTCCCAGAAAACCAGTCATAAAAAAGAGCCTGAAGTGTGGGCTGACCCCTCGTGTTTCGCACAACCCAAAAACTATTCCGATGAGCAGGCAGCCCGCCAAGTTCACATAAAGTGTGCCGAGTGGAAACTCAGGATTGCATGATTTTGTTGTGAAGCATCCGCTCACGCCATATCGAATGAGGCTGCCCAAAGCCCCGCCAAGCATAACAGAAATAAACCTCAATTATCAGTACACCCCGACAGCATAGAATATTCAGCCTTGAATCTACAATTCTATGTATGATACTCGGCGTTGATTTTCACATAGTCATACGAGAAGTCGCAGGTAAACGCAGTGGCTCGGCTTGAGCCGACCCCAAGGTCGACCGTGATTTGCAGATTCTTTTCCAGCATCGGTTTGCGAGCGGCATCCGGGGCAATGGCTAGCGGCTCTCCGTTTTCGACTATTTTCACATCGCCGAAATACAGCGAGGTTTTTTCCGGGATCACTTTAGCCTCGGATCTGCCTGCCGCGCACAGCACCCTGCCCCAATTCGGATCCTCGCCGAAGATGGCGGTTTTAACCAGGGGAGAATTGGCTATGGTCATCGCCGCGGATTTTGCATCGGCATAACTGGCGGCATTAACCACATTCACCTCAACATATTTTGTCGCGCCCTCGCCGTCCCTCGCACACGCCATCGCCAGGTCCAAACAGACTTGTCCCACGGCTTTATCGAACTTCTCGAAGTCGTCAGAGCCATCGACAATCTCCGGACAGTCGGAAGCCCCGTTTGCCAGCATAATCAAAGAGTCGTTGGTGCTCATATCTCCATCAACGGTCAGCGAATTGAAACTGCGTTCGACATTCGATTCAAGGGCTCTGCGAAGAAGTTGGCCGGATATTGCAGCGTCTGTGGTAATAAAGCAAAGCATTGTCGCCATATTAGGGCAGATCATTCCAGCGCCCTTACACATACCGCCGACTCTCACTGTCTTGCCCGCCAGTTCAAATTCATAGGCCGAGGTCTTGGGAACGGTATCTGTGGTCATAATGGCGAGAGAAGCCGCCTCTCCGCCATCATCGGATAACTTGTCGACTGCGTTGGCGATCCCCGCTTCGATTTTTTGCATCGGCAGCGCGACTCCAATGACTCCAGTGGATGCATTTAATACATCTTGTGTGGGAATATGGATCAGATCAGCCGCGAAATCGCAAATCCGGCGAGAATCCCGCAGCCCTCGGTCGCCGGTGCAGGCGTTCGCGTTGCCGCTGTTCACGACCACCGCTCGAGCGCGTCCGGATTGGAGTTTCTCTGTATTAACGATGATCGAAGCCGCTTTGAATGCATTGGTTGTGAACACGCCAGCGGCACTACACTGGGTTCGGGAATATATTAACGCGAGGTCCGGACCTTGTTGTTTGATCCCGCATCTTATCCCCGCCGCCTGGAAGCCCCTGGCCGCAGTCACGCCGCCTTGAATTTTAATCATCGTTCTACCTCTTTGAAGTCCTCAATAAATACAAAAAGAATGGCGCACCCAGCATAGCGGTTACAATTCCTACCGGCAATCCGCTGGGAGGAAGGATCGCCCGTGAGGCCAAATCCGCCAACACAGTCAACGAAGCTCCGGCAAGAGCCGCGGTCGGTATCAGCACCCGATGATCCGCGCCGAATACCTTTCGGCAGATGTGCGGCACCACCAACCCAACAAATCCTATTATACCGCTCACCGACACCGCCGCAGCGGTGACCAGCGATGCCACGGCGAGAATAATAATTTTGAGGTTCTCGGTCTCGATGCCCAGATGCCGCGCGCTCTCTTCGCCCATCGAAAACAGATTGAGGTCTCTTGCAAATGCAACAAACAACACCAGCCCTAATATAGCAAATGGCGCGGCCAATCGCACGAAGCCCCAGGGATCGACTGCGTTAAAACTCCCCAACAGCCAATGAATAATCTTGCCTTGCGCTTCAGCCGGATCCCCCGCAGCCAATGCCAGCACAAAACTCAACAACGCCCATAAAAACGATCCGACTACTATCCCAGCCAGTAGAAATGAGTGGACTGACACCCGGCCTGCAGAGCGAGCGACAGCGTAGACGATCATCATCGCTCCCATAGCGAATATGAACGCCACGACAGACACCCCGTATCCGCCCATAAAGCCCGACAGTCCCGCCAGCGTCGCTACCCCTGCCCCAAGCGCAGCGCCGGAGGAGACTCCGACTGTGTATGGGTCTGCAAGCGGATTCAACAGCAACCCTTGCAGCGCAGCCCCCGCCATAGCCAGCATAGCCCCGACCAATAGCGCGAGAACCGCGCGCGGAACTCGAATCTGCCAGATAATAACGGCATCCATAGCCGAGGCGTCGCTCGATATCGCTTTATGCAAAATCGGAACATTCGAGCAGATGACTGCGGCGGTTTTGCCCAGCGGGATGTTTGTTTCTCCATATGATACGTCGAAACCTACCGCCAGAATCAGAATAACGGACAATATCGCGCAGCCCATGAGCAGCCGCTTTATGATGTTCGGGCCAGGGTCTTTCATCACAACAAAAGTATACGCCACCTGATAGGCTGTGGGCAAATGTAGATAGAATCAAGCCTGCCGGGTTCGCCCGTGAAGCAAAACAACAGACTCAGCTCAAATTGCTAGCTTGCAGCATCCAAGTGGCTGGTATCATTACACAGGCGCAGGCGAGGATTATCCCCCACTTCCAATATTGTCAAGCCGGTGTTGGATGTGCTGAGTTTTCTATGACAATCATGAGGCAAATCAAGAGCGCTGATGAGCATAGCGCGTATGGAACCGCCGTGGGCTACTACACAGAGTTTGTCGCCGTCGCCGTGCTTATTTAGCACAGACTCAATGAAACCCGAGGCTCGATTGACCGCATCGGCAATGCTCTCGGCTTGAGCTGGTCGGTGTTTGACAGAATCAGATATCCAAAGCGCATATTCCTGCGGCCGCTTTTGTTCATATTCTTTTCTTGTCAGGCCCTGCGCCAACCCAAGGTGCAGTTCTCTGAGAAGAGCTGTGGCGTTTATCTGCTGTTGAGGATTTTGTGCGTTGACTATGACCTGCGCCGTCTGGGCGGCTCGGCCGAGGTCGCTGGAGTATATTGCCGCGAATCGCTCGTCGGCCAGCCTGCGAGCTATAGCCTGCGCCTGCTGTATCCCAAGCTGTGTGAGAGGGGAGTCGGTGTGTCCCTGTATTCGATGTTCGATGTTGTCTATCGTCTGCCCGTGTCTAACTATGTATAGAGTCAATTTCATATTATATAAATCTCTGGGGAGGATCACATATCGCCTGGTCTGATTGTCCCCAATTCGTCTCCTTCTTTTGTAACCCGAATCGAGCCAAACTGCACTATTTTCACCGGCGAAATCGTCTTGATCGGGGACAGCACGAATAGAAACCTGTGTTTGAAGTCTATCGTCTGCAAAAGTCCGACGTTCAGCGTTCGGCCGTTCTCATCAGCAAGCCCAACCAGCACATTTTGGAACGCATCCCCGGTTATCGCGGTGATGTTGGCGGTTTTGAACTGCTCTTCGAGTTCCTTGCGATTACTCATAGAACAACTGCGCTCGCTTATAATATATATCCCCTGCCCCGTCACCTCAACGTGTAGCACGGGGCATTTGAGAGAGTCCTGGATAAACTTTCGATATTGCCATTTCATCGGGCGACCGGCTCCAAGCCAGGTGTTCCACAAACTTATATCGTCGAGTCGAATCAGATGCCCCTGCGAATCGGCAAAATGCTTGTGGTAGTTTATTTTGCGGCGTGATGCGCGCAGTTCTCGAGATTTCCGCATAGCGTGCTGTGATGTCTCGACTCGGCGTATGCGCATATTCGCCATTTTAGAGAATGGCCGGAGAATGTGTTCGACCTCTCGTTTTCGCTGAATGCCGACAAGATAATTTGGTCGCACGAGATCGATCTTGCAAGTTTTTAGCCGACGCCCCACCCATCCTCCGGTCAAACCCGTGGTATCGACCACCACTAGCTTTGCCCCGAGCGCGATTGCTTCATCGACCATTTTTCTGGTACCGGCGCAGCACTCGGCGATGTGCTCCGCCGGGCTTGTGGCGCCGACGAAATGCAGCCGCCTGGGTTTGAGATCGGATAGAGCCGAGACCTCTACATCAACCATCGCCATCCCAATTGTGCCGGGGGAGCCTATCTCGGATTGGCCTACATCGGCATCGACTATCGCAACGTGGACCCCGGCTTCCGCAGCCACTTGGCAAAGTTCGAGAGTGAAGCGGGTTTTGCCGACATCAATCGCGCCCACCATCATCGCCACTCCCGGCTCGGCTGCAATCTCCTCTATCACACTCCGCCAATCAGGGGTTATCTCCATCACACATGTCTTCTATCCGAATGAAACAATATCCTGCGCGTCGCAGTCTGTGCAAATAGGTGAGCGAAATGAGAAAAGCGATATGGATCATAATAGCGGCGCTGATTGCAGGCTATTTAGCAGCAGCTTTCTTGACGGTCGACCGCAGCAGCGATGAACAGCGAATCGCCAAGGTCATATCACAAGAGGCGGCTGCGGGTTAGAAACGAGACCTGAGTGGATTGCTCACGTTGGTATCAAAGCATTATAGCGACGAAT
>JAAYKG010000072.1 GCA_012522555.1 Armatimonadota bacterium
ACGTCCTCTCTCGACGCATCCATACGCGAATATGCGATGTTATCCCTGATCGTCCCATTGAAAAGAAAAGGATCCTGCAGCACGACACCGATCTGGCTGCGAAGATCTCTCATTGCGATATTTCGCACATCGACACCGTCTATGAGTATCTCGCCGTCGATGACGTCATAAAATCTGCAAATGAGGTTGATCAGGGTGGTCTTTCCCGCTCCGCTGTGGCCGACAAGCCCGATCATCTCCCCCGGCGCGATACGCAGGCTGACATCTTTGAGCACCGGGTTTATCGGCTCGTAGCCGAAATTGACGTTGCGAAACTCGATTTCGCCTTTCATATCCGGCATATTATTCGGTTCATCAACATCCGCCACCTCCACCTCCTGGTCCAAAACCTCGAATATACGCTCGGTGGCGGTAAGGCTGTTTGACAGGAAGTCGCTGGAGCGACAGATGGTCTGGAAGTTGCCGGAAAACATCGCATAATACTGCAAAAACGCCAGCAGCGTGCCCAGGGTGATGTTGCCGTTCAAAACCTGCAGGCCGCCGGCCGTCCAGATAATGGCGGTGCTTAAACTGTTGAGCAAGCTGATCGATGGCCAGAAGGTGGCAGACGCGGTGGCCAACTGCGCATCGGCTGCATAAACCGCGTTGACACGTTGATTGAACCGCTCCATCTCTTGATCTTCACGCGCAAATGCACGGATTACACGGATGCCCGCCAGCGCATCGTGCAATACCGCGCCGACCCGCGACCACATGTGCCAGTATCTATGCCACTGCCTTTTGAGCCGATTGAAGAATTTAATCGAAAGAAGAGCGATCAGAGGGCTGGGGATCAAAGCCCAAAGCATCAACTTGGGAGAGAGAAACACCATCCACGCGATCGCACCCATAATCTGCAGCGTGCTGGCCAGATAATACGACAAAAGCTGATTCATGAAACTGTTCAGCGCGCTGGTGTCCTGGGTGACACGAGACATAATCGAACCAACCTGGCGTTTGTCGAAATAGCTCAGGCTGAGTCGTTGAAGGGCCTGATACAACGCCACCCTGATATCAAGGGTCAGCCTCCCAGACAGCCACGCCGCCTGACGCCCTTGCGTCATCTGAATCCGCCACGACACCAGCCACATCAAGACATACGCCAGCACAATTGTGAACAACGCGTTCACTTTTGGAGTGCCGGACAGCGGCAGCATAAAGGGTAAATGAACGCCTTTTTCGCCGAGGTTGTCTACGAACGGCTTCCACAACGACGGAGCTACCAACCCAAGCGCCGTACCCAGCAGCATAAGAAGTCCGTTGCCGGCCAGCTTAGTCCAGTAGGGCTTGGTCAATCCCAAGAGCCGCCTCATAACCGCCGTCTTGTTCAGACACGCGGGGCAGACTTTTGTGCCTTCGGGCAAGAATCGGCCACAATTCTCACATCGCCGGTTGAATTCATCCTCTGTCGGCGGAATCTCTTCGTTTCTGGACAGATGCTCGAGGGCGCGAGCCACCCTGCTGAATCTCGCTGCATAGGTGTGTGTGTAGTGGAGTAAATCGACAACTTTGCCGCCAACGCCGACCTCAAGGACACCGCTTCCCACCAGGAATTCGGCGTTGACATTTTCAATAGCGCTCAGCGGGACTTCGTGCAGCAGCCGGGCTTTGCCGTCGTCGTTGAGAAAAACGTAAGCAGTGTCGTCAGTGGCGATCAGCCAGCGTTCGCCGAATTTCTCGCTGCCGTCGATATCCGTCGAGACAGCGAGCTTTGCTTCACCGTTCCGGCCCGTTAGTTTTCGCAGCTCCTGCTCGACATTCTCGGGCAACGGTTCCACTATAGCCATTTATGTTCCCTCATCACCAACCCGTTTGCCGCGGGCATTGGACACCACATTATAGCATTCGTTCTTCGGGCAGTCTACCCACTCCTGCCCTTTTATGTAAAGCTTCCCAGCAAAAAATAAAACCTGAGTAAACGGCCATCCGGCCAACCCAGATCCGGCTGTTTTCTATTGGCAGAATGTTAAGAAATCACTCTTCTTCGAGACCAATTTCCCACATCCGCTCCAAGTCTTTGCGGGAGTAACTCTTAAACGCAATCAGCGTATTGGTGCGAGCGATGCCCTCCATTTTGAGCAGATTCTTCGTAACAACATCCGCAAGCTGCTCGTGTTTGTTTACGCGCACTATAGCCACCAGGTCGTAATCCCCGGCAACCGAATATACCTCTTTGACTCCCGGCACATCGGCGAGTTTTTCCGCTGTCTCCGGCAGCTTATCCCGTTCCCCCTGAATAAGTACAATCGCAGTTACCATACCAGCCTACCTCCGTTCACACTATATCATATTCCGCCGGTCAGCGAGTTATCCTTCGCCTGCCCGGCAATCTAAATTTATTTTATCTATAGCCCACCTGGCCACATCTCTCAACAAAGCATTATCGTCGTTCAGCATCTGCGCCGACGCCTCAAGCGCCTTTTTGTTGCGCAGATTTCCTGCCGCTATCGCTGCGTTGCGACGGATTCGGGTGCGGCGTATCCAACCGATCGAGCTTGAGGAGATATTTTTGAATTCGACTGCGGTCATCGAAATAAGATGGATCAGTTCCGGAGATTGTCCGGGAAACATATCTGCGGCGAACTCCGGACTTTGCGGTCGGATGTCGGCATTTTGCGGACACACCTGCTGACAGATATCGCATCCATATATGTTGTTATGCATTAGCGGCCGCAGACAAAGATCGATCGCACCCGAGGCCTGGGTGAGCGCTGATATACAGCGGGTGTGGTCGATAATCCCATAACCCGTTATGGCTTGCGCAGGGCAAGAATCCACGCATATCGTGCAATCGCCGCAGCGGCTGGGCAGCGGCTCATCGTCGGTTTTCAAATCCTGATCCGTGACTATCTCCCCCAAAACAACCCACGACCCGCAGCCCTCCACAAAAACGCATCCGTTTCTGCCCCGCCAGGCCATTCCCGAGAGTGCTGCCAGCTTGCGCTCAGGCAGAGGGTTAGTATCCACGCACACTTCAAAGCGCGCGCCCGGAATATTTCTGGCCAGCCTATCCAACTTGCCGCGCAAAACAGCATGATAATCCGTACTTTGCGCCACCCGCGCGACAAATCCACGCGGGATGGACTTGTCTCGCTCATCTTCGTGCACAGGCGGCAGGTATGAAATAGCTGCGCATATCACCGACTTAGCCCACGGAAACACACGAACTACCTCATCATCAGCCGGCGCTATTCCGATCCCGCATAGCCCTGTTCGTGCAGCTTTTTGCCGTAGCAAGTCGATCATATGATCATTGTATCAGATTCCAATCGACGAATGAGCGCTCATAAAACTAGAGCGCCGGAAAATTCCCCGGCGCTCTCTTATCACACATATAAAGATCTTCGAGCCTATTGGTTCGCCATCACAAAATCTCCGCTGATCTCCAGCGTCTTTCCACCCAGCGCGACCCCCATTTTGACAGGGATCCGGCCGGATGCCCCCAGCGGCGGCTTCACTTTGAACAACACGCTGGTGAATCCTTTGCTGGGTGCGCTGAACCCGCGTTTAGGCTCATCTTTCCATATCTCCCAGCCCTCGGGCATAGTGACCATGGCCTCGCCTCTGACCCTGCCGCGTGTATTATTGGTTATGACGACGCCAACAGTGACATCCTTGACCGTCGACTTCACCACGTCGGTCGGCACCCTCAGCGACAACTCGAACGGTTCAACGACCTCGAAGCTCACCAGCGCACCCCCGAGTTTGCTATCGGCAGTGTTGACCTCCGCTCCCAGCGCCCAACTGCCCAGCGGCATATCCTGCGGAATCACGGATCTGATCTCTTTAGATAGATGTTTTCTTGACGGCAGGCCTTCCAGGCGCACCTTCTGGCTGCTCAGATAACCGCCCGCCTTGCCCTCGCCCGCAATAACATAGCTGCGCACATCAAGGGCCTCCGCCCCGGTGTTGGTCAAATGAAACTTCGCCACCAACTCGTCGCCTCGGGCGATTCTGCTATCCCTGAGATCAAAGCCCAGCTCCAGCGGTTGGAGAGAAGCGAACTTTTTGCCCACCAGGGTAAGCTCTTTGGTGTCTCCAGGGGAGCCGGATGCTATCCACGCAGCCTCATCAGACCCTGTTCTGGCAGTCAAAAGCACTGCAAGTCTTCGACCGTCTCGAATCTTGAAATTGCGAACAAGGTTCGCCGGTATGCGCATTTCTATGCTCATCACGCCATCTTTCGTCGAGCTTTTCATCTCAACCAGCGAGGCCTCTTCAGCGGTCACTGCAGAGGCGGTCGGAGTCCGAGCGTTGCGCGAATCGTAGCGATTGACAATCATTTTGCTGGGGCCTTCAGAAGCGCGCACCACTCGGAACTCATAATTGTCCTCGCCGTTATACCACCCATCACAGTTGGCGTCGAGCAACGCCAGAAAATCGACAGGCTTGTCGGATTTGGCGGCGAAGTAGAGGTTATCCGTATCCCAGTTCGCATAAGTGGTTATCTCGATCCCATCTGCGCTGTAGGAATAATACACATCCCATTCGCCATCGTCGACCACACCATCAATTTTAGGAGTGCGCCGAAAAATATTCGTGTCCGGTGTAATATCCGATATCGCCACAATTCGCGGCTGTTGCTCGGATGTATTGGTTACAGTGGCCGTATCAGGGGCAGACAGCGCCGACGGCTTCGCGGGCGCAACCTCTGCGGCAGGCGCGGGTTTGGCTTCTTCAGGGGCCTTAGCCGGCTCTTTAACTTCCACTGCGGCGCTAGCCGGCGCAGATGCGGCTTCATCGCAAATGACTGGCAGCGAGCAGATAATCAGGAATGCGAAAAGCAATATGGCAATAATATATGTTCGTATTTGCAATGTTCTCCTCCTGAGCACTTTGAGAGCCTAGCTCTATCCGTAGGCATTATAGTCCAGCCAGTTCTCCCCGTCAATCAATGACGACTTCAACGTGTCCCCTCTCCTGGGTATGTTGGGGTTAAGCCCAAAGTCCCCTCTCCTGGGGGAGAGGGATAGGGTGAGGGCGAACTATATTCTCTCGCAATCTTTTGTATTTCAACAACCCGACCAATTTGCCTCGCTTGCCCCCTCACCCCCGCCCTCTCCCTCGAGGGAGAGGGGGTAACTGGTCCCCCAGCCGTAGGGGAGAAGGAGCAGTTGGTTCTGCCGCCAAGGCAAAGGCACACGAGAGGAAACAGACCGTGCAATAGCGAAGCAATCTTAACACCACACCGCAGACTTTTTTTATTTGCAACAGGTAACAATTCCTAGGATTAATCCGCCTCCGGGTAGCTGCCCAGCACCCTCACAAATAGCGCCATCTGCCCCAGTTCGGCAAGCGCCGCCTGCATATTCTCATCGGCTTCGTGCCCCTGACAATCGGCGAAAAAGATGTATTCCCACGGCATCTGCTTGGTCGGCCTCGATTCGATCATCGTCAAGTTCACGTCGTGATTGTCGAATACGCGCAGTGAGTGATACAGCGACCCGGCCTTATGCGGCACTGCGTAGACCACCGAGGTCTTGTCCTTGCCGCTGGGCTGAGGCTTTGAATATCCCACCACCAAAAACCGGGTTTTGTTGTGCGGGTTGTCCTCGATACCCTCCTCAAGAACATTGAGATGATACTCTTTTGCGGCAAGCGCACTCGCTATTGCAGCCGAGCTTGGGTAGCCCTCGCACATTTTGGCAGCCTTGGATGTGCTTGAGACCTCCAGCACCTCGACGCCCGGCAGATGTGACGCCAGCCAGTTGCGGCACTGTGCTATCGCAGTCCCGATCGAGTAGACCCTTTTTATTTGTGACAGTTCGTCGCCGCTTGATAGCAAATTATGGGATATCGGGGCGTTGATTTCGGCGCAAATCCGCAAATCGGATAGTAAAAACATATCCAATGTGTGGTTTATGACCCCTTCGGTGGAGTTTTCAACCGGGACCACGCCGTAGTTGGTGTCACGACGTTCGACGGAACTGAACACATCCGGTATTGTGTTGCAAGCCTCAAAGTCCGTCGAATCGCCAAACTTCAATATACTCGCCATATGGGTGTGGCTGCCAGCCGGGCCAAAATATGCGACGGAGATGGGTTTTTCCAGCGCACGGCAAGCGGATATGACCTCGCGAAAGATCGCGCTTATGGCCTTATCCGCAAGCGGCCCTTTGTTGTTGCGCAGCACCCCACTGAGCACCTGCACCTCTCGCTCCGGAGCAAAAATGCTCTTGGAGCCTTTGTTCTTCATCTTGCCGATCTCAATGGCGCACTCGGCGCGCTTGTTGATCATTTCGACAAGCTGTTTGTCGATGTTATCGATCTCATTGCGAATGTCGGATATGTCCATAAAATCCTCTGTTTGTCGACGTCTGCGGTCGCTTGGCCGGGATATGATAGCTTCTTAAGAATAATTGTACGCATTCAACCGTTTTCCCTCCAGCCCTACGCTGAATCGGTGGAACAGATTCTGTTATAATAGTGCCCGAGAACTGATATGAGGAGTGTGTGGTGAATAGTCAATTTGCGGCTGTGATAATGGCGGCCGGTAAGAGCACAAGGATGAAATCCGCACTGCCGAAGGCGGCGCACCCGATCTGCGGCAAACCAATGGCCAGGCATATAATCAGCGCCTGTCGAAAAGCAGGGGTGGCGGATATAATTGTCATAGTCGGCCACGAAGCGCAAAAGGTCAAGGATGCGCTTGGCAGAGATGTGGCTTACGCGTGCCAGTCTGAACAACTCGGCACCGGGCATGCGGTTATGCAGGCGTTTCCTCATATCCCGGATCATTGCGCGGCTGTGCTGGTGCTGCCGGCAGACACCCCTTTGATTACATCGGTAGCCATAAAGAGTTTGATGGAAACTCATCTCAGCGAATCCAACGCGGCAACACTTTTGTCGGCGGAACTTGACGATCCATCGCACTATGGCCGGGTGGTGAGAAAATCCGATGGGTCGGTGCTGCGAGTCTGCGAAGCAAAAGACGCGGACGAAGCCACGCTTGCGATATGCGAGATAAACACCTCAATTTACTGTTTTGATAAACATCTGCTGGCAAAAAACCTGGCACTGCTCAAAACCGACAACGCTCAGGGTGAATATTATTTGACCGACGTCATTGAACTGCTCAATAAAGACTCGCAGCGAGTGGGAGCGACATCCGCGAAAGACTCAGCCGATACCCTGGGGATAAACAATCGAATCGAGCTTGCCAAAGCCACCGCAGCCATGCGAAAGCGTATATTAAACAAATTGATGCTTGCGGGTGTCACGATCATCGACCCCGAAACGACTTATGTAGACTGGGATGTCGAGATAGGGCGAGACACGACGCTGCATCCGTGTACGATAATAGAATCCGGCAGCAAAATCGGGTCGGGATGCGAAATCGGGCCGTTTGTCAGGTTATCGCAAGTCATAATTCCGGATGCAACCGATAGCGCATAGCCATCGACATAGAAAGGTTATTAAATGAACGAGCTGAAGCTGTTTTCGGGGACGGCAAACCCTGAACTAGCCATAAAAATAGCGGATAAACTGGGAATCGAGCTGGGGGATCTGACTATTCGGCGGTTTTCGGACGGCGAGGTCCACGCAAAGGCTAATCAGAGCGTTCGTGGGTGTGACGCGTTCATCGTGCAAAGCTGTCAGACCCCTGTCAATGAGCACCTGATGGAGCTTTTGGTGATCGTCGACTCTTTTCGGCGAGCTTCGGTGCGCAGGGTGACGGTGGTGATGCCGTATTTTTGCTACTCCCGGCAGGATAAAAAACTCAAGCCGCGAGAGCCGGTGACAGCTAAACTCGTGGCTAACTTGCTGACGACGGCGGGTGCGAATCGCGTGTTGACTATGGATTTGCACGCCGGGCAGATAATGGGGTTCTTCGATATACCGGTGGATCATCTCTACTCCGGCCCTATTATCGCCGAACATATCAAGAATATTATTCCGCTGAAAAACTCCGTGGTGGTGTCGCCGGATGTGGGCGGAGTGGTGCGGGCGAGGGCGCTTGCGGAGGTGCTGGGGAGGCCGCTGGCGATTATCATCAAGCGCAGGCCGGAGCCAAACAAGGCTGAAGTTACTGAACTTATCGGCGATGTGCACGGCAAGACCGCGATTATGTTCGATGACATGATCGACACAGGCGGCTCGATTATCGGAGGGGCGGAGGCTCTGCTGAAGCGCGGCGCCGCTGACGTGTATGCCGCTTGCACTCACGGCGTATTCTCCGGAAACGCTGTCGAACGATTGAGCGCGTCTCCGATCAAAAAACTGATCGTCACGGACACGATTCCGCTGCCCGAGGGTGCAGGAGACACATTCTCGGTGGTATCAGTCGCGGATCTCCTTGCGGATGCGGTGCAGCGCATACATTCCGAATCCAGCATAAGCGAGATTTTTGACAAGGTATGGAAGGCCCAATCGTGAGAATGATAGTCGGCCTGGGCAACCCCGGCAGAGCGTATACACACACTCGGCACAACGTCGGATTCGACATCCTCGATATTTTCGCCAAGCAGCATAGCATAAAAATAGCCAGTCGGCAGGCACGCTCACTGGTCGGCAGCATGGATTTCTATGGCGAACAGATTTTACTGGTCAAACCACAGACCTTTATGAACGAAAGCGGCCAATCGGTTGGGACTTTGGCGCGAAAGCATAATCTTGATGTCGGTGATGTGCTGGTGATATACGACGATCTCGACCTGCCGCTGGGCAAGATACGTATACGTATGCGCGGCTCATCAGGGGGCCACAAAGGTATGAGGTCGATAATATCGCATCTGCATTCTCAGGATTTTCCCCGAATCCGCATCGGAATCGGCCGCGGCGGGGAGGCAATCGACCACGTTTTGTCGCGATTCAACCGCAAGGATAAAGAGATTATGGACGTTACCCTGCGCCAGGCCGCGGATGCTCTGGATATGATCCTGCAAGAGGGCATCGAGGCCGCGATGAATAAATACAACAGAGCCGAAGAATAGGCGGGCCGGACTTCCAGTGAGTGCTGACCTGAAGACCAAAGAACACGAAGAGAGAAAGACAAGCCCAACAGGTGTCCGAGCACGCGTGATCGTGCTTTCCGTTCCGCTGATTATCCTCAACGCGTTTTGGCTTTTCGCGAACTGGGGGACATCGGGCTACAACTCCAGCCAGAGCTTTGCGACGATCATATCCCTTTTCTACAACGTCATCTTCTGCATGGTCGTGATTCTTGCAATCAACGCTCTTTTGCGACGATGGATGCCTCAACAAGCGCTCACATCCTCTGAGTTGGTCGTTTTGTATGTTCTTCTGACTATCGGCAGTGTGATGGCCGGGCACGATTCAACTCAGATTCTCTGGCCGATGCTGGCATATACCGCCTGGTTCGCTTCGCCGAGCAATCAATGGGATCGATTTATTCCGCACCTGCCGCGATCTCTCACTGTGCAGGACAAGACGCTGTTGAAGGATTATTTCCTCGGCAACTCGACTATGTATACGTGGGAGCACATATCGCTGTGGCTCATACCGGTATTGTTGTGGACGATTGTTATCGTGACTATGACGCTGGTGATGTTGTGCATATTGGCCCTGCTTGCCGATCGTTGGACTCGCCAGGAGAAGCTGGCTTATCCGAACATTCAACTACCTATAGCGATGCTTGAAGAAGGTGGGGCGCTTTTCAAGAACCGCTTGATGTGGATCGGGTTTGCTATCGCGGCCGGGATGAATTTGATGAACGGCCTCCACCTGCTCTACCCCAACATCCCCGGTTCCGGCGGCACGTTTTTGGACCTGCGGACTATTTTGACCTCGCGTCCCTGGTCGGCGATCGGTTATACTCCTGTCGCGATTTTTCCGTTTGCGGTGGGGATGTCGTTTTTTATCCCGCTGGATTTGTCGTTTTCGATATGGTTTTTCTATATAGTGACCAAGCTCAGCCGAGTGGGTGGGGATGTGGCGGGGCTTACTGCAGATCCTCGTTTTCCGTATCCTATAGAGCAATCAGCCGGGGCGTGGATTGGGCTGGTGATTGTCGCGCTTTGGGCGAGCCGCCACGCCCTTAAGGAGCAATTTAATCGAGCGCTGGCAGGGGATAAGCGATCCAGTGTCGATGTGCTCGCGCCCAGAACTGCGATGTTGGGGCTGATATTGGGCACTGTTTTGTTGATTGTGATGGCGCGAATGGCCGGGGTGCCGCCGCTGATAAGCGCGATATTTCTGATCCTTGTATATGCGATTGGGGTTGCGATGGCGCGGATTCGAGCGGAGCTTGGCCCGCCTTCGCACGATTTTTTGAGCGATCCAACCCTGATGATGACCACGGTTGCAGGCTCCTCCGGGATTGGTATGCCTGTGCTGACGGTGCTGATTCTGGCGAACTCGCTCAATCGCGCCTACCGCGCGCATCCGATGCCGAGTATGCTTGAAGGCTTCGCGTTGTTTCTTAGAAGGGGCCTATCGGCGCGAAGGCTAATGTTTGGGATCGTATTGGCGGTAATCGTCGGCACAATCGCATCCGCCTGGGCGCATCTGCACTTTTCATATCATTATGGCGCAGCGATATGGGGAGAACACGGGCAGTGTCGCAAGTTTTTTGATCGGTTGGCGGGATGGGATATCAATCCGCAGGGAACCGATGGCGCGGGAATTGTTGCGATGATGATCGGCGGAGCATTTACGTTCGGGCTGATGGCGTTGCGACAGCGATTGCCGTGGTGTCCGCTGCATCCGGCGGGATATGCGCTGTCGTTAAGCCCGTGGAATGCGACGTGGTATTCGGCTTCCATGTTCATTGGGTGGCTGCTGAAGCTTATAATTATGCGTTATGGAGGGTTGCGGCTCTACCGGGTCGCGCTTCCGTTCTTTATGGGATTGGTGCTGGGCGATTTGTTGATGGGGGCGGTGTGGAGCCTGCTTGGGATCACTCTCAAAATGCACATGTTCAGGTTCTTGTTATGATTGTTGAAGATACGAAAACCGGGTATCTTTTAGCGATATGAGTATTCAGGAGGAAGGAAAATTGCGTCATTTCGAAAAACTACCGATTGCATTGGATATTTCAAATCTGTCACCGAACGTGACCAGGGAGATGGTGACTAACAGGCGAAATGCGGCTGAGTGCGCGGATAGGGATCTGCGCTTTGGAACCTGCCAGGGGGCCGATTTTCTGGGTTGGCTGAAACCCGGAGAGATACTCGACAAAGATGAGCTTGACGCACTCAAAAACTGTGCAAAACAGCTCCGAGAGCAGACGGATATGCTGCTGGTTATAGGGATAGGCGGGTCCTATCTCGGGGCAAGGGCGGTTATTGAGGCGCTGGCTGAGGAGCCTGACAGAGTGGTCTACGCCGGACAGAATATCTCCGCACACTACCTCCAGCGACTGCGCAAACAGCTTTCGGGTAAACGCGTCGCGATTAATATCATCTCAAAATCCGGCACCACAACCGAACCTGCCCTTGCGTTCAGGGTGATGAAAGATATTGTGAACTGTGCGGACGTGAAGAGCTGTATCGTGGCGACTACCGACGCTAATAAAGGCGCGCTTTTACAACTCGCCGAAAAAGAGGGTCTTGAGAGATTTGTGGTTCCGGACAATATCGGAGGGCGTTACTCGGTGCTATCCGCAGTCGGCTTGCTGCCGATCGCTTATGCGGGAGTTGACATCGACAAGCTAATAGCCGGAGCGGTCGCCTGCGCCGACGCCTGCAAGAACACGGACCCTGAAAAAAACCCCGCCTATTTCTATGCCATAGCTCGTCAGGCGTTGTATTTGCAGGGGTTTTCCATTGAACTTCTGGCGAACTTCGAGCCGCGTCTGCATTATATATCCGAGTGGTGGAAGCAGCTTTATGGGGAGAGTGAGGGCAAGGAGAATATGGCATTGTTCCCGGCGTCTGTGGATTTCACCACGGACCTGCACTCGATGGGCCAGTATATCCAGCAGGGCCGCAGAATGCTTGCGGAGACGTTTGTGATCGTCGAGGGCGGGGAACCTGTCGTTGCCATACCGGACTGGGAGGATGATTCCGACGGCCTCAATTATCTCGCGAATGGAGAATTCAGCGACGCCGGCAAAGTGAACGCTATTGCATATAAAGCCACCGCGCAAGCCCATCGTGAGGGCGGAGTGCCGAATATGACTGTTCTACTGAAGCAGCTCGATGAGGAATCTCTCGGCGCGTTGATCTACTTCTTCGAGATCGCCTGCGCGATAAGCGGCCTGATGATGGGAGTCAATCCCTTCGATCAGCCCGGAGTGGAGGCGTATAAGACCATTATGTTCAAGCTGCTCGGCAAACCCGGCTTTGAAGGCGGCTCAAAAGAAACAAAAACCGACTACGTGTCGTTCTGATCCCGAACCCTCCGGGCATCGGCTCGGAGGGAATATCACTTCGCTGAAACATGCAGGATTCGCCCTTCCGTCGGGCGAAGTGCGAATTATGAAGGCTCTATTCATATCGCCAGCCATCGCGCTGGCAATACTATTGGGGAGTGTAAGCATGTCTGATTCACAGGCAAGGCCGGTCTATCGGTGCCCTAAAGTGGCGAAAGCCCCGGTTATAGACGGCAAGCTCGATGATGAGGCTTGGAAGATCGCGCCGGAGATCAAACTCGTGCTCTCGCAAAATGGCAGACCCGCCGCTAAACGAACGATTGCCCGGATGTGCTGGGACGATGACAATCTGTATATCTCGTTCGATTGCGACGACGAGGATATTTGGAGCGATTATACGCAGCGGGATGATCACATTTTCAATCAAGAGGTTGTGGAGGCGTTTCTGTCGCCGAAATGCAGCCTCAAACACTATTATGAGATCAATCTCAGCCCGCGCAACGTGATCTTCGACGCGTCGATATTCGACCCCGTAAACGGCCAGCCACAGCCGCCAACTGATTTCGGGTGGAATTGCGAAGGGATTCGATCGGCTGTTGTGTTGGATGGGACGATCGATTGCCGAACCGACAAAGATAAAGGGTGGAGTGGGGAGCTTGCCATACCGTTCAAAGGGCTGGGCACAAAAACCCCGAAGCCTGGGGAGCGATGGCGTGGTAATCTGTATAGAATCGATCTGTCGCCGAAGCCGGAAGAGTTCCAATCGTGGAGCCCGACGCTATATGATCCGCCGGCGTTTCATATCCCGGACAGGTTTGGGACGATATTCTTTGTAGAGTAAGACGCTTGTGCGGTAAATAGACAACGGATACTTTTCGTCTATATGCTCGTCTATTATGTATATGCACAACTTATCGACGTCCCGATATTTCGAGGACGATATAGAGGTGGGCGATGAAATACAAGTGGATTTTTGCAACTGCGCTGGCGATATTCACAGTATCGGCATGCTTTGCACAGGGCCTCTCAAGCTCTTCTAAATTTCGAGAAGAGCATAAATATACCTATGAATTGATGCAGACTGTGCAGCAAATGGGCGCGGTCAGTCGAAGTTCGAGAGCCGGGCTGACGTCATCGCAAGCTAAACAGGCGTTGACGGTTATCAATCCGCTTAAAAAACAATCGACTTTGACCCAAAGACAGGCGCAGCAAGCCCTCAAAAAACTGCAGCCGATAATTACCGCCAGTCAAAAAAACGAACTTAGCAGGACCGCGCCGCGGACAGGTCAGTATCGACCGGACTCCAAGCAAATCGACAAACAAGATCCACAGGCGAAGTATCGGCCGGATTCCAAACAGTCGGACAAAAAGGACGACAAAGAACAATATAGGCCGAATCATTCGGACTCCCCGCGGCAGCATAGACCGGACTCCAAGCAGCCCAACGACGAAAAATCATCAGAAACCTACCAGCCGGATTCCAAACAG
>JAAYKG010000008.1 GCA_012522555.1 Armatimonadota bacterium
ATTGCTGCGCCCAGATAGACTGTACTTTTGACTTGTCCGAACCAAGCCAAGCAAGGTCTTTGTAGCTTTCGGCATGAGCGCTGGTGGTCACGTTTTCCCATGCCATGCTCGCACTGCGCTTAGTGGTCTCTTTGTACGCCTCATTCCACGCTTTTTGCGCATCCGTCTGCCACTGATATGTGGTCGCTCGCTGACCGTTTTTGGCTAACACGTTTCCAGCAAGCTCATCAAGGCCAATGTCGTAGTCCATTCCCACGGAACCCGCGCTGGAAGAGTTTCGGAACTCCTTGAGCTGCTGCGGGTTCCAGCCTTGCTGGGACATTTTAGTGTGGAACTTGGCCTCGACTTCCGCATGCACCGCTTTCATATTCGCATTATAGACCCTCTGCACGTGGTAGTCGCCTTTATATTTCAGGAAGTTTTTGGCGTGCGGGCTAGAGTTTATCGCAGCCGCCTTATCTCGCAGTTGAGCCTGCATATTTGTCAGTTCTTTCGCGGATCTGCCGGCTTTGGCAGCGGCCGCCATCTGGGCCTGTGCACGCTGAAAATCTTTTACCAGCGACTCTCCATCGAGGCGAGCTTGCTTGAATTTAGCTGCTTCAAACTGCTGTTTGACGGTTGGCTTGCTTTGACTCGGTTTGCCGCTTTGCCCGCTGCCCATAAACTTAGAAGCCCCATATTCAAAAGCCTTAGCGGTTATGAACGCTTTAGCTCCTTTTGTAGCAGCTCCTTCCCATCCGCCCTCGCTGTATCCCTTAAAAGCTTCAACAGCGGTGTAGGCGCTGGTTCCAAATGTTGAGGCAGTTCTGAGTGCGGCTTCCACTGGGCCGCCTTCGATGTATCCCGTAGCCGCCTGGTAGACCATATTGATTGGTCTTCCTCCAAACACTGAACAAACGAACATACCCGTATCAGCCGCTACTTTTATGTTCTGAGATGCTTCAAGCCCAAGGTTTGCCAACGCGGCAGCCTCTTCGTTTTTAGCGGCCTCACCCTGGAAGTAGCCTTGGACCTTGTTGTCCAACGCCGACGCTATTTTGCTCACCGTTTGTCGATCCATCTTGGTCTTGGACTCTAGGGTCAACTGTTTTTCTATGAATTCCCTTGCATCCTCGGCCTCTCCCGGCGGCAGCATTCCCGCCAGGCGATGAAGCGCAGCAACCGACCTCTGGTAACTCTCCATCTCCATTTGGTTGTCGCGAATGTTCTTTATAAACTGCGAGTGAGCATACTCGTCAAACGCAGTTCGAGTATGTATGTGCTGTCCGGTCTGCAAAGATTGAATCAAGTCTTTTTCCGCTTGTGCATCAGACAATCCTTGCAAAACACGAAACTCCAGCGCCGCCCGACGCGCCGGGTCAGTCTCTTTGGCCAATTCTTCCCGATCTTTGGCCAGATGCTTTTCGATTATCGCAATATTGCACTTGTGGGTCTCGATGGTTTCCTGGAGAGCTTTTGCAGCAGTTTGCTTATCCGGCTGCGGGGCGGTTGAAGTATCTTCTTTTGTTTGTGTCGAGACAGGCGGGGCGCTGTCGGATTCGCCTATTTTATAGAGGTAGTTGATCGATATCTGATGAGATGCTGAGGATTGGATCAAAAGCGCAATCTTTATATCGCCCACAACGTTTATGATCTCTGGGACAGTGAACTCGAGAACCTCAGCCCGTTGGGTTTTTCCGCTATCCTTGACATTCCAGTTGTTCAGACTCGCATAAGCATTGTGCAGGATACCTTTCTGGCCATACTGATTGCTGGAAACAGACATACCAATATTTACGCCATCGGATGGGTTGGAAGCATAGATAGCCCCGGGCGCGGCCTTGATGTTGATCTTGAGCGCTATTTTTTCGCCAGGTTTAAGTTGAGCAGGCGGTATATCCCACGATAACTGATAGTGGCTCCAGAGCCTGTCTTTGTAGTTGTGCAGGCATTCAGCGGAAGAATCAGATGTTTTCCAACTGAATGTGCCCTCAGCCGACGAAGTTAGCTTCTTATCCTCTTTAATATCTGTTCGCACCCACGCTTTTGCCTTTGATTCATTGGCGATCTGTGCTTGTGCTGTCGCTTCTGCAATCTTAGACTTGTTGGCGCCGTATATCACGGCTCGGATAGTATAATTGCCCTCTTTTTTGAATGTATGATTCGCTGAGGTCGTGGAGTCCTTTATAACGGTGCCATCCCCGAAAGCCCAATTTACTGTGATCTTACCAGCAGGATTACTCACTTTTACTGTAAAAGAGTAAGCCTGGTTAGGCTTGCCGCGCAGGCTTGCCGGAGAAATCACAGCGGAAGTGACTAACGTTTCCGTGACCTTCAAAGCTTCGCGGTGGCGATTACGAGCCTGCTGCTGGGCTTGTATTGGATCCGGAGGATTTCCCAGTTCTTGTACTGCATTCGCTAGAGTTGCCATACGCGATTGCAGCGCTACCAAATAATCTTTCTGCACTTCGGCTAACCCGAGCGCCTCGCGCACGCCTTCCTCGCTATCATAGCTTGCGGCCAGGACAGCTTCTTCCCAAGCGCCGTCAAATTCTATGGCTGCCGTGGCAATCGTTCCGCGTATAGACAATAATTCTGAAAGCAATGGATTGAGCTTATTCAAATAGGTGACCGATTCTTCGGTGGGATAACCAAAGAGCGGGGCCCATTTAGCCGTGAACTTTGCCTCTTCATCAGCGCTAAGCTTCCCCATCAAGTCACGCATGCCCTCCATTGCCGCCGAGACCGCGCCATTATATTGAGCGCTCGAAAGCTTGTTGATATCCATCGGAGGAAAGATTTTCATCTGACCAGCGCTAGACAATGCCGCAATCTTTTCGCCTGGAGCTTTAGTCCACACACGATCATTTGCCGATAATCCCTTTGCCTGCCCAGCGTCATCCTCGGACGATGAAATATAAACTTGCCCGGATTGTTTCGACCCGGCTTTAGGCGCATCTGCTTGAGTGGTAGGCGTATCCGTTTGGACGGGGGGTTTAGCTTCTGGTTTTTCAGGCTTTTTGCCTTTTAATATACCTTCCAGCCCCTTCAAAGATTCCTCCAGTTTTTTGAGGGAATCCTCCAGTGAACTTGCTGTTTTCGTTTGACCAAATGCCGTAGTATGCGTGGCAGGAACGGCAATGCAAAGCATTATCAACGTTAATATGAGCAGCGACATCCAGCGCATTGATGTAAACCCCCTTGAAATATGACTATTCCTCACAAAACGAATCATTTCCTTTTCATGATTGCCCGTCTAATACAACTATCGTGTCTCTTATTCCACATGTGCGGCAATGGCAACTAACCCGAATGATTCGTCGTAAATCGTCAAGCCCGTGAAACAGCCCCGGTTTTTAATTAGTGAGCAATTCTAGCGTCTCGCTCACGCCTTCGCTATCGCAGTGGGTTAGAACATTGAGGCAGCATTATGTTTTGTCGTATAATACATCTTCAAACGGAGTTCAGAGCTTCCAAGAAGCTGGAGTGTGGTTTAATATAATCTGAGGCGGCGGATTGCTTTACGGAGGCGGTCAAGAGATGAAGCGTGAGATTAGATTGACAATCTGGACAGGAATCTTAATTTGCGCGGTATTCTTGATTGCAGGCTGCGAGAACTTCGCCGAGGCTCCCGCGCCATCCAATCAACCTCGATCTTTGTTCAGCGCCGATCTGGCGGCCCGGCTCGAAGAGCACAAAGCGAAGACAGGAGAGGTGCAGGCGAGCCTGATTTGGAACAATTATAACGATTTGGACCTGCACATCGTGGATCCGCTGGGCAAACGCATTTTCTGGAATCACAAGAGAGCATCGTGGGGCGGAGAATTGGACGTCGATATGAACGCAGGGGGCCGCGAATCCCGGGAGCCAGTTGAAAATATCTACTTCCCACAGGGTCGTGCGCCCGATGGCCTCTACAAGGTCTATGTTCATTATTATGCTATGCACGATGATGTAAACGAGACGCCATTTCGGTGTGAGGTGATGGTTTACGATGAGGTGCATAAGTTCAACGGCAGGCTCCTAAGAGATGAGCCAATCAGGCTTATATATTCATTCACATTAGGAGAAAAAAGAGAGGAAAGAGAAGAGGAAAGAGAAGAGGAACGCCCGCCAGTGCGATATCGACTGTTTTCCCCAATCCCGCGATAGCCACGCAATTGGAGGGTGAACAAAATAATATTAAAAAGAAAAGCCGCGGCGTATGAGCTGCGGCTTTTCTTAATTGAGCATTTACACTTTATTCGTTATTCCATTTCATCGCCGTCGTTATAGCCGAGTTGGCAGCGATCTATTAGATCATCCACGTCGGCAAATCCAAGGCAGATGCACGTGTCCGCCGCTCCGTAGTATATACGCAGCCGGCCGCCATCTTCGAGAATCGCTCCACACGAAAAGACGACATTCCCTATATCGCCGACGCGCTCGTAGTATTCTCTCGGAGTAAGAATCGGAACCACGCTCCTACACAGCACCTTGGCAGGATTATCGAGATCAAATAGAACAGTACCCATCCTGTAGAGCGGGCCTGCCGAAGTGACCTTGACTCCGTGATAAATATGCAGCCAGCCTCGATCGGTCTCGATTGGCGGGGTGCATGCGCCTATGCGGTCCTGATCCCAATACCCACCCCGCGTGGTCATAACAACCTCCGAGTCGCCCCAGTGGAGCAAATCGTCGGAGTATGAAAGCCACATGTTGCCAATTCCGCCTCCATATGGCCGGTCCAGGCGCACATGTCGGCCATTGATCTTACGCGGGAACAGACATCCGTCCTTGTTTTCCGGCTGTGAGATCAAGCCAAGGCGGGTGTAGGTCTCGAAGTCGCTGGTCTTTGCAAGCGCCAGCCTCGCACCATATCTCGAATAGGCGGTATACATAATGTAGTATTCGCCCTCCAAATAGGTGATGCGGGGGTCTTCGATGCCGCGGCGTTCATACGAGCGGAACGGCTCTTCCTTTGATGGCTCCATCGCCGGCTCCGGGTCTACGGTAAAGCGATAGCCGTCGTCACTTCGAGCCAATGCAAAGACACTGCGCCCGGACATATCTTCAACTCTGAGCAATAAGAGATACTCTTCGCCCAGCTTTGCGCAAGCCGCATTAAACACGGTGTTGCAGGGGAAAGGAACGCTGTCCAGAGTAATGATGGGATTTTTGTGCCATCTCTCGACAGCATCTCTTCCGAGCTTCTTAAACATACAGTTCCTCCACGGAAATACAGACGCTGACAAATACAATATCGGGAGGATTCGGCTTCAAATATAGGGCACAATCGCTAATGTGTGCACCTGAGGATTAGGAACCTCCCTGTTCCTGGACTGTGGGTTCCTTACCAGCGTTGTTATACGCCGAAGGAGACTACAATACCCGGCTATAATTACTTTACAGGCACGTGCAGTCTAAGTCAAGCTTAAAAAGCTTACGAATATATTTTCATCCGGCACGGATAATTAAAATGCCTTGTTATGGAGGTTACCCCGATCAGAACAAGATCAAAGGCTTTCGGTATACTGATTTTCGCTGTTTTCGTTGTGTTGATGCTGCAAGGATGCGATTCCAATAGCTCACACGAAATCGCCCAGGTGCTGCTTGCATTGTTGGTTGCGTTGACTGCCGCCAAGCTCGGCGGAGAGTTGTTCGTGCGAATAGGACAGCCGTCGGTGCTGGGCGAGTTGGTGCTGGGCATTGTGGTAGGCAACCTGACTTTGGTTGGTTTCGGCGGGTTGGATTTTATCAGCAGAAATCTAACCATTGAGATGCTGGGCGAAATCGGGGTCATCTTGCTGCTGTTTCAAGTAGGGTTGGAATCGGACATCGAAAAGACTATGAAAGTCGGCGTGTCCGCATTATTGGTAGCGAGCCTGGGGGTTATCGCTCCGCTAGTATTGGGGTTCATCGCTTCATCGCTGCTGCTGCCTGGGCATGGTTTTTATGTGCATCTTTATATAGGAGTCGCACTGTGCGCCACCAGTGTCGGAATCACCGCGCGGGTGCTGCGTGATCTTCATAAATCCAACACCGCCGAAGCCAGGATTATTTTGGGAGCAGCCGTGCTCGATGATGTGATGGGTCTGGTGCTGCTAGCTGTAATGCAAGGAGCGATCACAGCGGCGAATACTGGAAAACCTGTCCAAGCGCTGGACTTTGTGATTATAGTCGGTAAGGCTGTAGTGTTTTTGATCGCCGCTCCTATTGTCGGACGGATATTCGCCCCAAAGTTGTTCAATTTTGTGGCTAAATTCAAAGCTGAGGACCTGCTTTTGGTGACGGCTCTGGGGATCTGCTTCGGCTTTGCCTATATAGCCTCGCTGATTGGCCTTGCGCCGATTGTGGGTGCGTTTGCGGCGGGATTGATCCTTGATGAGGCTCATTGGGCAAGCTTCAGGCGGCGTGGGGAACAAAGCGTCGATGAACTTATTGCGCCGATCGCCGGTTTTTTGGTGCCGATATTCTTTTTCCGTATGGGAGCCGGGGTGGAGCTTAAGGAACTGGTTCGTCCTCAAGCGCTATTTCTGGCCAGTGGTTTGATGGTTGCCTCCCTGCTCGGGAAACAAGTGTGCGGGCTGGGTGTGCTGCAGAAAGGCTTGGATCGGCTATCGGTCGGCATAGGGATGATTCCTCGAGGCGAGGTGGGGCTTATCTTTGCAGCGATCGGAACGAGATTGATCCTCGACGGCGAACCTGTCATCGGGGCCGGGGTATTCTCGGGTTTAGTGGCTGTTGTAGTATTGAGCACAGTCATCACCCCGCCGCTGCTGAAATGGAGTTTGACGCGGCGGCAGTCGGTCGGCTCAGATTAACCCGGTCGCCCAAATATCGTTTGGTTTGACCTGACGAGGCAGTATACCTTGTTTGCCGGCAATGGCTGCGGCAACCCCTGCTGCGGCTCCGATGGCGAGACAGATCGTCTGCACCCTGTAGGACGCGTGAGCATCGTGGCTGCCGCTTATACACCGCCCCGCGAAAAGCAATCCATCGATTTCACGTGGCAAAAGGCAGCCATACGGAATATCGTAGGGCTTGCATTCCACGGCGAAGTTCTCGGCTTGGCCTGGGCCGTCAGGATTGTGTATGTCGATGACAAAGAGCGCATCCCGCACGACTGCATCCGGCCGTTTGCGCCCCTCTATCACATCACTTCGGGTCAAATAATCCATTCCTGTGAAACGCCGGGTCTCACGGATTCCGATGGAGGCGGGCATTTCGCATATAAACGCATCTTTATAGCCGGGGGCGTGCCTTTTGAGAAACGCCAACACGGCAAACGCCTGTCGGCGGCCTTCGATTTCGGCTTTCGTGAGATCGCCGGACGAAACGCCATTTATTCGATTGACCTGAGTGGCATTGACCGTCACTTCGGATGGCCTGCGCGTGGCATATGTTCGTATTACACCGACATTGTCCGGCAGTTCTCCGTCGCGAATCCCCTGCTCCACTATTTGCTCCCATGTGCCTTGCGGGAGTTGCATAGATGCAGCCTCACCTTCGCTGCCGCACAGCAAACGGGATGGCCCGACGCCACCCACACGAAACATAATCGAGGCCGGCTGCATAAGCCCGTCTCCAGGCCGACCTTGCTCGAAAGGCACCCCAGCCAAATATGCGACATCCCCATCACCCGTCGCATCAATGGTGGCGGCGGATTCTATATTGATGTGGCCGCTTTTCGTGTAAGCAACGCAGCCGCCTACGGTTTGGCCGCTCATAATTGGCTCAACAGCGCAAGTATGAAGCAGCGTCCGGACACCGGCTTCTGCCAGCATTTGCGCATAATCGAGGTCGAGCTTCGTGTGGTCCACTTCTCTGCCCCCGAGCCTGCCTAATATTTCGTCGACGAATTTGCTGTTGACGCAGCCGAGCAGAGGGGAGACCAACCCCAAAGTAGCCATGCCTCCGAGGCGGCCGCTGCGCTCTATAAGCAAAGTATCGGCGCCGGCGCGGCCAGCCGCGAGAGCTGCGGCGAAACCCGCCGGCCCACCCCCCACAACAAGAACCTCCGCCCTGCCATCTTCTTTCACACTCATTCTTTGAGCCTCCGATTTTTCGTTCGCCGAGGGGTTCAGTGAACCCTTCTATCCTCTTTACAAAAGCCCGAAAGAGAGATCACCCACTGGAACCGACCATAATAATATGTAAAATGGCACAGCTTCCATTTGCTTGTATGGCAGTGTAGAATGTCTACATAATCCGCATAATGGGAGGCTGCAATGGCGCTTGATAAATATGGATATTTTTCGGAAGACGGCAAGGAGTTCATCATCACCCGGCCGGATACCCCTGCTCCGTGGGTGAACTATATATCCAACGGCCGCTATACCGGACTTGTTTCCAACACGGGGGGCGGATTCAGCTATTGGATGGACCCGCGGGACAGCCGAATAACGCGCTTTCGCTACAATTCGCTGCCGTGGGATCGGCCCGGGAGATATATATACCTCAAAGACGAAGAAGGCGAGACGTGGAGTCTATCGTGGCAGCCGACCGGGCATAAACTTGATAAATATGAATGCCGAGTGGGGCTGGGCTATCAAACAATACGACAACTCTACCGCGGAATACACAGCGAGATCACCTATTTTGTCCCTCGCGGCGATGACCTGGAAATATGGATGGTGCGGCTTCGAAACGAGAGCTTCGAGCCTAAGAGATTATCTGTTACAAGTTATGTTGAGCTGTGCCTGGGACATGCGCTGCAGGATTTGATTATGCAGCCAAACGACCAGCATTTCAACCTCGCTCAGTTCTCGCGCGAGGATAACGCCATATTTGCCACCAAGAATTATTGGGTCACAAACCGTGGGGTTTCGGTGGCTCAGCCTAATCAGGCGTGGGACAGATATGTTTTCTTCACATCCGACCTTCCCGCCGACTCGTGGGATTGTCTGAAGGATTCGTTTATCGGACCGTGGCGGAGCGAATCGAACCCTGTCGGAGTCGAGCGGGATAAGCTGGGGAATACAGATATAACCTCAGGGGACGCCTGCGCGGCGCTGCACGGTGAAGTTGTGATCGAACCAAAAAATGAAATCGAATTCGTAGTTTTGATGGGCTGCACCCCAGCTTCCCCGAATAAAGGCGGACTAGCGATCCCCCCACCCGGCGCCAGAGACCTGATCGCGAAATATCGCTCCTTCGCCGCCGCCCAGGCTGCGCTTGATAAGGTAAAGGCATATTGGGACGCCTACCTTGCACCGGTTCATGTCGAAACCCCCGACCCTGAAATGAATATCATGCTCAATGTCTGGGGAAAGCGGCAGAGTTGGGTCACTTTTAACATGAACCGAAACGCCGGATATTATCACGGTGGGTTGTTGTTTGGTGTGGGCATTCGAGACCAATGTCAGGATATGATGGGGCCGATCCTCAGCGTACCGGATCAGGTCGCAGACCGATTGCTTGAAGTATTATCCAAGCAATTTGCCGATGGCTCGACGCTGCACAACTATTTCAAGCTCACCGGAATCGGTGAAAAGACCGGACATTCCGACACGCCGCTGTGGCTGCCTCTGGCTGTTATGAATTATTTGAAAGAGACCGGAGACTGGACATTCTTGATGAAGGTGGCGCCGTTTTACGACGGCGGAGAATCGAATGTGCTGGATCACGTAATCAAAGCGTGCGATTACGTTCTTTCGCAGCTCACCGAAAACCATCTGCCGAAGTTCGGTCCAGGGGACTGGAACGATACGCTGGACTACGTGGGTCGCAAGGGGATCGGCGAGAGCGTGTGGGTGGCGCATTTCCTATGTTATATCCTGCGCGAGGTCGCCGATATGCTGGATTGTTTTGCTGAAGGCGAAGTCTGCATGGGGATCAGCCAGATGACTGACACGGCAGAGAGGTATCGCAAAGAGTATGACCTTATCAAAGCCGCGCTGAACAATCGCTGCTGGGATGGAGAGTGGTATATCAGGGGTATACGGGACGATGGTCAGGTGATCGGATCGAGCAAAAACAGCGAAGGCCGAATTTTCATGAATGCGCAAAGCTGGGCCGCGATATCCGGGGTTGCGGATGATGATCGGGCGAAGCTGGCCATGGACTCGGCGGATAGGCTGTTGATAACTTCGAGAGGGCCAAAGATCTTATCCCCAAGTTATACACAGGTGGATTCTGGAATCGGGCTTGCGACACGATGTGTGCCCGGCAAGAAAGAAAACGGCGCTATCTTTAACCACGTGGCTGCGTGGGCGATTCTGGGCAACTGCGTCATCGGGGAAGGCAACCGAGCGTATAGCTATTACCGAAAAACTTTGCCAATATTGCAGGCATCCGACCCTGATGTGTATAAGATGGAACCGTATGTTTATGCAGAGTATGTCACCAGCGATGATCACCCAACGTTTGGCCAGGCAAGCCATTCATGGCTTACGGGATCAGGTGTCTGGATGTTCCGCGATGGGTTGGATTATATACTCGGCGTTCGACCGACCTATGAAGGGCTGATTATCGACCCTTGCATCCCCGATTCGTGGGATGGCTATAAGGTCAGCCGCAGGTTCCGCGGCGCGACTTATGAAATTGAGGTGAAAAACCCGAACCACGTGCAGCGTGGCGTGACCAGCCTCACAGTCGACGGTGAGAATGTCGAGGGTAATGTGCTTCCGTTGATCGAGAGTGGACAAACCTGCCGGGTAGTCTGCGTGATGGGCTAGATTATGACTTTACGCTTCACACAAGAAGAGCTAAAAAACCGAATTCGTTCACTTCAGGCGCATCTCGTGGAGAACAAAATCGACGTGGCGATTCTAAGCCAAAGCTCGGATGTGTTTTATTATTCCGGCTCCGTTCAGCCGTTGTATGTGGTCATCCCAGCCGACAACGACGCATTTGCACTGGCTCGCAAAGGGCTGACTCGGATGCGCTGGGAGATCGAGCATATCGAGATTGAGGCATTCTCCGGTGGAAAGGACTTATCTCGGATATTCGCCAAGCGAAGATTAGTCGGCTCAAGACGGGTCGGATTGACACTTGACACCCTTTCGTATCTTTCGACGATGCGCATGATGAAGGTTTTTCCAGATGGCGTGCCGGAGGATATAGCGTGGGATGTGCGAATGTTGAGGGCTGTAAAGTCTGAATCGGAAATTGCCATTCAGAAAGAAGCAGCCCGGATAATGGCGAAAACGCCTGATGTCGTGCGGCAGGCTCTGGTGGAAGGGATTACCGAACTGGAGTTAAGCGCTGTGCTGGAAAGCCATTATCGACTTAACGGCAACGGGGTGGTGGTTCCCTCTCGGCGGGAAGGGGTAGATGCGCTGGGGTTCGGGGCTTGTTCGTCTGGGATAAACAGCCTGGCAGGAACCAAGTTCGAAGGTATATGTGCCGGCGCGGGACTTTCACCGGGGACACCATATGGCGCAAGCCGGGATGTAATCAAACAATGCACACCGATTATCATTGACTTCGCTTTTAATCTTTATGGATATATCGTAGATCAGACCAGGATGGCCAGTATTGGGACGCCGGATTCCGAAGTGCTGCGCGCTTATGATATAATGCAAGAGATTGAATCTGCCATTTTTGACGCGATGAAGCCCGGGGCGGTATGGGAAAACATCTATAATCTCGCGGTCGAGATGGCGTCTGAAGCGGGATTTGCCGATACTTTTATGGGATCCGGAACTGAGCGGGTCAGATTCGTCGGCCACGGAGTCGGATTGGAACTCGATGAGCCTCCATATCTCGCCTTTGGGATGAAATATGAGCTTCAGGAAGGGATGGTCATCGCCGTTGAGCCGAAGGTCGCCCTGCCTGGAATTGGAATTGTGGGAATTGAAGACACGGTGGTTGTGCGAGAATCCGGCGTCGAGCCGATGACTTTCGCATCGAAGGATTTTATTGTGGCATAGTCCACAGATACTGTCATATCACACAAAAGGAGCCTAGTTATGTCCAGCAAAGCGAAAGTAGCCATATCGAAGGTATCTGACCTCGATAGCGCACAGGCTATCGAGGCTGCAGTGCGTGAGTCGGTGGCATTAGCCTGCGACTTTGACACATTGTGCAAAGGCAAGCACGTAGTTTTGAAACCCAATGTCTATTGCCCAAGCCCTGCCCCCACAACAACCGATCCACAAGTTATAGCAGCCCTCATTAAAGCGGCCAAAGACGCCGGTGCGCGCAGAGTCACCGTGGCGGAGGGCAGATCCATATCGACTTCGTTGTTCCGTAAGAACACCAGCACCACGAAGGATTGTTTTGCGGCGATAGGTATGGATAAGGCGGCTCTTGAGAATGGCGCCGACATCGTCTACCTCGAAGAAGATGAGTTTTTGAACCCGTCGAACCCGGACGCAGTGGTTCTCAAGCATCCCAGCATCCCACGCACCATCCTTGAAGCAGAGGTGCTGATTAACGTTCCGGTGTTAAAGAATCACAGTTTAACTTTGACAACATTGGGCATCAAGAACCTGCACGGGACAATTTCCGATGCCGACAAGCTCTTCGGCCATGACTACCATCGCATCCCGCAAAAACTGGTGGACATCCTCCATTACAACAAACCCTCGCTGACGGTTATTGATGGGGTTCGTGGGCAAGAAGGCGACCATGCGAATATGGGCCAGGTGGTGGATATGGGGATTATCATCTCCGGCACAGACACCGTCGCGGTCGATGCGGTGGCGGAATCGGCGATAGGGTTCGACAATCTCCAGATAGACACCACGCGACTTGCTCACGAACAAGGGCACGGAATCGGCGACATCAATCAGATCGAAGTTGTCGGCACACCGGTCGCCGAGATCGCACGCAAATTCGCCAGCCCAGACATCGAAATTGACGAGGCTCGTGTTCCTGGCATACGGGTGTGGGCGGGGGACTATTGCAAGGGCTGCGAATACTATGTTCGCAGAGGCATCGATAGGCTCGTCGAACTCGACGGACTAGACCCAGACAACCCTGTGACATTGGTCTTCGGAAAAGATCCTAGCGTCGATCCGAACGTAGAAGGCAGAGTCATCCTGCTCGGCGATTGTGCGTTGGAGAGCCACTCGGTGAAGCGGCTGCGCGACAAGCTGTGGTTGACGGGGCGGCTTAAAATGGTCTACTGCTGCCCGCCGATGGAGTTCAGAATGCGAGCATTGGAGCTTGCAGGGGACTAATTACACCCTTACCCTAACCACACGACGGAACCAGATACTGAGGCTGTCCCATAAGCATAATCGAGGCGGCTTCTTCATTATGAACGACAAGTGGGGGATGATCGATTCTCGCGATTGTTTCGAAAACTTCTTTCTACGCCGCCATCTTCGCGAG
>JAAYKG010000073.1 GCA_012522555.1 Armatimonadota bacterium
AGCTCAAGCCGCAAGGAAGTCGTCGCCGACGCTGTGAAGTTCGTTTACGTGGGAGAGCTTGGCCCCGATGACTTGATTGTAAATAATGGCGACCCGGGGACCTCTTACACAGGAACCTGGAACGCTGGGACATATGGAAGCGGTTACAACAACGACTATCTGTTTGCCGATTGCGCGTCAACGGCAACTGCGGTTTATAAGTGGACTCCTGCAGTACAGACTACCGCGTTGTATGATGTCTACTGCTGGTATACAAACGGCTCCAACAGAGCTTCAGATGCCAGCTACAAGATTTATCATGCTGATGGTAGTGTGACTGTGGCGATCAACCAGCAGGCCAATGGCGGCCAATGGGTGTTGCTCGCATCCGGCCTGCGCTTTGCAGCAGGGACTGCGGGTTATGTGACCCTTGACAACAAAGCTACCGGAAACGTTGTAATAGCGGATGCAATCAAGCTGGCGTACGCCGGCCCTGCGGCACCGATTGACAACACGCCTCCGAGCATCTCGATAGGCGCTCCGTCCGCTTCTTTGACAAAGTCCGGCCCTGTCACATTCGCGGTAAATTATTCAGACGACACGGCTGTTACTGCCATTACACTGGCTAACGCTAACGTGACGCTCAATAAGACCGGCACTGCCAACGGCACAATTGCCATCAGCGGAACAGGTAACGCCAGCCGGACGGTTACGATCTCGAACATCACCGGCGACGGCTCCCTCGGCATATCGATAGCCGCCGGAACCGCAAAGGACGCGGCTGGCAATACCGCCCCTGCCGCAGGCCCGTCTGCGACATTTGCAGTGGACAATACGGCTCCGGTAGTGACGGCTGTAACCGATGAGGTATATACTACTTCCAAGACGACTCTTCAGGCTTGGTGGTCTGCATCGGATTCCGGTTCCGGGCTGGATCGATGCGAATACGCCGTAGGCTCAACGCCAGGCGGCACGAACATAAAGGGCTGGACGAATGCGGGTGCGGCCACTTCTGCGCAGATAACCGGATTGTCGCTTGCGACCAACGGCGTATACTATATCTCTGTTCGCGCGATTGACAACGTCGGTTTGACCTCGACTGTGAGCACATCGGCCGGAGTTCGAGTGGCGCAGGAAGTCACTAGTATCCCGGCAGCGATGGCTCTGCCGGACGACTCGGCCGTGCTGCTGCCGGCGAGATCTATCACAGCGGCGTTCACTGGTGCGTTCTACATCGAGGAACCGAAGCGGGCGGCGGGCATCCGCGTGGAAAGCTCCGATGCGGTATCGGTCGGCCAATCGGCGAAGGTCTTCGGAGTGATGGGAGTGGTCAACGGCGAGCGAGCGATTCTCGGCTCGAAGATCCCCCAGATCGGAGCAGGAAACCAGATCGCTCCGCTGCTTGTGACAGGAAAGTCTGTCGGTTCGGCGGGAAGTGCGGAAGTATATAATATCGGGCTTTTGTTGCGCGCCGCAGGCAAGGTTAGCAACAAGGTCGCCGGATCGTTTATTATCAGCGACGGATCGGGAGTGACGGTTAAGGTTTACTCCAACGCCGTCGTTACAAATGGCTCGTTCGTCGGGGCGACTGGTATCAGCGCCTTGGAGAACGGCCAGCGGGTCTTGCGAACCCGTTTCGACAACGATGTGCGGATTTACGCGCCATAGAGATTCAACGGACTGAATCGGGAGACAAAGCCAGGAAGGCTAATCAAGCTCCGGCCTAATATAAATGACGTTCATCATCCCCCGGAGGGCGCTGCGGCGCTCTTCCGGGGTTGAGCGATAATGCCGGATTTATGAGGAGAACGACGTGACCAAGGCTTTGTCCTATAGCTACAGTTGGCGATTAACAGTTGTAATATGCGTGCTGATGCTTATAAGCGCGTGTGCTTGTGCGGCATATACTCCGGGGGATCCGGAGTTTCGCGCGTTTTGGGTAGACGCCTGGCATGCGGGCGCGCTCAGTCAATCTGATGTCAACTACCTGCTCGGTGTTCCGGGGACGACCAGTGGTGGCGCAATCAGAGCGGCGAATTGCAATGCTGTCGTCGTACAAGTCAGACGGGATGCCGATGCGAATTACCCATCGAGTATGGGTGAGCCTTACATGTCAGGTTTAAGCCCGTCCGATTTTAACGCGCTGCAAGCGGTTATCAATGCCGCGCACGACACCACCGGGGGCAAACAGCGCATTGAAGTGCATGCCTGGATGGTCGTCTTCAGGACCAGCGGCAAGGGCATGTATAGTGACCATATCGATCCTCCCACAGGAAACCTGATCCAGTTCGACAACTATTGGCCCACGCGAGATAACGCCGGTAACGAGACCGCAGACAAAGCCGTCGATCCCGGTCATCCATTGTGCGCCGAGTATACGGTTAATGTCGCGATGGATCTGGTTACAAACTTCGATATTGACGCAATTCACTATGACTACGTTCGCTTTACAGCCCACAACCAGGGCTATAATCCCACCAGTGTCGCTCGATATAACGCGAGATACGGCCTCGAAGGCCAGCCGGCCAATCTCAGCGGCGCCCATGGAGACAGCCACCCCACCGATCAATGGGATCAATGGAGAAGAGATCAGATCACGGCGGTGGTGAGAAAGGCTTATGCCCGGATACAATCCGTCAAGCCGTGGGTCAAGCAGACCGCATCGTTTGTCACATGGAACCCTTCGCCGACAACTTCAACCAGAGAGGCGTTCAAAAAAACCAGACCCTATTATGATGTCTATTGCGACTGGGATGCGTGGCTTGAAGAGGGCATCATCGACGCTGCGATTCCTATGACCTACTACGACAATGCGTCGTTGCCTAACGATTATTTGAGGTGGATGAACTTCGAAAAGGATCGCAAATTCGATCGGCATATGTATATCGGTCCCGGCATCTATCTCAACTCTCTGGCAAACTCCATTTTACAACTCCAGATGACTCGCGATCCATCTCCGGCCGGCAATTTCGCCAACGGGTTTTGCGGCTATTCGTATTTTGCTCCGTGGACGAAAGGCGGAACGAATTACGGCTCGTGGTCGGAGTTCATGCCGCTGTTTGTATCCCAGGTCGCCACTTCTCGCGCAGAGGTTCCGGATATGCCGTGGAAGTCCAGCCCCATAAAAGGGCACATAAGCGGAACGGTGACAGTGTCCGGCACAAATGCGTGGATGGACGGCGCGACCGTGTCGGTTGCGGGGCCGGAGAATAGAACGATGCTGACCGACGGCACCGGTTTTTATGCGTTTATCGGGCTTACCCCTGGCACATATACCGTAACTGTGAGCAAAACGGGCGCTGAGACCGTGCAGCGGCAGGTTGCCGTGGCAATAGGCGAAGTCACAGGCAACATGTATGTCAACGACTTTTCTGTGGGCGCCTCGCCTACGATCTTCGATGTTAAAATTACCAATATCACCGACAATTCCGCGACAGTAAGCTGGATGACCGATCTGCCGTCATCGTCGTCAGCGCAGTATGGTGTCGATGATACTTATGGAAGCGCTACCCCGGTCGATGGGAACCTCGTGACGGTGCACTCTATAACGATGACTGGCCTGGTGCCGCTGACGGAGTATCACTTCCGGGTGGTCTCCGCCAACGCGACTGGCACGTCCTATTCGCGCGATTTCTCTTTCACGAGCGGCTCTCGCTCGCTGACTGTGGTTCCAATCCCTGAGCTTGGCGGAACGTGCTCCGGGGGTGGCTGGTATGTGCCGGGCGCACCTGCAACAATATCGGCGAGCGCAAATGGTGGCTATTTCTTTACGGGCTGGTCGACCAAAGCCGATGGGACCGGAATAATCTCATCGGCCAATCCGTATACGTTGAATATGCCTGTGGACGCTCTGACCCTGTATGCTATTTTCCAGTCCAGCGTTGGGGATATCATCGTCGAGTCGATGCCGGGAGGATTGAACTACGATTGGTATTCCGACGTCAGTTTTGCAGTCAGCAGCGTAAAGAGCAGCGCACCAGGCTGCACGCCGGGCATTTCAAGCAGATATACAACAATCACCAGCGATATCGGGAACAGATACGCTCAATATAAGCCGGCGATACCGATCGATGGAGACTATGAAGTGCGGGTGACGTGGGCGAAGTCCACCAATGGCGGTTCGCAGATTAGGCACACCGTCACCTATCGCGACGGAGAATATACCAAGACATTCAATCAATCCACCCTCGATAACAAGTGGAACTATATCGGCACCTTCCCATTTGCTGCCGGGGGGGCGGGCAGCGGGGTTGCGGAGTTAAAGCAGTGGGTTTCGTCGACTCAAAGTGGCAATAGAATTATGGCCGACGCGGTGAAATGGGTGTATGTTGGCCCGTTTAAGGCGGTAAACCCAAATCCGCCGCATAAAGCTACGGAGATTCCACCCAGCAACCCGACCCTGAGTTGGTCGCCGGGCGGCACGACCGGAGCATACGACGTCTACTTCGGCACGGATCCGGGGGCGCTGGCTAAGGTGTCCAGCCTGCAAACGAGCACGACTTATAATGTCGATGTGCTCGCATCGACGACAACCTATTATTGGCGGGTGGACTCGTTCTGTCTCGGCAAGCTGGTTACTGGAGACACCTGGAGATTCACCACAGCCGCTGTGCCGCCGAATATTTCGAATATCGAAATAACTGGCATAACTTCCGAGAGCGCTGTGATCACGTGGGATACCGATCAGCCGGCGACAAGCCAGGTCGAATACGGCGAAGACTCATCCTATGGCCATTCGACGACTAAGAACACCAGCCTTACCAACACACATTCGGTGACTTTGTTGGGACTGACTCCAAACACCCTTTATCACTTTAGAGCGCTTTCGGACAACTCTTTGGCTATGACGGGTCAGTCGAGCGACCAATCGTTCGCCACAAAGCCGGAGTCGCTGACGTTTATCGTGGACAACCCGCAGGGGACCTCCACCGGAACGTGGACCCCGATGACGGATGCGGGCGGTTGGCCGGTCGAATCGAGCCAGTATGTATACGCGCTAAACAAAATGTCTTCGACGACTGCCACATTCACCTGGACGCCAAACATCCCGGTGACAGGAAAATATAACGTATACTGCTGGTATAAAGCCGGCACCGATCGCACAACATCGGCTCGATATACAATTGCCCACGCCGACGGACAAATGTCGGTTGCTATCGTCAATCAGGCAAAAACAGTGGACCAGTGGGTCCCGATAGCCACGATGAAACAGTTTACCAAGGGGACTTCCGGTTACGTCCAGTTGACCAACAAGACCGGAGAAACCGACGGTGCGAGAAAGGTCATCGCGGATGCGATCAAATTCGAGTATGCCGATGTCGACGAGAATCCTCCGTCGGTGCCGCAGAATCTTGAAGCCAGCGCGGTTTCTACGTCCAGAATCGATCTAACGTGGGATGAATCAATCGACGATTACGCGTTGATGGGATATAAAGTCTATAGAGGCTCGCAGGTCGTCGCGGTTACCAGCTCGACACACTACGCAGATACAGGCCTCACCGGCAATACACGATATACTTATAGTGTGCTTGCCTACGATGCTACCGGCAACGAATCGGCTAGGTGTGCGGGGGTGAACCGATATACGCTGTCTCCGACGACGACAATCAATCACATTACCTGCGATCGCCAGCCGGGTATCACTTATCCGACTAATGCGTTCACTTTCACCAATCAGGGCTATGGAGCAGGCAAGGTGAGTTCGTATAGATATGTATGGAACAATTCGTCTGACCATACGTGGACGGATGCGGAGTCGCAATGGGTAGGGACGCAGATGGCACTGGAGGTTACCAACACCAAGGCGTGGTATTTCCACGCTAAAGGTTATAATGGAGACGGAGTTGCCAGCGGCGACGTCGTGCTCGGGCCGTTCTACGCAGGAGACGAAAAAGTAGTCGGCTCGATTGCTGAGGCGACCAAATATCCGGATGGAACCGCTATACAGATCAATGCCTATATGACGATATCTGCTGTGTTCAGCGATCGATTCTATATTCAAGAGCAAAACAGGACCCGCGGCCTTAGATGCGACGCCGGGATTGCTTTGCCGGTTGGGACGCAAGTGAAAGTCAAAGGAACACTCGCCACTGCCAACTCCGAAAGGTATCTGGCTGGTGCGACCATAGTCGAATCGGTCGCAGGGTCTGCGCCAAGACCGATTTATTTGAGGACAAACGCGCTCGGCGGCAAGTCACCCGATGCGTATACGGTCGGGTTCGCCAACGCAGATCAGATATTCAATGCAGGCCTGCTGGTGCGGGTTGCAGGCAAGGTGGTGTCTCGCACATCGGGCCAGTTCGTGATTATTGATGGGACGGGCCATGCTCTGACCGTGCGGTCGGCAGCATCGCCGTCGGTTGGCGCGTTCATCGGCGCTACCGGGATAGTCACGGCGCAAGGCAGTGCTTGCGTGTTGCAAACACAATCAGCGGGAGACGTGAGAGTCTATTCGCCGTAGTATTCGTTCGGAGGATTTGTTTATGTTTAATTTGGATTTCAGGAGGAGAAAGATGCGCATTTTGAAGCTGGTCCTGGCGGCTGTTGCATTCACGGTGTTGTGCGCTGGGTCGAGTTTTGCATATAATCCTGGCGACCCGGAGTTTCGCGCAATTTATTCGGATGCCTGGCACGCGGGCACAATGAACGTATCACAGGTCAATCAGTTGATTGCCGACGCGAAATACTGCAGGGCGAACGCTCTCGTCGTGCAGGTGCGTCGTAGAGGCGACACCACCTATCCATCGATCGAGCCTATATGTTCGGGTTTTTCTGCCAGTTATGATCCGCTGGCCGACATCATACAAAAATGCCACAACTCGTCGCCCCGTATCGAGGTTCACGCGTGGTTTGTTATGAACGCAATTGCAAGCTCGACAAGCGTCCCATCGAACCACCCGATGAAGAAATATCCGCAATACCTGACCAAGACTTCGTCGGGTGAACAGCTCATATCCGGCGACTATTGGTTCGATCCCGGACATCCGGGTGCGGAGCAATATTCCTATAACATTGTCATGGACGTGGTCAATCGCTACGATGTAGACGGCGTCAATTTGGACTACATCAGGTTTGGATCCAATGATTCCGGCTACAACGATGTGAGCGTGGCGAGGTTCGAAAACTTCGGCTCGAGGTATAACGGGAACTTCAGCGAGTGGCGTCGGGCGCAGATCACCAACCTGGTGCGCAAAATCTATGCTAACGCCATCGCAGCTAAACCGAATATCAAAGTGTCTGCGGACTGCGTGGCGGGAGCTCCGGCTCCGACCACTCAAGGAAATTATTACTCCACCCAATCATATTCGAAGTATTATCAGGATTGGCCAGCGTGGATGCAAGAAGGCATCCTTGACATAAGCATGCCGATGGCCTATTTCGATTGTGGTGGATCCTATGGCTCATTGTTTGATCCGTGGGTTTGTTTTGCTAGAAACAATGCCTATAATCGCCATGCTGTGATAGCGCCCGGTGTGTATGACGCCAACTGTTTACTGGCTCAGCTATCGAGCACCCGCAATCTGGCCTGCGGGCCTGCAAACGGAGCCGCGATCTACGCATATCCGGCGATGAATGCCACAATAAAAGATACCACAAGGGCGTTTTGGTCATCAAATGCGCCTGTGCCGACTATGCCTTGGAAAAGCTCCCCGACCAAGGGACATATAAAAGGCAGTGTCACATTTGGAGGCACTGTGTGGGTCGATGGCGCAACAATCACATTAACAGGCCCAGTCAATCGCACGATGTATGCGGACGGCACCGGGTTCTTCGCGTTTATAGATGTGCCTCCGGGCAACTACACCGTGTCTTCTAACGCTGCCGGTTATGGCGTTCGCAATCAGAGCGTCCAAGTTACCGCCGGTGCGGTTGCAACTGCGAACATCGATTATCCGCTTTCATCGCTGGTTATCAGTAATGTTCAAACCTCAAACGAGACCGCAAGCATAGCGACCATCACCTGGGATACCAACGCGGGAGCAACCAGCAAGGTATTCTATGGCTTGGATCGGACTTGTTCTCAATCCACTTCAGAAGACGGTACACTGGTCACCGCGCACAGCGTCAATCTCACCGGTCTGACGGCGGGCAAGACCTACTATTTTCGGGTTTATTCAAAGAACCCTGGCGTAGAAGGCGCGTACTCTCCAGTGTTTGCGTTTGTGACGGCATCTGCGAGCGCTAATGATATCATTATCGAGTCGCGCTCGGGGGGCAAGAATTTTGCCTGGTATAGCGATAGAGCAGCCACCGGAGACAGTTCAGCCAAAAGTTCAGCATCGGGTGTCACTGCCGGGATCGGAAGCCGTTATTTCTCGCTTCAGGCCAGCTACGATAGAGAAGCCAATTTTAACCCGGCTATAACCGTGCCTGGCTCTTATGAGGTCTTCGTGACCTGGCCGTCCAGTTCGAGTGGAGGAGCCAATATTCACCACACCGTTACATACAACGGCGGATCGTCTACAAAAACATTAAATCAAAGCTTGAATCCCAATGTGTGGAACTCCCTTGGCACGTTCACTTTCAATGCGGGCGCTTCGGGGAGCTGCGGCGGGGTTAGAATGTGGGCCAGTGCGCTCGACGCGGGCAAAAGGTTTACTGCCGACGCCGTAAAGCTCGTTTTTGCTAAGGAGTCGATCCCTCCGTCCAAGCCTACAAACATTGTTGCGACGGAGATATCCAGCGATTTCGTAACATTGGAGTGGGCGCCATCGACCGATAATACGGGTGTGGCGGGTTATTTGATCTGGAGAGGCCCGTCGGCTGCCGCTCTATCTGTTGTGGATGCAAGCCCTACCAATTCGTATACGGACAACCAAGTGGCCACGAATACCCGATACTATTATGCGGTCACAGCTTATGACGCATCGGGCAACAAATCCGAACGTTCCAACGTAATTAATTTCTGGACAATGGTTAACAAGCCGACATCCGAGGCTATCGTATGTGATAAGCAATCCGGCGTTTGGCACACCTCCGGGCCGTTCACCTTCACGAACTTGGCTGGGTTTGGCGTCGGCAAGGTGAACTACTATCGCTGTGTGTTCGACACAAACACGACACACACATTTATAGGTTCCGAGCCAGCCTGGGTTGGCGGGGCCAAGTCCTTCACGGCGACATCCAGCGCCGAGCCGTATTATCTGCATCTCATAGGATACAATCAAGGCGTTGTTGCCGGCGAACCGGCCGACATAGGGCCGTTCTATCTGGATACGTCAGCGCCGGAGACCCCTGTTGTCACTGACGAGGGTGCGTTTACCGGCTCTAGGACATCGCTTAACGCTTCGTGGAGCGCTGATGATCCCGAAAGCGGGGTAGTGGGCTACCAATACGCTGTGGGAACTACCCCAGGCGCCACAAACGTGGTCAACTGGACCGCGACGACTGATACTGAAGCGACTATCAACTTCGCTATGCAGCCTTACGGCGCGAAGCTATACGTTTCGGTTAAGGCTCAAAACGCCGCCGGATCCTGGAGTGGCGTGGGGAACTCCGACGGAATCACGATCGCCACCCCGGTAGCCAGCGTGGCTGCGGCCAAGGCCATGGACAATACCGGCATTGGTATCTGCATCGAAAACGTCTACGTTTCGGCGGTCTTTGACAATTTCTTCTACGTGCAGGATGGCAGGCACGGCCCTGGCATAAGGTGCGAGGGTGGCTGTTCATTCGCTGTGGGGACCAAAGTCACCGTCGGCGGGACGCTTGGTAAAAACTCCGCGGCAGAGAGAGTGATCAACGGCGCATCAGTGAGCGCCGGCCAATAGTCCTATCTCAGCAATTCCGGCCCGGATTATGTCGAATAGTCCGGGCTATTCTTTTTTTACCTGTTTCAAGATAAGCTCGTCAAAGGACTCGGTGATGGTGTGGCCGGGTTTGACGACCAGAAAATCCTCGCCTTCCCATTCTCCGCACAGCAAACGTCTGATCAGAGAAATATCTCCGGCCAGTTCCGCATATTCCCAGCCTTTGTCGTCTGCGAGGGCTCTTGTGAAGCGGCGATATTCATCGGTGCATCCTATCCCCGTGTCGATGAATGCCGCGCGGGTGTAGTTTGCATACCACTGCCGTTCCTGTTCGGTCAGAAAATCCGCATTCTCTTGGCCGTATTTTTCGACGTATTCGGCGTGGCGTTCGGCATAGTGGCGCGTGTGGATATCGATAAAGCCTTGTTCGACATCCCCCTCTTTGCGCTCGATCCAGCCTGGGCTGTAGTAGTATGTGCCGGGGTGTGCGGAGAACTCGGCGCCGTAACGATCTCGGGAGCCGAGAAACGCCGTGATGCAATCGTGCATTCGCGGCATTATTATGGGGATTGACCCGGCGGTTATCTCGGCTGTGCCTCGACTGCACAAACCATAGCCGAGTGCAATGCAATCGAATCCGCCCTCATCCGCCAAATCGACCTGTTTTTGTATGGTTGTGCGCAGATCGTTTGGGGTGTTGTGCAGCCCGAAGGCGAGCAGTTCGATGTTTATGACGTGTGGGCTGTGCGCTGCCGCCAGATAGAACTCCCTGGCAAACGCCTCGCAAGCTATGGCCTTAATCTTCATACTGGCATTTTATACACGCCAAGCCCGGCGGTCAACACCTAATCTGATGGACCGTCCTCGCCGATTATCCCCGAGGCTTGGATTATATTCGAATAGGCGGATCGAAACTCGTGGTAGATAGGCTTCATTATTTCTTTGATGCGCCCTCTTTTCGATTGAGAAATCATCGGACAATCGTTTTGGATGATCGGAAACTCGCTGATCTGGGCGAATCTTGCGATCTCGCACTCGTGGATATAGGCCAGGGGGCGGATAACCGATATCCGTCCACCGAAGTAGTCTCTCCGGAAAGCCATAGTCTCCAATCTTCCCGAGGAAAACAAATTGAGCAGCGCCGTATGGGCAAAGTCTTCCATGTGATGCCCCAGCGCGATTTTGTTGCACTCATGCGCTTGAGCAAGTTCAAAGAGAGTCTTGCGGCGGTTTCGACTGCATCGCTCGCAGTTCATAGGTAGAGACTCGCCTTCGGGCAGTGTCATGTCGGAGATTATATGAGCTTGGCGCTCGTTTTCTATCCACTGCGCGAACTCGACCGGCACGTTCGCCCCGACTCCTCGAGCATCTCCTCTGACGTGCGCCGACACCAGATCAAATTTCGCTTCGGCGAGTCGCTGTCGTTCAATAAGCAGCCTCAGCAGAGCCATGCTGTCCTTTCCACCGGAGACCCCGACCAGAATGCGATCTCCCGCCTGGATCATATTGTGCTCGCGTATCGCTTTATCCATGCGCTTGCCGAGATAAAACGTGCTGCGTTGAGCCTGTGTTCTCCATTTTTTCGCCATTTCCATATCAAGAATATCATTATCCTGCAGCTATGTCATCCGGTTAGTGGACAATGTTGCTATAATGGCTGACTTTGAGAGAAACCTGAACATATACTGAGCTATATGCAAGGGCGCTTGCCGAACCTATCGGTGCGCCCAAAAACAGGTCAGATGAGGAGGGGGTTATGCGAAGTATTGTTACCAATACAGCGCTGGAGAAGGCAGCGACGATCAGTTTGTGCGCATTATTCAGCTTTCTTTTGTTGATAT
>JAAYKG010000074.1 GCA_012522555.1 Armatimonadota bacterium
CAATCGCACAAGCCCAGGCGCAGCTCGACTCGGCCAACGCGCGGCTGACGGTGGTTAAAAACCCTGCTCGCTCCCAGGAACTGATGGTGGCTGAGAACAGCGTCGCGGAGGCGAAGGCCAATCTCGATAGGGTGACTTCGGATTACAAACGCAACAAGAGCCTGCTCGACCAGGGCGCGATCTCACAATCGAGCTTTGAGCTGGTGGAAGCGCAATATAAAGTAGCGCAAACGCAGTATAAATCCGCTGCGGAGCGTCTCTCACTCATCAAGGAAGGTGGACGTTCGGAGGACGTGCGGCAGGCCGAGGCCCAGGTGTCGGTTGCCAGAGAGGCTCTTCGCACAGCCCAGGCAGGAGCGGCACAGAATATGCTCCGCAAGGAGGACATTAAGCAGGCCGAGGCAGGGCTTTCGCAAGCTAAGGCTGCTGTGGCCCTTGCAGTGCAGCAGTTATCGTATTCCTACGTGAAGTCCTCAATTTCGGGGGTTGTATCGTCACGCTCGAGTGAACCCGGCCAGGTAGTCCCGGCAGGACAGCCTCTGGCGGAGGTAGTCAACCTTGGCTCGCTTTATCTGAAAGGAAATGTGTCCGAAAAGGTCTTCGCACAGCTTCAGGTGGGGCAAAACGTTTTGGTGAAAATTGATGCAATACCGAACATGACGTTTCGAGGGACACTCTCCGAAGTATATCCGGCAAGCTCAACAGCCAGCAGAAACTTCCCTGTTCGCATAGCAATCAAGGATGCCGGCTCCCGAATAAGGCCGGGGATGTTCGCGCGGGGGACTATTGTTACCGGAACTTCAAATGATGTGCTTCTTGTGCCCAAGGAAGCGATAGACGATCGCAAGGGAACCCAGTCGGTGTTCGCTGTCGGCAACAACAACATCGTTAGTCGCCATATTGTGAGCGTAATGCGGGAAAACCGGGACTATGTGCAGATTCAAATGTCAAATGGCTTGAAGCCGGGGGATGTCGTGGTCACGGAAGGCCGTCAGAACTTGCAGCAGGGATTGAAAGTGCGCATCGAAAAGAAATAGAGTTCGCGTAACACCCCTTTTTATCGATGTGGAGCGTGCGGTTTTTTTGTGATTGATGATTTACGGAGTCTTGTATGTGGCTAACTAACGTATCTATTCGGCGGCCGATATTTTTAATAATGTTCATGCTCGCGCTGGTGGTGTTGGGATTTCAATCCCGCTCAAAGATGCCCCAGGAGTACAACCCTAAGGTCGATATACCCTATGTCACCGTGGTTACCACCTACCCGGGGGCCGGGCCAAGCGAGATGGAAACACTGGTTACTGAACCGATTGAAAAGGCCGTCACTTCTACAGCCGGTTTGAAAAACGTTACCTCCAGTTCACAGGACGGTATGTCTGCGGTGGCCCTGGAGTTTGAGTTGGGAACGGACCTCGAAGCGGTTACAGCGGATGTTCGCGATAAAGTATCGGCCATTCGCACGACCCTTCCAAAGGATATCGACGAGCCGAGGATTCTGAAGCTCGATACGGCATCACTGCCGGTTATGACCATCGCTCTAGAAGGGCCGTTGTCTGCGAAGGAAATGCGAATACTGGCTGATGATCTTGTCGCTGACAGGCTCGCCAAGGTAAGCGGGGTGGCCGCTATCAATGTCAATGGCGGAGATGAGCGTGAACTGTCAGTTTCCGTGGATAAAGAGCGGCTGGAAGCTTACGGGATCGGCATTGACAAATTGGTCGGAGCAATCAGGGGTGCAAACCTGAACGTTCCTGCCGGCTCGATCAAAGAAGGTCCACGAGATATATCCGTCAGAACGGTCGGAGAATATAAAGACGCCAGGGAAATCGAAGATACGAGAATCTATGTATCGGCGTCGGGCGGCAAGCCTGCGTCAGTGGTGCGCATTGGAGACATCGCTGAGGTTAAAGATACCATCGCAGAGTCGGACTTCATAACCCGCCTTAACGGCAAGCCGGCGGTTGTTTTCAGCATTCAAAAACAGTCGGACGCAAATACCGTCGAGATCGCGGATGGGATCAAAAAGGAGCTTGATGCCCTGCAGGCGGAACTGCCGACAGGGGTCAAGCCGGTTATTGCTACAGACCAATCCAAGTTCGTCAAACACGCACTGCGAGACGTCAACAAAAGTCTGATGGAAGGCGTGCTGCTGGTCGTTATAATCGTCTTTTTGTTTTTGCACACCGCCAGGGCGACTTTCATTGTGGCGATTGCCATCCCGACCTCACTGATCGCTACTTTCATCCCTATCAGCTCGTTTGGATTCACTCAAAATCAAATGGTGCTGCTGGCGTTATCTTTGGTGGTCGGTATTCTTGTGGACGACTCGATTGTCGTATTGGAAAACATCGAGCGTCACCTGAGAATGCGTAAACACCCCGAAGAAGCCGCACTTGATGGCCGTTCTGAGATCGGGCTGGCTGCTATCACGATCTGTATGGTGGATATCGTAGTCTTTTTGCCGATAGCGTTTATGGGCGGGATCGTCGGTCAATTCTTCAGGCAATTTGGTGTCACGGTGGCAACAGCGACAGCATTCTCACTGCTTATGTCGTTTACTTTGACCCCGATGTTGGCTGCCCGCTGGATGCCCAGCGAATCGGACAAAGAAGAGGCCGATGAGCAACTGCGCAACAGGCTGCAGCACGGCCGCGGGACCGTCAAGGACCGAATCGATTTTTTCTTTGGCAAGGTATTTGGAGTGCTGGATCGATTTCTGAAGGGACTGGACGGGAAATATCGCGGGGTGCTTGAGTGGGCGCTGCATAATCGTTTTTTGACGATTGTCATCGGTATCACGTCTCTGTTGACGGTTCTCTCGATGGCGATGCCGATGCCGGCCGCCGGGCAACCGAAGGCGATGATGATACCACGAATTGTGATAGCATCTATCGCTTTGCTGCTGTGCGCGATCTCTTTGGGAGTCAACCCGCGAAGCAAGAAGATCGCGATAGTGTTTGGCGTGATTATGGCGTTTATCGCGATAAAGATATATCTGCCGTTCGGGTTTGGCTTCTTCCCGACGGCTGACCAGGGACAGTTTACCGTATCCGTCCGAACCGCTCCGGGAACTTCTCTGATCGCCACGGACAAAGTGACGAAACAAGTGGAAGGGCTTTTGAAACAGTTGCCCGAGATGAAAAGCGTCACCCATAAAGTGAAGGATGGGCTTTTTAAGAGTCATATGGAGACGCAGTCCGGTTATTATATTACGCTGGTCGGCTCAAGCTCACAGAGCGTTCTTGGAGGAGGCAGCAGCGGGCCGCAATATGCTGTGGTCAGCGTGCAGGTGGTGGATAAAACACTGCGCAAGCGTGGGCTTGAGGATATCGTCGCATGGATAAACCAGCGCACGGCGGATATTCCTGGGGCGGAGATGATAAGCGTCTCCATTTCATCGGGGATGGGGCCGAGCAGCAACATCCAAAAAGAGGTCCATGGACAGGATATGGACAGCATTCTGGGGCAATCTGAACAAGTTGCCGACCTGATGCGCAAGGTCCCGGGCGCAATAGATGTCGATATCTCATACAAGCCGGGGAGGCCGGAACGACGGATTGTGGTGGACAGGCTAAAGGCGGCCCAATTCGATATGACGGTCTCGCAAGTGGCGATGGCGGCACGTATGGCAATCGACGGCGATGACACGGTCAAATTTAGAGACAGCGGAACGGAGTATCCCATCCGAGTTCATTATGATAAGTCCAGACGTGAGACGGCATCGGACGTAGACAACTTGATAATCGCATCCAAAGACGGTGCGCCGATCTACTTGACTGATGTGGCCGATATCGTGGCGGATAATGCTCCGACCAAAATCGACCGTAAGAACCGTCAACGGGTCGTCTATGTGACCGCCAACCTCGCCCAAGGCGCCGAGATGGGCAACGTGAACCAGGCGATTGAGAAAAGGCTGGAGACGCTGCCTTTGGTGGCCGGAACATCCGTCAAAACCGGGGGATGGACCG
>JAAYKG010000009.1 GCA_012522555.1 Armatimonadota bacterium
CTCGCGATATTTGTTTTTGTCCGGCACCCCGTTTCGCGCGCTCAATTCCGGGGAGTTTATTGAGGATCAGATATTTAACTGGACCTATTCCGACGAACAAAGAGCCAAAGAAAACTGGACTGCGCCGACGGATAATCCATACGCCGCTCTGCCGAGAATGGTGATGCTGACCTATAAAATCCCGGATGAAATCCGAACAATCACCCAGAAAGGCGAGTATGACGAGTTCGACCTCAATGTTTTTTTCTCCGCAGAGGGAGACGGGGATGAAGCCAGGTTCAAATATGAAGAACACGTCCAGAAGTGGCTCGACCTGATCCGGGGGAGTTATGCCGCCACGGTCGTCGACGATCTGAAGCTGAACGAGCATAAGCCCCGGATGCCATTTTCCGACCCCACTTTGATCTCGATTTTGACCCATACGCTGTGGTTTCTGCCCAACGTCGCCTCGTGCTACGCCATGCGAAACCTGCTTCGCAAAAAGAACAACACATTCTATGCCGACTACACTGTCAACGTCTGCGCTGGGATCAGCGCCGGCATAGGGCTGGCCGCGCTGGAGCCGGTGCAAAAATCTATGGGAGACCCGTTGACAACAAAGACCATCACCCTGTCGTGCGGCAAACTGGTGACGGGGGTGACGATCAAGCCGTGGACGGGGATATTGATGCTCCGCAATCTGTCCAGCCCGGAGACCTATTTTCAAGCGGCGTTCCGTGTGCAAAACCCGTGGGAGATCGACCTGGAGGGCGGTAAAACGGAGATTATGAAGCGTGAGTGCTATGTTTTCGATTTTGCTGTGGATCGCGCCCTTAGACAGATATCGGAATATAGCCACGGCCTGGATACAAGCGCCACCAACCCGGAAAATAAAGTCAAAGAGTTCATCAGCTTTTTGCCTGTCCTTGCTTTTGACGGCTCGACTATGACGCAGTTGGACGCGAGCAAACTACTGGAAATGGCTGAGACCGGAACCTCCGCCACCCTGCTTGCCAGACGTTGGGAGAGCGCGCTGCTAGTCAATGTGGACAACGATACCCTCAGCCGACTTATGAAGGACCCGAACGCGATGGATGCGCTGATGAGCATCGAAGGGTTCCGCAGCTTGAATAAAGATATCAACGACATCATCATCGCTTCAAATAAAGTCAAACAAGCCAGGCTCAGCGACGAAGAACCGACCCCATCCGAAAGAAAGGAGCTGACGGCGGCCGAAAAAGAATACCGATCCAAGCGCAAAATGATACAAGAAAAGCTCATCAAGCTCGCCACCCGCATCCCCGTGTTCATGTATCTGACCGACGAAAGAGAACACAGCTTGAGAGATATTATCACCAGGCTGGAGCAGGGGCTGTTCAAGCGCGTGACCGGGCTTGGCGTCAACGACTTTGAAATGCTGGTATCGCTGGGGGTGTTCAACAGTGCTGTGATGAACGATGCCGTCTATAAATTCAAGCGGTATGAGGATTCTAGCCTGAGCTATACGGGGATAGACAGGCACGCGAACGAAACAATCGTCGGCGGCTACGATACCACCCTCAAACGCTCGGATTTTGATGCTCACTACGGCTCTCGCCGCGTCGATTAACCGCGCCTATCTGTCTGCGGCAGGGGTTTTGAGAGCGGCTTTGCGATATACCGTCATAAGCAGGGCCGCGCTTATGATTATCGCTCCCACGCTGACCCATTGCGCCTGCGTCAAGCCCAGCGCAAACAGCTTAGCCGTATAGCCGCTGCGCAAAAACTCGACCAGAAATCGATATGTCGAATATAGCCCGACATACCCGACGAGTACGAACCCTGGCTTTCGATGCAGCTTCTCTAATTTTACAAGAAGCAGCAAGATAATCATATTTGCCGCAAACGCATAAAGCTGAGCAGGATGAGAGGGTGGGGTGAGAACGCCGTTATCCAGAAATCTCACCCCCCACGGCAGATTGGTCGGGCTGCCATAACAGCACCCGTTCAAGAAACATCCGATTCGCGTGAAAGCATAGCCGATCGCAAGAGATGGCGCAAATAAATCGGCGCAGTCCAAAAAAGACAGCCTCGCGAACTTGCAGTAGATCACGCCGGCCAGCAGAGCAAAAATCAGCCCGCCGTGGAAACTCAGACCCCCCTGCCAAACCGCAAGAAAGTCGCGCAAGCTCTCCTCGCCCGGGTTTATCAAAACATAGACTATTCGGGAGCCGATTATCCCGCTTACCAACAAAACTAAAGCGAGGTCGTAGACGCGCTCGGGGTCCACGCCGTAGCGCTTTTTAGAGATGCGGCTCGCCCGCCACAGCCCCAGCAAAAACCCGACAACCATCATCAGCCCGTAGGCGTGAACAGGCAGCCCATATATCGTAAATAGCGTGCTGTGCATTAGTAAATAACTCTATCTATCATGCGCGATACGCCTGCACAACCAGCGCAGCCGTCGTCAGAACAATCGCGCCTACGAACGCCAACACAATAGCCGGATTAAACCGCGCATCCTTGCTTAGCACAGCTTGCAGAATCTGCCAGTCTAAGACCGTGAAAAGCAAGATAATCTCCATCTTTATCCAGCACATCGCCGAGACAGCAATTCTATACTGCCTTTCAGCATTTTCTTCAGTTATCGGCACGGGATAGTTAAAGGTGTGCGGATATCGAGCTGCTATGGACATCCCTACATACATCACAGCGCCAAGCGCCGGAAGAAACAACAATGACCACTTTGGTCCCCATCCGTCGACCTTGCCCGCAAAGTCGAAGTGTGTCGGGATGATTTGCGGCAGCTTCGGATAGTAAATCGCAGTGGCAGCCACCATAAACAGCAGCCCCAGGATAGCTGTCATGTCGAGGATTCTATCCGTCGACGACGGCTCGATTTTAATCAGCGGCCTCTTCGTGTCGGTCATCTTCGCGCCTTCTCTCAAGAATATATACGTGGGAAATGACTAAGATCGCTCCAATAACTATCGCCACATCAGCAACATTAAACGTCGGCCAGGCGAAGCTGGAAATATGGATGTCTATAAAGTCCGTCACGCCGCGTTTTGCGAATCCGATGCGGTCGATCAAGTTCCCGACAGCGCCGCCCAGCAGCATCCCCAGCCCAACGGAGACCCAAGCCGATCCGCCGCCGAACCTGCGCAGCTTGACGATGGCGAATATCGCCACAAGCGCGACTATAATAAACAGCGGGGCCCAGTCCGGGAGTATTCCGAATGCAGCCCCGGTATTGTATGTCAGATTCAAATCGAGCAAGCCCGGTATCAAAACCACCGGCTCGCCAGGGGATAAAAACTGCCGCGCCAGATATTTCGTCACCTGGTCGAGGAGAACCGCGTCAGTGGCCGCCGAATAAAACCAGATCGAGCTTCTTAGCCCCAACTGCTAACGCTCCATCCTTTCCTGACACTCAATGCACAAAGTCGCGTAAGGAATCGCGCGCAGCCTGTTGGGATGAATTGGATTGTGACACCGGTCGCAGACGCCATATGTGCCGTCTTCGATCTTTCGCAGCGCCTCATCAATGCGCTGCAGCATATCCCGCACGTTTTCTTCGATTGCGAAATCTTTGGAATACTCCGAAATCTCTCCGGCCGAATCCGCGGCATCATAATAGTCATAATCAGACGCGTCCTCGGTTTTTTCCACAATTTCCCCGCGCTCCGCCTGCAGTCGCTCCTTTTCAGCCAGCAGCAGTTTTCGGAATTTACTGATATCGAGCTTTTTTTCCATAGATCTTCTCCTGAAACAAGGCCGGTTTCAGACATCTACAAAGCCGCGGCGCAGCGCTCGCACAATTCCGGGTGGTCGCTGACGGTCCCGACCGACTCCAACACCAGCCAACATCTCGCGCATTTTGCGCCCAGCGGCTTCTCCACACCGACAGTCAATTCATCGCCGTCAGTTTGAGTCAGCACAACCTGTGACACTATGAATATCGACGGCAGCGATTGCTCATATTCCATCAAAAACGCATAAAGCTCCTCCGGCGCACACAGCGTCACCCTCGACTCGAGAGGTTTGCCGATGACACCGGATTGCCGCGCTTCCTCCAGAGCCGCAAGCACCCGGTCTCGCACCTCGAGAATCCGATCCCAACGCGCCGCCAGTTCATCATTAAGCCAGCACGCACAAGCCTCCGGGAAAGCAGCCAAATGCACCGACTCAGTTTTCGCCTCGTCCCCGCTGTCCATCGCCTGCCAGGTCTCTTCGGCTGTGTGAACGAGTATCGGCGCCACAACCCGCACCAAAGCGGACAATATGGAATGCAGTGCGGTCTGTGCCGAGCGCCGCAGCCTGGAATCCCTGGCGGAAGCATATAACCTGTCTTTCAGGATATCCAGATAAAACCCGCTCAAATCCACTGCGCAGTAATTATGAACCGCGTGGTAGATTTTGTGGAACTCATACGCTTCATAAGCCTTCGTAACCTCAGCTGTGAACTCCGCCAGGCGATGCTGTGCGTAACGGTCGATCTCCTCTTGCTCTTCAAAAGCCACAGCGTCTGATTCGGGCTTGTAGTCAGCCAGGTTGCCGAGGATAAACCGGAAAGTGTTGCGAATTCTGCGATACGCATCCACAGCCCGGGTGAACATTTCCTCTCCAAATCGAACATCCTCAAAATAGTTCAGAGATGAAATATACAATCGCAGGATATCCGCTCCGATGTGCTTCGTCACCTGTTTTGGCGCGATGGCGTTGCCGCCGGATTTACTCATCTTCTTGCCTTCGGCGTCAAGCACGTATCCGTGGGTGACCAAGTCCTTAAATGGCGATCCTCCCCTGGTCGCTGTGCCGACTATGATCGATTTATTGAACCAACCCCTATGCTGATCAGAGCCTTCCAGATACACATCCGATACGAAATCACCATACAATCGCTCCGTCACCGCGCGGCAACTGGAGCCTGAATCGAACCACACATCCAGAACATCCTCTTCTTTGGTGAACCGGTTCCCACCGCAGTGCGGACACACGAAACCCTCCGGCACAAACTCAGAGGCGTCCTTCTCAAACCATGAGTCCGAGCCGTTTTCCAGCGCGTCAGCATACACCAGATCGATTATATCTTTACTTAAAACAGGCTCCTGACATCCGCCGCAAAACAGAACAGGAATCGCTACCCCCCACGACCTCTGCCGCGACAGACACCAATCAGGGGAGCTTTCGATCATCGCGTATAGCCTGTTTCGACCCTCAGCCGGGAAGCATCTGACCGACGATTCAATCTCGCCGAGAATACGCTTTCGCAGATCGTCGTGGTCGAGGCTCACGAACCACTGCTCCGTAGCTCTGAATATCACCGGTTTGTGACATCGCCAGCAGTGCGGGTAGCTGTGCGTTATATTGCTCTCCGCCAAAAGACTGCCGTTATCCCGCATCGCCTCGATTACGGCGTTGTTGCCCTGTCGTAGAATATGCAGACCCTCAAATTGCCCCGCCGCTTTTGTGAAATATCCGCGCGCATCGACCGGGTTCAGCACCTCCAGGCCATATTTCCGGCCCGTCTCGAAGTCCTCTCGCCCGTGTCCTGGCGCTGTGTGAACGACGCCGGTCCCGTCCTCGAGGGTGACGTAATTCGCATGTGTCAGAATCGAATCGCGCTCATATATCGGGTGTCTGAATACCAGTCCCTCAAGCTCGCGTCCCTTAACTGTTTTGACCACGCAGTAGCTCGATTTACCGCTGGCCTCCATTGTTTGCCCAACCAACTCAGCAGCGAGCAAATACCGGTCCCCATCCGCATCGACGAAAGCATACTCGTAATCCGGATGCACAGCTACGGCCAGGTTCGCCGGAATCGTCCAAGGAGTGGTGGTCCAGATGATCGTATATGCGTTCTGATGGCCCTCAAAGACCCCGTTGGGGTCGCTGACAAGCGGAAATCGCACATATATCGAGTATGAGGTATGGTCCGCATATTCGATCTCAGCCTCGGCCAGAGCTGTTTCGTCGTTGATGCACCAGTAGATCGGCTTAAGC
>JAAYKG010000075.1 GCA_012522555.1 Armatimonadota bacterium
AGGTTATATAGTCTTGTCAACACATACATGCGACTGCGAAAAGCTCGCCCGGCAAGCCCAGACGGATGAGGCGGAGCTTTATCAGCAGTTAGACAAAATCATTGAAAAGCATAAAACGGTGCGTGGGCCGCTCATTCAGGTTCTGCACGCGGCACAGGAGATGTTCGGCTATCTGCCGGAGAAAGCTCAAGTCAAAATTGCGCAGGGACTCGACGTACCTCTCAGCGAGGTGCATGGTGTTCTTAGCTTCTATTCGTTCTTCACGACTGTTCCTCGTGGAAAGCACACCGTTCGCGTGTGCATGGGGACCGCGTGTTACGTGCGAGGTGGTAAACAGGTGCTGGAGAAGTTCCAAAAGGAGCTGAAAATCGGCGTCAACGACACCACCGAGGATCGTGAGTTCTCGCTCGAAATCAACCGCTGCGTTGGAGCTTGCGGCCTTGCGCCGGTAGTCACGGTCGATTCGGACATCTACCGCCGCGTAAAGGAAGACAAGATCCCACAGATCATTGCGAAGTATAGAAATGGAACGGGTAAGTGAAATGAGCGAGACCACGAACTATAGAGCGCACGTTCTCGTCTGTGCGGGAGCCGGCTGCGTGAGCTGCGGCTGTGAGGCCGTCGCTGACGAATTGAAAGCGGAAATTGATAGACTCGGCCTGACCAACGAGGTCAAAGTTGTTTTGACCGGGTGCATGGGCTCTTGTAATCTTGGGCCGGTGGCAGCGGTTGTCCCGGAAGGGGTCTTCTATGAGAGACTGACACCCGAGGGGATAAAAAAGATCGCCGAAGAGCACCTGCTAAAAGGCCGCGTTGTCGAAGAGTTTATGCACGAGGCGGGGCAGGATGAAGTCTACCACAAGATGGAGGACCTTCCGTTCTTCAAGCTTCAGCATAAGATTGTCCTGCGCAACTGCGGAGTGATTGATCCGGGCAATATCGAGGAATATATCGCTCGTGATGGCTACTCTGCTCTTGCTAAGGCTGTTACACAGATGACGCCACAGCAGGTGATCGACGAGATCAAGCTATCCGGCTTGCGAGGACGAGGCGGCGGCGGTTTCCCTACTGGTACGAAGTGGCAATTTACCGCAGATGCGGTTGGGGAAGAGAAATTCGTATTGTGCAATGCCGACGAAGGCGACCCCGGCGCATTTATGGATCGTTCGGTTCTGGAAGGCGATCCGCATTCGCTAATTGAAGCCATGACCATAGCCGGGTACGCTGTGGGAGCGCGCCAGGGTTATGTGTATGTTCGCGCTGAATATCCACTGGCCATCGAGAGGCTGCAGCGGGCGATCCAGCAATCCCGCGAATGGGGTTTCCTCAACCACGATATCCTCGGAAGCGGATTCGCGTTTGACCTCGACATTAGAATAGGGGCTGGCGCATTTGTTTGCGGTGAGGAGACCGCGCTTATGGCTTCTATCGAAGGCAAGCGCGGCGAGCCAAGGCCCAGACCTCCGTTTCCGGCGATTTCCGGACTTTGGGAAAGTCCAACGCTGCTCAATAACGTGGAAACCTACGCCAACATCACTTGGATTCTTCTCAATGGAGGAGAGGAGTTCGCTAAGATAGGCACCGAGGGTAGTAAGGGGACAAAGGTGTTCGCCCTTGCCGGCGCTGTTGAAAATACCGGCCTTGTGGAGGTTCCGATGGGGACTACACTCGGCGATCTGGTGTTTGAGCTTGGCGGAGGGGTGCGAAACGGCAAGAAATTTAAGGCTGCTCAAGCGGGTGGGCCGTCCGGCGGATGTATTCCTGCCGAGCATCTCAATGTTCCTATGGACTACGACTCGCTTAAGGAACTGGGCGCTATGATGGGCTCAGGCGGGTTGATTGTTATGGATGAGAGCACGTGTATGGTCGACCTGGCCCGCTACTTCCTCGATTTTATTCAGGATGAAAGCTGCGGCAAGTGTACCCCTTGCAGGATCGGCACCAAGCGGATGCTTGAAATTCTCGAACGCATCGCTCATGGACTCGGTCAGGAGGGGGATATCGAGCTTCTCATTGACCTTGGCACGCAGATTCGAGACTCCGCGCTTTGCGGCCTCGGCCAAACTGCTCCGAACCCGGTGTTGTCTACCATTCGCTATTTCCGCGATGAATATGAGGCTCATATTCGGGACAAAAAATGCCCGGCTTGTGTATGCAATTCGCTCTTCGAAGCGCCGTGTACCCACACATGTCCCGCTGGAACCAGTGTTCCGAAATATGTGGCGCTTATTGGCGCAAGAAGATTTACTGATGCAATGCGGCTCATTCGCGACCACAACCCGTTTGTGTCTGTCTGCGGGAGGGTGTGCAACGCGCCGTGCGAATCCAAGTGTCGGCGTGCGCAAATCGACGAGCCGATCTCAATCCGCGGCCTGAAGCGATTCGCTGCCGATCAAGCCGACCGAGGAGCGCTGCCTCTTCCGACTACGCTGCTATCCGAGGCCAGGGACAAGAAAGTTGCGGTCATAGGAGGTGGGCCTGGCGGCCTGACTTGTGCTTATCATCTTGCCAGGCTTGGCTATAAGCCTGTCATATTTGAGGCGGAAGCTGTGGCAGGGGGAATGTTGGTTACTGCCATCCCTCCATATCGACTGCCGCGTAACGTCATCGAGGCTGAGATCGATATGATCAAGTCTCTGGGGGTTGATATTCGGCTTAACAGCCGGGTGGATAAGGCCGCGTTCGACCAGATCAAGAAGGACTTCGACGCGGTATTTGTAGCGACAGGCGCGGAGAAGGGCTGGACGCTGGGCATTCCTGGCGAGGATCTCAATGGAATCTACGATGCGATCACATTCCTTAAAGATGTGAACCTGGAGAAGAACACTATTCAGGTCGGCGAGAAAGTGGCTGTGGTCGGAGGCGGTAACTCCGCTATCGACGCCGCTCGGATCGCCCTGCGCAAGGGCGCGAAGAAGGTGACGATACTATATCGCCGCCTCAAAGCCGACATGCCTGCGGCTCCTGAAGAGATCTACGAGGCTGAGATGGAGGGCATCGACATTCGCTATCTGGCAGTGCCTACCGAGGCTGTCGGAGAAAACGGCAATGTGAAGTCGCTCAAAGTTCAGCTTCTGGAACTCGCGGAGTTTGACAGGAGTGGGCGGCGCAAGCCCAGGCCGATCGAGGGCAGCAGCTTCGATTTGGAAGTCGACACTGTAATTACCGCTCTGAGCCAGGAGCCTGTTCTGGACTATCTCGAGGGCGATGTAAAGCTGCGCAGAGGCGGGACGATCGAGATAGATGGGGCGACTATGAAGACCAGTGCAGACGGCATATTCGCCGGAGGTGACGCTGTCAACGGCCCGTGGACCGTTCTCGGCGCTATCGGCGACGGAATCAAAGCCGCTGTGTCTATCGATCGATACCTCGGCGGGACTGGAGAACTGGCGTCTGACTCGGCGGAGATCGATATTCCGGCTCCTCCTGAGGATGTTGATGATATCGTCGAGACCCCGAGGGTCTGTGAGAACATGCTGCCGGTCGAAAAGCGATTAGGCATGATTGAGGTTGATCTTGGCTTCAACCGTGAGCAAGCCCTCCGGGAGGCTGCTCGATGCCTGCGATGCGACTCGGGGACATAATGAGCAATCGGCCGCTGGTCTTTGAAGATTGGCGGCCGGAATGCGAGGAATAAGTATGGATAATATTAATGTTAGTATAGATGGAATACAGGTGAGCATCCCTAAAGGCAGCACGGTGCTCGACGCGGCCAGGGCCGCGGGAATCTACATCCCCACTTTGTGCCATATGGACGGCCACAAACCGCTGGGCGCTTGCCGGGTGTGCTTGGTCGAGATCGAAGGTGGACGCGGCGCTTTGCAGGCTAGTTGCTCGTTCCCGGCCGCTGATGGCATGGTCGTGCGAACCAACTCCCGCAGAGTGCACAACGCCCGAAAGGCAGTGGTTGAGTTGATGCTGTCGGCCCACAGGCAGGACTGCAATGCCTGCAATCGCACCCTCAACTGCGAGCTTCAGGATATAGCTAAGCGGCTTGGGATTCGCGAGAACCGATTCGAAGGTGAAATGCCTCCGCGAATTATGGACACCTCATCACCTTCGATTGTGCGAGACTCGAGCAAGTGCATCCTGTGCAGACGCTGTGTTGAGGTATGCCAGAACGTGCAAACGGTCGGCACATTATTTGCCGTTGATCGGGGATTTGACACCGTAATTGCTCCAACGGCAAAGAAAGAACTCACCGAGGCGGTATGCGTCGCTTGCGGCCAATGCGTCTTGGCTTGCCCGGTTGGCGCTTTGTATGAGAAAAGCCACATCGACCGGGTTTGGGAGGCGATTGACGATCCGGACAAGCACGTTATAGTGCAGACCGCCCCGGCGGTTCGTGTCGCTATCGGTGAAGAGTTCGGCTTACCCGCCGGCAGTCGAGTGACCAAGAAGATGGTCGCTGGGCTGAGGAGAATTGGCTTCGATAAGGTCTTTGATACGGACTTCACCGCAGACTTGACGATCCTTGAAGAGGGTACCGAGTTTCTCGGAAGACTCAAGAACAACGGCACTCTGCCGATGCTCACTTCCTGCAGCCCGGGATGGATCAACTTCATTGAGTATTTCTACCCCGAACTACTGCCCAATCTCAGCACTTGCAAGTCGCCACAGCAAATGTTCGGCGCGCTTGCCAAGACATATTACGCCGAGAAGATGGGCGTAAAGCCGGAGGACATCTACAGCGTATCGATCATGCCGTGCACAGCCAAGAAATTGGAGGCTGGGCGTGAGGAAATGTCTGTTGTCAACGGTCTGCATGATGTGGATGCTGTGTTGACGACCAGAGAAGCTGCTCAGATGATGCGCGAGGCTGGGGTGGACTTTGTGAATCTGCCCGATGAGCCGTTCGATGAGCCGCTTGGAATAGCTACGGGCGCAGCAGTCATATTCGGCGCCACCGGCGGTGTTATGGAAGCTGCCCTGCGAACCGTATATGAGGTTGTGACCGGCGAGACGTTGGAGAATGTGAACTTCGAGGCTGTTCGCGGGCTGGAGGGAGTCAAAGAAGCTGTGGTCAAAATTGGCGACATCGAAGCGAAAGTCGCTGTGGCAAGTGGGCTATCGAACGCGAGGAAGCTGATGGATCTCATAATGGAGGGTAAGGCGGATTACCACTTCATCGAGATTATGTGCTGTCCTGGCGGATGCCTTGGAGGCGGTGGGCAGCCGATTCCCACCAACGATGAGGTGCGCAAGGCTCGAATGGAAGCGATATACGCTGAGGACGAGGGATTGCCGATTCGCAAGTCCCACGAGAACCCAGCCATCCGGACTCTTTATGAGGAGTTCCTGGGGGAGCCGAATTCACACAAGGCCCACCAACTCCTGCACACCCACTACACTCCGAAGGCGCTGTGGCCGACGGATGTTCCACTGGATGAGGTGAAGACCAAGTAGCAAATCAAGCGCGGCTCGGAAAATCCTGGGCCGCGCTTTCACATCATATACGAGTGCCGACGCCGGACGCTGAGGGCCGAAAGCGGCGGCTTGGACATATAGCAAACAACAAAAGGGGTACAAATCGTGAAATCGTGCAATTCCGATTGCTGCGTACCGTGCGAAGCCGATATCGTCGCTATTGTCGACAAATGCGGCCGCACAGAATGCAACTTAATTCCGATTCTCCACGAGCTTCAGAGATCGTTTGGATATATTTCCGACGAGGCTATGGAGACTGTCGCTGCTGAACTTGGCATTACGGTGTCCCAAGTTCACGGCACAGCGACTTTTTACACACTTCTCTACACCAGACCGCAGGGCAAAAATATTATCAAAATCTGCGATTCCCCGCCTTGTCACCTGCAGGGAAGCAAAGCCATACAAGCAGCTATCACCAAGGCTCTGGGAATCGAACCAGGCGAGACCACTCTCGATGGCAATTTTACATTTGAGGTCGTGAGCTGTATGGGTTTGTGTGGGGTTGCGCCGGCTATTATGGTTAATGACGACGTCTACGGCAACCTGACAGCAGAGGCCATTCCTGAGATTCTGGACAAATATGCAGCTTGCTCATGTTGCTGCGGGGAGGGCTGCTAAAATGGCATTTTATAGAGCACATATTTTGGTTGACACGGGAACCGCGGCAGTCCTGAAGGGCGCAAACGCGCTGCGCACAGCCCTTGTGGACGAGATAAAACGAAAGGGACTCGATAAGGAAATCAAGGTAGTCGAGACCGGGGCGCTTGGGTTGGCGGGAGCCGTCCCGGCGATTGTCGTGTATCCGGAAGGTGTCACTTACGCCAACGTCACCGTCGACGATGTGGCCGAGATCGTTGAGGAGCATCTGCTCAAGGGGCGGCAGGTGTCGCGCCTGGTTTACAAAGGCGACACTCCATCTGTGATCAAATCCGCCGAGAACTGCCGATCTGCGGAGATGCGCGTCGTGCTGAAAAACATCGGCGTGATCGATCCCACCTCAATTGATGAGTATATCGCGATGGGTGGCTACGAGGCCACCGCCAAGGCACTGACCACGATGTCCCCGCAGGAAGTCATCGCCGAGATCAAAGCTTCTGGTCTGACCGGTCGAGGGGGGGCGGGCTTCCCGACAGGCCTCAAGTGGGACTTTACCGCCAAAGCTGATGGCGACCAGAAATATATCATTTGCAATGCCGACGAGGGCGAGCCGGGCAACTTTAAGGATCGACTTATAATGGAGGGCGATCCTCATCAGATTATCGAGGGTATGATAATCGCTGCCTATGCTGTTGGCGCTCAGAAGGGCTATATTTATATTCGCGGGGAGTATCAACAATCCGTGGCCAACACCGAACGCGCGTTGGACGTGGCTCGAGAGATGGGGCTTCTTGGCAGCGACATAATGGGCAGCGGGCTTAGTTTCGATATAGAGGTATTCAAGGGCGCCGGCGCGTATATTTGCGGTGAAGAGACGGCGCTTCTGGCTTCTCTGGAAGGTCAGCGAGGCGAGTCGCGTATGAAACCGCCGTTCCCGCCGACCCACGGCCTGTTCGGTATGCCCACTGTCATCAACAACGTTGAGACTTTAGCCAATGTGCCGCACATTATCGTTAATGGCGCGGATTGGTATAGCAATATAGGCACCCAAAAGAGCAAGGGGACCAAGATATTCTCGCCTTGCGGAGATGTGCAGTATCCTGGGGTCTACGAAGTCCCATTCGGCAGCACTTTGCGCGAGGTTATCTTTGGCATGGCTGGCGGAATCAAGTCGGGCAAGAAGTTCAAGGCAGTGCTTATGGGTGGGCCTAGCGGAGTGCTTGTAGGCGAGGAAGCGCTCGATCGCAGCCTATGCAGTGAGGATCTCAATCCTGGAGCAGGCGCGCTGATCGTTCTCGACGAGACGAAGTGTGTCGTGGATCTCATCAAAAACTGCGCTCAGTTCTTCGCGCATGAATCGTGCGGCCAGTGTACGCCTTGCCGCGAAGGCACCAAACGAATGGTGGAGTTCTTCAACTGGTGGACCGCCGGGGCGGGAAGCGAGCAGGACTTGAAACTCCTCGACCAGCTTGCCACAACAATGGCTCTCACCTCAAAATGCGGTCTCGGGCAATTCGCAGGGGTCGCGTTCAAGAGCAGCATACCGCTATTTGAGGAGGAGTATCTCGCGCACCTGGTAGACAAGCGCTGTCCTGCCGGAATTTGTGAAATGGACAAAGTCGAGGAGGAGGTACGGGTTTGATGGCGGCCGCCGTGCCCGGATCGCTGAAAGGCAAACAATATGGCTAATGTTAACATCAAGATAAACGGTCAGGATTTGTGTGTAGACGAGGGTTTGACGATCCTCAAGGCCGCCCAACAGGCCGGCATCTACATCCCGACCCTGTGCTATCATCCCGACCTTGCCATTGATGGCGTTTGTCGGGTGTGTTCTGTTGAGGTGAAGGGGCAAAGGACCCTTTGCGCGGCTTGTGCGTATCCTGTCTCCGAGGGGATGGAGGTACTGACTCACAGCCCCAAAGTGCGAAACGCGCGCCGAATGATTGTCGAGCTTTTGTTGGCAAACCATCCGCAGGAGTGTCTGATTTGTTCGCGCAACCAGAAATGCGAACTGCAGTCACTTGCCAGGGAGCTTGGAGTGCAGGATGTCAAGTTCACAGGCGACCGCCGCGACACTGATATCGATTCGAGCAGCACATCTGTTGTCCGCGACCCCGATAAATGTATTTTGTGCGGCCGCTGTGTGCGGACGTGTCAGGACATCCAGAGCGTCGGTGCGCTGCACTTCGCCGGGCGAGGTTGGGATACGGAGATAGTCGCCGGGCTGGGCGCCGGGCTTGCGGAGGCTGTGTGCGTGAATTGCGGTCAGTGTATCAATCGCTGTCCGACTGGTGCGCTCAAAGGCAACGACCCTGCGGCCAAGATTTGGGAAGCGATTTATGATCCCACCAAGCACGTCATTGTGCAAACAGCTCCTGCTGTTCGCGCGTCTATTGGCGAGGAGTTCGGCCTGGAACCGGGGAGCCGGGTGACGAAAAAGATGGTCACAGCGCTGCGGATGCTCGGTTTCGATAAAGTTTTCGACACCGACTTCACCGCTGACCTCACGATTATGGAGGAGGGCAGCGAGCTTATCGAGCGCGTGACAAAGGGTGGGGTGCTGCCCCAGATCACGAGTTGCTCTCCGGGTTGGATTAACTTCATCGAGTATTATTACCCGGAACTGCTGCCACACCTGAGCAGTTGCAAAAGCCCGCAGCAGATGTTCGGCTCGCTCGTAAAGACCTACTACGCTGAAAAAGAGGGCATTGATCCGAAGGACATCGTATCGGTGTCGATTATG
>JAAYKG010000076.1 GCA_012522555.1 Armatimonadota bacterium
CCTGTCGCTTTGCATGCACTGAGTTCTGCTTGGTCAGCGAGATCAGTTTCTCTGCTATGACCCTGGCCTCTTTGGCCCGCGGCTCAGTCGTTTCGATCGCTTCATACATTATCAGCGACCTCACCAGACCGCGCAGCAGCGCCATCCTCTGATCAGACGGCAATCCTAATTTTCTTCCAGCAACACGATGTCGCATTCGTCTCTATTCCTCTTCTTCAGCAATCAGCGCTTCTTCGTCTTCCTCATCGCCGACACCAGCCAAATCCTGCAAATCGTCGTCTTCAGGGGGAAGAATCTTCAGTTCACTTCTATCGCCGACCGGCTTAAGATCCAGGTTCAGCGATTTCAGCTTCTCTCTGACTTCCTCAAGCGATTTTCTGCCGAAGTTTCTGATATTCATAAGGTCGGCTTCGCTTAGTTGAACCAGTTCGCCGATCGTGAGCACATTTGCTTTTTTCAAGCAGTTATAGGTTCGCACAGAGAAATCCAGTTCTTCGACGCGGGCCTCCGGCGGGCCGGGTGCCGCACTTGCACTAGGGTCGCCATATTCGGCACCAAGACCCTTATGCGTTCTTGCAAAATCGAAGAACAGCCTTACCTGGCGATCAAGTATCTTCGCCGCGAGGCTTAAAGCATCGCTCGGCATAATCGTGCCATTGGTCGTAATCTCGATGACCAATCTGTCGAAGTTGGTTTTATGGCCGACTCTGCACGGGTCTACAGTATAGCTGACCTTCCTCACCGGCGAAAATACCGCTCCCACCGGGATAACTCCGATACTTTCGTTTATGTTCTCCTGGTTTTCCGGAAGCACATAACCCTTGCCTTTTTCCACGGTCATCTCCGCAGACAAGTGGGCCACCTCATCATTTAGCGTCGCTATATGTAGTTCAGGGTTCACGATCTTGACTTCCGGCGGAGTCTGTATATCGGCTCCGGTTACGTCCCCTGGCCCGTGAACGTCGAGTCGCGCGATCAGCGGCTCGCTATCCGCGACGGCCGGCTCCATCTCAACATACAAATCTCGCAAATTAAGAATAAGCTCCGTCGTATCTTCCTTAACCCCTGGTATTGTCGAGAACTGATGCAACACCCCATCAATCTTGATTGATGTAACTGCAGCGCCCGGCACCGCCGAGAGAAGCACTCTTCGAAGGGCGTTGCCGATCGTATAACCGAACCCCTGTTCCAGCGGCTCGACAGCAAATTTACCGTAAGTCTCGCCGTCTTCCAGGATTTCAATCCGCGGCGTCACCATATCCATTATTCGGTCGCCTCCGTTTTACCTAGAATAGAACTCGACAATCACTGACTCTTGAACGTCTGTGTCGATCTCATCTCTGATTGGCGCAGAAACTACCTTGCCCTTCATCTGGTTTGCATCAAACTGCAGCCATGCCGGCACACCTTTGGTGCTCTCAATCGCTGCAACCAAAGGCGCGATCTTCTTTGCGCCTTCAGCGACCTCAATCGCTTCATCCGGGCGCACCTGGTAGGAAGCAATATCAACTCTCTTCCCATTCACCAGAATATGCCCGTGACACACGAATTGCCTGGCCTGTGCTCTGGAGGCCGCCAGTCCAAGTCTGTAGACCGTATTGTCCAGCCGCATCTCCAAAAGTTGCATCAGAATGTCGCCAGTTACTCCGGGTCTGCGGATCGCTTCGGCGATATAGTTGCGGAACTGCCGCTCGCGCACTCCATAGATCCTGCGCATCTTCTGTTTCTCTCTAAGCTGAACACCGTAATCCGAAAGTTTTCTTTGCATTCCCTGGCCGTGCTGTCCGGGAGGATAAGCTCTTCTCTCCACAGGACATTTGCGGGAATAGCACTTGTCGCCCTTCAAATACAGCTTTACGCCTTCTCGCCTGCATTTTCTGCAAACGGCGTTGCTATCAGTTGCCATATGCTAATCGTCTCCTAAGATTACCCTTATAGCGGGAGTCATCGTCACCGCAATCGTCAAAAACTCCCCAGCTATTTTAGACTCTGCGCCTCTTGGGCGGCCGGCAGCCGTTATGTGGGATCGGAGTGCAGTCTTTGATCAGACTGACTTCAAGCCCGGCGGCTTGCAGCGAGCGGATCGCGGTTTCTCGCCCGGACCCAGGCCCCCGCACCAGCACGTCGATTTTTCTCATCCCGTGCTCCATCGCCTTGCGCGCCGCTGCTTCGGCAGCCAACTGCGCTGCAAACGGTGTCCCTTTTTTGGTACCCTTGAATCCCACCGTGCCTGAACTGGCCCACGAGACGACAGCGCCCGTCATATCGGTAATCGAAATAATCGTGTTATTAAATGTGCTTTGTATATGCGCGACTCCCTGGAGAATATTTTTCTTCTCCTTTGGTTTGCCGCGAGTCGTTGTTGATTTTCTGACCACTGTGAACCTCCTTAGGACTTCTTGCGTCGAACGCCAATGGTTCTCTTAGGACCCTTGCGCATTCGAGCATTTGTCTTTGTTCTCTGACCGCGCACAGGCAGCCCGCGTCGATGGCGAAGGCCCCTATATGAGCCAATCTCCATAAGGCGTCGGATGCTCATGGTCAACTCTCGTCTGAGGTCTCCCTCGACTCGATAACTGCTTTCAATGACCTTTCGCAGATCGCTGATCTCGCTTTCGGTCAGATCGCGCACTCGAGTCTTCGGATCAACGCCAGCCGAGGCTACGATTTCCTTCGCGCTCGTAAGCCCTATCCCATAGATATAGCACAGCGCATATTCTATCTTTTTGTCCCTTGGGAGGTCTACACCTGCAATTCTCGCCAAGCTACGTTACCCTCCTTCGAAGACGTCCCCGTCTTCGAGATAATCAACCCCAATCAGCCTTGTCGCTGTTTATGTTTTGGGTATTGTTTACAAATAACTCTGATCACGCCTTTACGCTTGATCACTTTGCACTTGTCACACATCGGCTTAACCGAAGCTCTTACCTTCATTGCCCTTACCTCTCGAACTCGTAGAAACACAAAACTCGGTCCCCGAAAAATTACGGAAGTGATCCACGGGAACCAGCCGCGAGTCCTTTGTCCTACTTGTAGCGATATACTATCCGTCCACGGGCCAGGTCATACGGACTCAGCTCGAGCTGCACCCTGTCCCCAGGCAAAATCTTTATGAAGTGCATCCGAATCTTGCCTGACACGTGCGCAAGCACTGTATGTCCGTTCGGGAGTTCCACACGAAATACTGCATTCGGCAGCGACTCCGTCACACGACCCTCAACCGCAATCGGCTTTTCCTTAGCCATAATTAAAATCAGGCCTCCTCCACAGGCGCCATCGTCAAAATGTCCGGTCCGTTCTTTGTGATCGCCACGGTGTGTTCAAAATGCGCAGACAGCGATCTATCCTTCGTTACGACCGTCCAATTATCCCGTAAAGTCTCGACTGCAAATCCACCTATGTTAACCATAGGCTCTATTGCCAACGTCATACCTTCTTCAAGTCGGACACCTTTGCCCGGCCTGCCGAAGTTCGGCACATTCGGTTCCTCGTGCAAGCTGCGCCCTATACCGTGCCCGACAAGATCCCGAACAACCGAATAGCCGCGCTTCTCCACATAAGACTGGATTGCGTGGCCTATGTCAGAAAGCCGGTTGCCCGGCCTCGCCTGCTCAATACCTTTATGCAGCGCTTCTTTCGTAACTTTCAACAACGCCCCGGCTTCAGGGGACACCTCCCCCCCGACAGCCACCGTAATCGCAGAGTCACAATGCCACCCATCCACAATAACTCCAAGGTCTATTCCCACTATATCCCCAGGAAACACTACTCTTGCCCCCGGAATCCCGTGTACCACCTCTTCGTTAACCGCCACACAAACAGTGTTCGGGTAGCCCCGATAGTTCTTGAACGAACCGATAGCCTTATATTTGCGTATCAGTTCCTCCGCCATCACATCAATATCTAAGGTTGTTGTCTTGCCCGGCACTATGCCGTCCGCTATTTCCTTGATACACCTGGCTAGAACGGCTCCTGCCGCTCTCATTTTTTCGATCTCAGCCGGTGTTTTCTTTATTATCATCTATTCGCCAAGCGCCGTTGTTATTGTCCCGAAGATATCCTGTATATCCCCACAAGCCGCTATATTTCTCAGAATCCGTGCCTGCTCGTAATAGCCAAGCACTGGACTTGTCTGATCGTTGTATACCTTCAGCCTGTTCCTAATTGCTTCGGGCTGATCGTCCGCGCGATGGACTAATTCGCCCTCACACTTATCGCACTTACCCTCAACTTCAGACTTCTTCGAGTCCACATGATACGGCTCGCCGCAGCTCGGACACACCCGACGCCCAGACAATCTGCGCACCAGCTCCTCGTCATCAACCTGTAAGTTTACCACAGCATCAAGCGGTTTGTCGATATCCTTCAAAGCCGCATCCAAAGCTTTCGCCTGCGGAATCGTTCTTGGGAACCCATCCAAGATGAACCCTTTGTCTCCCAATGATTCCAGCTTATCCTTTGCAATGGCTATCACAACCTCGTCAGGAACCAGCTCGCCCTTTTCCATGTATGATTTTGCCAACAAGCCGACCTGCGTCTTATTAGCGACTGCTTCACGCAAAATATCGCCGGTCGATATATGAGCTGCGCCAAAATTCTCACTTAAAAGCCCGGCCTGCGTTCCCTTGCCCGCGCCGGGGGGTCCAAATAATACTATTCGCAAATCCGCCCTCAGTTATTTTCGTTAATTATCAGCTCACTTTCATCAGCCGCCGCTGCGCGACGACTGATGACTGTCAACCGACAACTATTTGATGAATCCCTCGTAGTGCCTCATCAACAGATGCGACTCTATCGCCTGCATCGTCTCCAAGGCAACACCGACTACAATCAGCAGCGACGTTCCACCAATGAGGCTGAATGTCGTTACCCTGAGCCACTGCGGAATCAGGTATTGCATAAGTGCGATCACCGCAAGGAACACCGCTCCCGAAAGGGTAATGCGGGTCATAATCTTGTCCAGGTAGTCCTGGGTGGGCTTTCCTGGCCTAATACCAGGAATAAAGCTCCCCCACTTCTTCAAGTTGTCAGATACTTCCTTTACGTTGAACGTGACCGCCGTATAGAAATAGGTGAAGAAGATGATAAGCGCCGCATAGGCCAGTGATCCCCACCAAGTCACACCCGGCTGCACGCCGTGCGCAAAATTATACAACAGGCCCTCTGTTTTGCCCCGCTGCACCAAGCTCACCACAGTCATAGGAAAATACATAATCGACACAGCGAAGATGATCGGAATAACTCCCGCGGAGTTGATCTTCAAAGGCAGGAAACTGGACGATCCGCCAACCATCTTGTTGCCTACGATCCTCTTAACGTGCTGGATCGGTATCTTTCGCTGCGCCTGCGTGATGGCTACAACAAAAGCCACGGTCAAAACGAACAAAACTCCCATCGTTGCGATAACCAACCATCTATGGTTGAATATCCCTTCGACTTGTATCGTCTGCCATATCTGCGCCGGTAGATAAGCGACAATACCAGTGAAGATCACTACCGACACACCATTACCAATACCTCGGTCACTGATCTGCTCACCCATATACATAAGAAACGCAGTTCCAGCTACAAGAACAATGGCCATCTGCAGAACCTGCCACGACGAACCACCCTGCAGCGCCCCAGCGCTTCGCAGAAGCATCGTGGTTCCATAGGCCTGAAACAGGGCCAACACCCCCGTAAGCCAGCGCGTATACAGCCTTATCTTCTTCTGTCCGGAAGCGCCTTCTTTTTGAAGAGCTTCGAGCTGCGGGATGGCGATTGTCAAAAGCTGCATAATAATCGACGCGTTAATGTAGGGCATAATTCCCATCGCGAAGATAGTATACTTTTTGAACGCACCGCCCGTAAACGCATCGAACAGATTAAACAAGCTGTTATCAGCACCAAACATCTTGCCCAGGGCTTCGGTATTGACTCCCGGTACGGAGATATGAAGTCCCACGACATAGACGGCAAACATCGCAAATAGGAAGGTGATCCTCTTCTTTAGGTCTGGAATTTTGAATGCCGCCATCAACGATGATAGCATCTATAGTACCTCCGCCGTTCCACCGGCAGCTTTGAGTTTCTCTTCAGCAGTTTTGCTGAATTTATTAGCTCGAACATTAAGAGCCTTGGTCAGATCGCCGTTCCCGAGGATCTTTATCCCATCCTTGGGGCTCTTGACAATACCACAGTTGATAAGCAGTTCGGGGTTAATCTCGGTTCCGGCTTCAAATCGCTCCAAGTCATCGAGATTGACGACTGCATATTCTTTACGATTAACGTTCCTGAAGCCGGCTCTTTGCGGGAGGCGGCGATGCAGAGGAGTCTGGCCGCCTTCGAACCCTAGTCTGGGTGATGCGCCGGAGCGCGCCTTCTGGCCTTTATGGCCCTTTGTAGAAGTCTTTCCCATTCCGGATCCGATACCGCGCCCCACTCGCTTTCGCTCGTGAGTTGCACCTTTCGCAGGACGCAAGTCATGTAATCTCATTTGTTATCCTCCACAGGCTCGGGCAAAGTCTGCACGTCCAGCAGGTGCGTCACCTTTCGGATCATACCCAGGACAGCCGGGCTTTCTGCTTGGACAGCCGACGAGTTAATCTTGCCGAGTCCAAGCGCCTTCACCGTAGCTTTCTGTTTTTTATTGAAACCAATTACGCTCTTTTTAAGAGTTAACTTCAACATCGTCGTTAAGCCTCTTCTTCTCGTCCTTCAATGGCGGCTTCTTCAATCTCCTCGACCGTTTCCACTTCGGCAAAAGCCACGGACTCTTCCTGTCGCTTCTTTGCCAGCCACGGAACAAGCTCCTCCAGAGACTTTCCGCGCAGCCGGCACACATCTTCTGCCAATCGCAGGTTCTTGAGACAGTCTACCGTAACCCAGGCAGTGTTGATCGGGTTCGGAGAACCAAGGCTCTTAGCCAACACGTCTCTGACGCCAGCCAATTCCAGAATCGGCCTCACTACTCCGCCGGCCACAACTCCAGTTCCCGGGGAAGCCGGCTTCATCCTCACCTTAGCTCCGCCAAATCTCATTTCTATTTCGTGCGGTATGGTAGCTTCGACCATAGGCACCTCAAAAATATTCTTTTTGGCTTCTTCCATGCCCTTGCGGATAGCGTCCGGAATGCCTCGGGCCTTGCCCAGACCCACGCCAACATGGCCTGCACGGTCTCCCACTGCCACAAGCACGTTCCAGCTCAGCGTTCGTCCGCCCTTGTGCGTCTTTTGAACCTTGTTAGTACGGATGACCTGCTCTTCCAGTTCAAGCGCATCCGGATTGATCTTACGCATAGCCCCTCCAATCGAGATATTTCATCTTAAAACTTCAGTCCGGCTTCTCGCGCGCCATCCGCCAGCGCAGCTACTCTGCCATGATATTGATAACCGCCGCGATCAAACACGACTTCTTTTATGCCTTTTTCGGCGGCTCTTTTACCGACCAGCTCTCCAACCAGTTCAGCAGACGGTATATCGCCACCGTTTTTTGCCTGAGCTTTGATATCTTTGTCCAGGCTCGAAGCGGAGACCAATGTGTTCCCCGTCGCATCGTCGATGACCTGAGCATAGATATGGAGCAAGCTCCTGAATACGTTCAATCTCGGTTTTTCCGCCGTACCGATAACACGGTTTCTCAGTCTTCGGTGTCGCTTCCTTCGAAGCTCCTCTTTTTTTAACATTCCAATCCCCCAGGCTTCAGGTTTCCAGGTGAAATCCTGTTTGGCCAGGCTGGTCGCCAGCACCCATCTCGCATCCCATCGAGCACCCGACGCCTTTGAGCGACCCAGCACCAAACAACACTTAATCAAATCAACCACTTAGGATGTGAGTGGTCAAAACTCACAACCACCGCGTATAATTCCTGGCTCTACTACTTGCCCGCAGCGCCGGTCTTACCGACCTTTTTGCGCACGACTTCGCCATGATAGCGAATACCTTTTCCGTGCATACCCTGCGAAACAACATATTTATAAGGCTCCGGCGGCCTGATCGCTCTGATCTCAGCAGCCTGCTGCCCAAGCACTTCTTTGTCGATCCCACGAACTATTACGAATGGAATCCTGGTGTTGGTTTCCTGCCCGACTTCAAAACTAATGCCTTCCATCGGTTCAACAGTCGCAGGCTGAGAATAACCAACCGACAGCACCAGGTTCTTCCCTTGCAGTTCAGCTCGATATCCCACACCAATAATTTGCAGCCTTTTTTCGTAGCCTTCGGTTACGCCAACAACCATATTGTTGACCAGTGAACGCACCAACCCGTGCTTGGCTCTATGCGGCCTGGCATCCGATGGCCTTTGGCAGATAATTTTGCCGTCTTCCACCTTGATGCTGATCTCGGCCAGCAAGCGACGGCTGAGTGTTCCTTTCGGGCCCTTCACCGTCAATTGGCCATCGGCCTGGCTGATCTGCACACCGTTGGGCACTTGTATCGGCAATTGTCCTATTCTACTCACGACAATGACTCCCCCACTCTACCAAACGTGGCACAATACTTCGCCGCCGATGCCCAGCTTTCTGGCTTCACGGTCGGTCATAACTCCTCGGGACGTGCTTATGATAGCCACGCCCAGCCCACGAAGCACCCTCGGCACCTTTTTATGCTTTGCATAAACCCGCAGTCCGGGCTTGCTGATGCGCTTGAGGTTGCTCAAGATCATTTCTTGCTTCGGGCCATATTTCAAAGCAACCTTTACGGTCGGAAATTGCCGATCCTGGATCGACTCGAAGTTTTTGATAAAGCCTTCACCCTGGAGAATATTAAGTATCTCCATATTTAGCTTTGAGGCCGGGACCTCCACAAAGTCATGCTTTGCTGAGTTTGCGTTCCGGATCCTCGTAAGCAGGTCGGCTACAGGATCTGTAACGGTCATTTATGATCCTCCGTCATCGAGCCGCCAAATACAGATGTTAACACTTTGTGCGGCCTGATGTCAAACGTTATTTATATTAGATTACCAACTAGACTTAGTGACGCCTGGGATTAGCCCCTTATGCGCCATCTCACGGAAACAGATTCTGCACAAGCCAAACCGCCTGATGTAGCCTCGCGGCCTACCACACATACTACAGCGGTTATAAGCTCTGACCTTAAACTTCGGCGCACGCTTCTGTTTCTCAATCAGGCATTGTTTTGCCACGTGATCTCTCCTCTACGGATTTATGGGCCAGGTCGCAAGGCAGCGCCTGCAGCCATGGCTCACCAATCCGTTATTCTTCTTTTCTGGCCTTCTCAGCCTCAGCTATCACTTGCTGGGCTGCGTGGGCCGGCATTTCTTCATAATGCGAGAACTTCGAAGTAAACTTCCCTCGTCCTCTCGCAATCGACCTCAAATCGATCGAATAACGCATAACCTCCGACTGCGGCGCCTGAGCGTTTATCTGCTGCCTGCCTCCGCCAACCGGTTCCATCCCTAAGACTCTCCCGCGCTTGGTGTTAATGTCGCCGATCACGTCACCCATATACTCTTCGGGGACAGTGATTTGCAATTCATTGACCGGCTCAAGGATCACAGGGTTGGCCTTCGCAGCCGCAGCCTGAAAACCCAGCACCCCGGCCAACTGAAACGCCATATCAGACGAGTCTACCGTATGGAAGCTGCCATCATAACAGGTCACCTTCACATCGACAACAGGATTCCCCGCCAGGATGCCTCGACCAAGCGCCTCCTGGACTCCCTTGTCTACCGACGGAATCCACTGCCTGGGTATGGACCCTCCGACGATCGCGTCGACATACTCATAACCCGCGCCTCTGGGCTGAGGCTCCAAACGAAGCCAGCAATCGCCAAATTGTCCGCGGCCACCGGTCTGCTTTTTGTGTCGACCCTGAGCTTCAGCAGTAGATGTGATAGTCTCTTTGTAGGCGACACGGGGAGTCTCAGTCTCCACTTCCACTCCAAACTTTCGCTTGAGCCGCTCGACAACTATATCGAGATGCGCCTCGCCCATCCCATTTATAAGGGTCTGAGAAATGGCCGCTTCACGTGACGTGCGGAAAGGCGGGGCTTCTTCTGCAAGTTTCTGCAAACCAGGGCCTAATTTATCCTCATCAGCCTTAGTTTTAGCTTTAACCGCAAGGGAATACACGGGATCCGGGAAAGCAATCGGCTTGAGCTTGATAGGCTTGGACTTTTCGCACAGGGTGTCACCTGTCGAAGTGTCCTGCAATTTAGCCACAGCTCCGATATCTCCAGCGCCTACAAACGACGTCGCTTCCTGATTCTTGCCAAGCAAGAAGTAGA
>JAAYKG010000077.1 GCA_012522555.1 Armatimonadota bacterium
GCTGCTCCACAATGTGGAATGAGGCCGGGTAGCAGAATATCATACCGCCCGGCCTGATTATGCATTAGCAGGCCGAATTAATCTTGCTAATGCTTCTTTTTCTTCTGCTTCTTCCAATCCTTGAGACGCTCCTGCGCAGCATAGGCATAGAGATCGTCCTCAGGACGGCTGGCATGTCGCTTTAGCACTTCAACTGCTTTCATCTCCGCAGAAGTGTCCAACAGGTATACAGCCGCTGTGATGGAGACTTTCGGAGAATCGTGATCCAAGAGCTTAGTCAGCAATCCTAACCCTTCATCCAACTCCAGCAGCCTGTCAACAGCCGTGCTCCAGCGTTTTTCCTGCTTACGGATATAAGCTCTGTCGCGTGAGTCCCATATGGCCTTCTGTTGTTCTAGTAGACCATCGGCAAACTCATGAGCATAGTACTCGGGATCTCTCTTCATAGTGGTTTCCCATGCAAGAAGTGATCCACAACCCTTCTACCGAACTTGGACTGCTCCTCGAAGCTCTTAGTGTTCAGCCAATCCCGAACAGTACTATAGCCCTTTCCTGTAATATCCGTATTCTTTGAAGAGTAGAATGCACTGATCTTGTTGTGGACCGCGTTCGGCAACTCGATCAGGTTCTTCTTACCGTGGATTCTCTCCGCCGCGAACTTGGCCTTACCAGCCATACGCTTGACCATGCGCTGCTCTACAATGTGGTGCCACACGTGCCCCACCTTGTTTGGGTTGGCTTGCTTGAACGCCCTGAAAGTTTTGTAGCCCTTGGTAACGGCCTTTGCTACCTTTGCACCTCTAACCGCATGCACGGCTTTCGAGGCGATTTTGGCTCCCTTGGCTACATAGCTCCCTGGCACAAAAGGCACAGCGGTCGCACCTACATCCCAAGCCAGATAGCCGAGATTCGCCCACGATGGGTTCTTTATTAGATCGTATGTGCTCCAGCCTATGCTGGCGACGTCAGCGATGGTCTCCACTATCTGTCCATCAGCATCTACTCTGCCAACAGGGTTGTTTCCGCAGTAGGCATAGTCATTGATGCCAAGCGCAGGGTCGCGCGTGACAAAGCGGGCCGTTATCGGGTCGTAGTAGCGTATCCCCATCAGGACAAGTGGAGTATCGAGCTGGGACATCCTGGTCTCGTGGTCGGTGTAAGCTCCCCACTGACCCGCGAACCCGACACTGCCGGGAGCGTTGGTTTCGGCACCACTGGAGGTCTTGTCCCAGTGACGCTTGCCGAACCCGTCATAGACCGAAAACCGGCGGATGCTCAGGGCGGATCCATTAAAATACAGAGCCTGCACGTGCGAACCGAGCGGGTCAAACGCATATGTCACATACCGGTTGGCGGTGGATACTTCCCGTCGGAGGACCAGACCGTTCGGCCCGTAGGCATATACTCCGTCCGACTGCAGGTTTCCATTGCTGTCAAGTTCGCAGACGACTCTGTCGCCGTCATACAGGTAGTAACTGAACCATCCGCCATTGTTGGACGATTTCCAGGCTCTGAGGCCGTCAGCGCGAAACGCCATTGTCACGCTGCCGTCGCCATACATCCCGCCGGTTACGCCTGTCGGCAGGTCTTCATAGTCGTAGCTGAACCCGAGCCCGCGATAGTCAATGGCATTGCCGTTAGCATCGTAAGAATAGCTAGTTCCGACTATCTGGTTGTTCGAGTTATAAGAGAGACTCAAACCCCGCACTGATTCCAGGTTGTCGGCATCATCCGCGCTGAAGCTCACGTCGTAGGAGTAAGCCGGGTCGCTGCTGTCGGTCCGCTGTTCGCGAACCAGCCGGTCAAGTTCGCCGTAGTCGTAATCCACCGTGCCGGTGAGGTCTTGACTTGTCCAGGCTGTCGGGATGTTATATGAGAAGCCCAGCAGGTTTCCGGCAGGGTCATACTGCAAGTTGTTAAAGTACGAGGAGTATGTTCCCGCATTGGATAGGCTTTTCATGAGGCCCCTGTTGTCGTATGTGTATGTGGTTGCAAGCCGGGGTGATCTCTGCTTTATCAGCTTACCGGACTCGTCATACACATTCTGTATCTGAGTGGTGCCGGTGACCCAGGGAACCAGCGTCTTTACGATCAGGTTTTGTTCGGTATCCGAATCATAGTAATACTGGTAGTTGAAGGTGCCAGCAGGGGTTTCCATCGATCTTCGGCTGCCGTCGAGATTGTAGGTATAGGTGATGGTCTTCGATGGCACGCTTCCGGTGTAGTCCGTCGTGGCGGTCATTACCAGGTCGTTGTCATCATAGGTATAGCTGACCGTGCCCGTTGCATCCGTCACGCTCTCCAGTCGGCCAAAGTCATCATACGCAAGACTGGCATCGGTACCGGTGGGATAGTCGATGGAAGTCAGGTAGCTCTTGGTACTGTCGTAACCGTAGTTAGTCGTCCTAGTGAGCGCGTCGATACGCTTGCTCAGGTTGTGGTCGGCGTCATATTGCCACTGGTGTTGTTGGCCCCCCGCATAACGCATACCGGAGACGTTTCCCACGGCGTCATAGCCGAAGGAAGTCGCATGGTTGTTAATGTCCCTGACTTCCTTGAGCCTGTAAAGAGCGTCATAAGCCTGGTTAGTCTGTAGGATGTCTCCCAGGACTTCCTTAAGCTCGCTTTCATTGCCGGAAACGGTTCCTATAGTTCGGAAACTGGTTCCGTCCTCGGCGAATAGCTCAATACCTGTAAGCTCGCCGCCGGGGTAGTTGTAACTATAGACCCGGTGAACACGCTGACTCACGCTGCTGCCGGTGGGAGCATACCAAATGTCGGTTATCTGGTCTTCGTTATTATAGGCAAGAGTGACCTTGTGGCGGTCACGGTAGTCGGCGGGGTCGGGCGGATTGCCTATTAGCGGGTCTATCACGTGCTCAAGCCGCCCGCGACTGTCATATCTCAGGTGCGTGCGGCTAAGGAGTTTCCCGTTTGCCGGGTCACCCTCGTAGACCGAAATGACTATTGGCTGCCCCAGCTTCTCGGTTGTCGAGTAGCTGTAGTCCGTGTCGTTCTCGTACTCGTAGACTGTCGTGGAAACCTGGTCTCCACTTGTTCCCAGCCCCGTTGGGGTGATTATCTTCCAGACGTTCCCCGAAGTCTTGTAGATGTATTCGGTAGTCACGCGCTCGCCGGTATTGGAAGTGCCGGGTTTCGGCGAATTGGCATATCGAAGCAATCCGTTGGTGTAATACTCGAATGTAGTCGAGGTCTTGGAACTGCTTCCTGCTGTTGTCTGGACGTATGTCAACCTGAAAGGATTATTGGCATCGGTGTAGCCGTAAGTGGTGACGATTCCTGCCTCATCGGTTACATGAGTCACATTGCCGTAGTCGTCATAGACCGCCGTTGACTGCTTCGCGTTCTTGTTGGTGAATCTCCAGGGACGCTTCGCAGTATTGTATTCTATGCCGGTCTCTTCACCGTTTGCGTCAATAACGCCGAGGTCTTCTTTGTTGCTGCCTATCTTCTGCGTCCAGCACTCCACCACAGCCCCGCTTGGGTTCTTTGCGTAGACCTGGGTGTATCCCTGTCCGTAAACATAGGAGCGGCTGTTGTTATTGGCGTCCTTTATCCCCCGGACTCGGCCATCGCCGTCGTAGTAGATGGGATGACTGCGATAGGTAAGCTCGCCTGTCGGGTCGGGGACTTCCACTTGAGCAAGATAAGCCGTGCCGCCTATCGGCTCATAGGTGTAACGCCACTTGAGATTTGCCGTACTTATCTGGGTTGCCGACTTGAGCACCGTGGCACCAGCTTCCGTGACGAAGCTGAGTGTCACGCTTCTGGAAGACGGAACATCGGTAATAGTCAGACTACCCGATGAGTAGCTGAAATCAAGGAGCTTGCTTGTCCCAGCCGAGTCTGTCGATACACTGCCTAGGCTGGTATCAACATTCCGATTAACGTATATGCTGTTTCCCTGGATGTCGGAAATCTTCCTGAGCCTGTAGGGTGAACCGGACGCGGAAGTAAACTCCCACTTCGTCTCATCCGGGAAGGTTACCCTTATCCAATTCCATAGCCCCGGTGTAGCTGAAGCCTCACCAATCACTATGTAGGAAGGACCCATTGGAGTAAACGCGCCGGTCGGAGTTCCTCCGCTCAAGACAGGCTGCAATGTGTCCGCTGCGCCATCCGGGAAGACCAACTTGAGGTCACCCCAACCGGCCTCATTGCGGATAATCTTCACGTCATAATTGTGAGTCCATCCGACCGAGAGACCTGCGGACCCAATTCCCGATTCAGCCAGCTAGCTTCGATACTAGCGTGTGAACTCGGCATCGGGGCCAAGCTGGTTTACTGCAACTATGTCCGGGTCGGGGTCGTTGTTATACGCGCCTGTGGCGAGGTCAACGGAATCAGCCGACGAAGGCCCGGTCCCGCCCGTATCGGACGAATCGGACGGGGTGAACTCCTCTTGCCAGGATTCAACGGGGTCATAGACTATAGGAGCGCCTGTCTGATGAATGACTACATCGTTCTGGTCACGCGGACGAAGCACACGGTAATAGGTTGCGCCACTATTAGAGGTATCGCTGCTGCTGATACCTGTCACCGAGACAGACCAACCGACCGCAGGCGGCATTATGGACGGCTTTCCTGCTGTGGGCCAATCCCAGCTAATCTTGACGCCGGTATTACCGGAGCCATCAGCAAACCCGGTACCGTCGTCTATGTAGAAGAACTTGTTGGTTGCATCGACAGCAGTAACCTTACCCCAGCTTTTTACAAGCAGAGATTTGTTGTAGAGGCCAGTGCCGCTTCCTGCGGGGTTATTCACCCCAGGAGTCAGCGCGTTGAACTCATTTCCCCCGAGGTTTCGATTCGTCATTCCGAAGGTGCCTGGGGCTTCACCTTCATCCTCATAAGTAACTCCAGTGGTTCCAGCGTCAATCTCGCGCTCACCGTCATCACCTAGGCCAATCGTACCGGTCACGGATACCAAATCACTACGGTTCGGGTAATATGTGCCAGAATAAAGGACTCTAATTCCCGCGCTGCGGTCGGTTTCTTGGACATACAAAGCGTCAGGAAAGTCGGTTCTGTTGGCGGTTACAACTTTGCCTGTGAGTGTGGCTGTTGCCCCTTGTTGGAGAGTCCGAGCGTAAACGATAGTAGGCCCTTCGGGAATTGCATTTACGCCGCCTATATCATCGCCTTCCTGCCAGTTCGGGCCGGAATCGACTTCCAGCCAGTAAGCGCCAGTTTGCTCATCCTTTTGAATTGTCCCGACAATCTTATTGATGCGTCCGCTAATTGAGGATGAGCCGGAGTAATATGCGGTAATGCTGTCTGTCGGACTATCTTGTCCGAGGTCGAATTGAGTGGATGTAGCGTTGCTGAATGGGCGACAGTGCAATTCCACGAGATTGCGTGCCGTGGAACTGTACTGCGCTTTGGCATCGGCTATAGTTTCGCAGTAAACAGCATCCGAAGAATACGGAGAGTCAGGCATAGGAGGCAAAGGCAATTCATCCATAGCCATTACACTCCCCGAGCTTTCAGCCTGTTCGCTTGCTAGATCAGCAAGCGTGCGTTTGTAAGGCCAGTCGGTATCGAGGCCGGGTGCAAACAAAATCGGGCGGCCTTTTGAGGAGCAATAGACTGACACGTCTTCAGGAGAAACAATGAGGACTCTTTGAGTAACCGGTTTACCGTCCCTCCTTGAGATACCTGAGTATGTGGAGAGAACACCGGATACATCGCAACTCCAGAGAGAAGAAACCGGTAGAGGTCGAGAACTCACTGCAACCAAACGAGGCTGTTCTTTGGGAAGCAATCGTTCACCAGATTCCTTAATGCCGAATGAACGATTGCTTCTCCCAGCCCATGCAATTTCGATGCCGGAGATTGAAATCCGGCTGCCATCAGGCTGAGTAAGGCTTATTCCCAGGTCGTCTTGAGAAATTGCAGCTTGCGTTACAAGCGGCACTCCCAAGAGGACGATCATGAGAAAGCCTACCAGCATTGTTCTGACTGGGTAATTCATGATCCTACTCCTTTTCTGTAGACCTGCTAATACCTCAAAAAAAGCGATATTTGGCTTTCCAGTTTAGTCTACTAGGCATCCCTCCTCACGAATGAATATTCTGTGGCAACTACAATAATTTGATTTGGGGAAACACCGTTGTACATTTGATGTGTTCACCACCCACCGCTCTATGACCTTCCTTGCTAGACCTCACTTCACAGTTGAGTACTCCGCTATAGTAAATCATCCACCTTACGCCTTGGCGAAGGTATGGTGAACTCAGAATTAACCGGCTCACCGATTCTATACAACACCTGCGGCCTCAGCTTCGTTTCCAGTATCGACTTGAGAACCGGTGTCAGCACTGGAATCTCAATCGGCGCAGCAGATACGCAGTGACACAACCCATAACTTGCGGCGGCAAGGAAGATTCTTTGCATAGACTGGCCTGTTGAGACCCATATTGCCGGGCTGTCTGTTTCAGTGCAAAGCACTGTAAGCACCGGTGCGGATGCAAACTTTTTTCGTGAGAATTGCGCTTCGGCTTTCGCGTTCATTAACTTGAGCGTCCATTGCTTGCCCGACTCCGCTTGCGGCGGGTCTTGAACCATTGATTCGACTTGAAGTCCATAGCAAGACCCCTCGCGCTGATAAAACACGAAGTCCGAAAGCTCTCTTCTAAGCGGCGGCAGAGACAATGCAATGTAGACGCCTTTATCCACCAATGCCGCCACTCTCTCCTTGGACTGGCTATCCTGCAATGAGATTGCGATAACCCGTTGCTCAAGTTCAAGATCATCAAGGGCAGTTATAATCGAAGGGGCAAGCTGAGTTGCTTTGTAGAGTCCCCGGTTAGTATGCCTACTCATAATTGCTTCAAGCCGATGTTTGGCAACTGGTTCATCGGTACTGCCGACCAGTTGAAGCCTTGCGACTCTATCTTCTCTCTTGACGCTCATCGGAATGTCAGTGACCACAAACTCATAGCCAAAGGCTGCCGCAGCTTGAATGAAGTTCTCAATGAATGCCCCGATGCTGATTAGAGTTTGCCTGAGTGTTCCGGTTCTGGGTGTGTAGCGAAGGTCAATGTAGATGTCGAGATAGTCTTCGCCTATAGCGCACCGCCACGGTTGATTGTTGTGTGCCGAAGGCGCAAGAGCCGCATATCGGAGCCAGAATTGTGCCTTATCAGCAAAGCTCCAGTCCCCATTGAACTGAGAAGCATCAATATTCCAAGCTGAAAGCATATCTACATATCCTCCGCGAATATGAGGTTGAAACCGCTGATGAACTCTTCCTTTTGCTGTGTGCGGTATTCTTTGGCGGCTTCCGAATGGTAAGAGGGGTCAAGGGAGGAATCCAGACATACCCTATACCTGCCGGAGGGCATATCCTCACCCAGTATGATTCTTCTGACAACGTAGCTAACAGCAACGCCAGAAAGCACTGCGGCGTTTCCAAGCTGAGGCCAGGCGGGAAGCTCACTGCCGACCGCAACTAGAGAAAGCTGCATCCTGGGCGTGACATCCGGCCCCACAATGGCGTTAGCCAGCCGAACCTTGTCGGGGAGAGTAAGCGTTTCACCCATATCGAGGAACATACTTTCATTGACTGTGCCGTGGAAAATGGGGCGGTCAGGTTCCAGATCGAACCTCTCGACATCAATAATGGCGTTGTCGCCATTGTCCGTTGCCATAACAACCGGAATCTTTAGCTCTCGGGCTTTGAGTCTGGCAAGGCCTTTCATCCTGATGTTGTCCATCTCCTCGATGAACACATCGAGCCTGCTGTCACCGGTTCCCATAAACTGCTCGATATTGTCCATATCTAAGCCGCAATCGAATAATTCCAACTCTTGAAACGGGTTTAGACCCCATATCCGACGTGCCGCCAGAGTCGTCTTGTTTTCTCCAAGGTCGGTCACCGAACAGAATAGCCGGTTGATATTGGTGATTGATATATGATCGAAGTCGGCAACGCGTATGTGGCGAGGACCACCGGAGAGAACAACCGCATTGAGGATGTGAGAACCAACACTTAAGCCCGCTATTCCTATACGCGAGTCGTGGAAACTGCTCTGTTCTTCTTCGGTTATTAGGTGGCGGTTTCGAGCGGTTCTTAAGGCGAAGAATATATCTTCGGCGGGCAATCTGACCAGGGTATTGTTCCAGTCATAATAAGCCCATACGGTCTTATCTCGTGTTTGAGATTCGTTCCAATAGTTGCCTACATACTCGCGCAGAGTCGATTCATACTGATCGTCAGCTTTGCTAAGATATGGAAACTCCAGCGAGAACGCGCTTTCGATGAAGTCCTGGAGCTCGTCCACGACCCTGATTCCCAGGCTTGAGCGTAGACGTTCAATCTCGACACGCTCTTGCTCTGAATTATTTTGAAGTATGCGCGGAGCTATTGTCTGGCAGTCCATCGGTGTTTGACTCCAATCGTGAATTCCTTTGCGCCGTATTCGCCAAGCCTGACGGTGGGTGTGGCGCAAGCGCCCATTTCTTCGTAAAGCCTGTTGTATTCCTTGTTGTGCCTGCGCAGGCTATCAGTGACACGCTCACAAATGAGCTTTGACAGATCATCACCGCAGCGCAATCCGCCAGCTTTCAACTCAACGCACAAATCAAGTTCTTGGTCTTGGGTCGTATCATCAAGAACGGTGGTCAGCACAAACTTTCCCGTTGTGTATTCGCAAAGCTCGACGCATTCCAAAGCCGCTCTGATATTCTCAGGGTAGATATTGAGGCCGTAGAAAGTGGTGGAAATATCATCCCTGCCGTAAAGGGCAATGAATGGATAGTCGGTATACGGATTTCTCGGAAGAGCTTTTTCGCCGCAATCTTGAAGTAGCCGCCCCATATCTTGAGAGCTGAACAAACGGCCTTTGTCTTTGATACGATAGCGAATTAAAGGCATTGCGTTGTTTACGGTAAAGAGCAGAAAGCCGTCCCGGTCGGTCTGGGTGTATCTAAGTGCCGGGTCATATTGAACCAGTGTCGGCAGCGTCGGCGAGTCCAGACACAGAGAATCAGCAAGTTTTGCGTTTCTACCGGCGAGACGACGAGTCTGTATGGAACGGGGCGTTTCGTAACCCATCGCCCCGGCATCCGCGGTACCGTAAATGGCAGCGGTAGCATAGATGTCACCAACCTTGCCGATTTTTGCGCATACATAATCGCGCCAGTTTTCGGTAAAGCCCTCCCCGGCGAACAGGAGCTTTACATCCAGTCTTGCAAGGTCGATTCCTTCGGTCTCTGCCTTGTCGAGAACATCTTTAACAAACGGTGGGTATCCCATCAGCAATACTTGCTCGAATCTGGGGGCAAGCCGGTCTAAGATGTCCAACACTTCTGAGCAGTTAATTCCCGGCGTAACCGTTACTATGCGATGGCCCATATCTGCCAAGGCCATCAACGCGGAATAAGTGTATGTTCCGGCAATCCAGGAACCCATAGCAAACGACACTATACAAAGAGTAGCCTTCTCTCGTGTCTTGAAGCTGTGCGTTAGTATTCTGTCGTGGTAAACAATGGAGTCTTCAGTAGACTGTTCGCCCCTGAACCAGAAGAACGGCACACCACTTGAGCCGGAACTTGTCGATATGGCACTTGCCAAATCGAAGCTCCCATCCCACAGCAGTTCATTCACCGGATACTGTGTCAGGTAGTTATCCTTATCAACCGGCGGCACTTGCGCTAAATCCTGAGTTGTGGCGATCTGCCCCGGTTTGACTCCGTTCTTCGCCAGAAAATCGCCGTATGCCGGAACGCGCACGGCGGCTTGCTGGAACATCTCAAGAGCAAAAGACATTGAAGCCCGCTGTCTATTGTCGATACTTACAGACATACAACCTCCCAAAACGGTCCATATACCAACCAGTTATTGGGTCTGGTGCATCGGTGCTTCCTGTCTGCATTAACTTCAACAACAACCATTGTTGAGGCCGTTGCGTTAGACGCTATTTTGAGCGCCTGGCGGACGGCATTTTGGTGCCGCCGCCTATAGCCAACGGCCTATGAGGCGGCGATGCAGCGGTAAACCCCGCCAAATTCGACGAATTAAGCC
>JAAYKG010000078.1 GCA_012522555.1 Armatimonadota bacterium
CCGAGGCCTTCGAGGCTGAACCACAGATCCATCCTGTCGATCATCTTATCGATCCGCCCCAACAGCCTATATGTTTCGAAGAGATAATGAGAATATGAAATCGTCGTGCGATGTAGATTTGGGTCATCAAGCAGGCCTTTCACTACGCGATCTCTACATTTCTTCAACTCTCCATCGTCGAGAACCCCGCTCAACAACGCCAGGCACTGCACATGCTCAGAAAAACTCGTATGCCCCAGATCATCGGCGAACAAACCACGCTTCTCATTCCAGAATTTACCATGCAGCCGTGATGCAAGCTCATTTGCCGTTTCTGCCCACTGGCCCCCAATCGAAGCTCGCCCGATCGATTCTTCCAGCTTTCGAGCCAAGCTCAAAGCGTATACGAACTGCCAATTGACCACTCCACTGACCCCAAGATCAGCATCAATAGACATACCCCACGGCCAACCCGGAACCCAGTCCACAAAATTCCAACCATTCGGAGCTTCGATCAAACCGTCTTTATTGGCCGACGAAAGATAGAAATCTATAACCGCCCGCACCCCCGGCATCAGGCCCTTGGTAAAGTGCAGGTCGTCGCGCCATAACGCATAATCGTGAACCATCCCGATCCACCACAGCGCGAAAGCAGGGATGACTTGGGTGACGTGGCAGGGGTAGCGCGATTCTATGACCCCGGAAGTATGCCGAGAACTGTCGTATATACTCAGCGCCTGGCGCGCCAGCCTGTCATCGCGGCTTATGGCATACGTTGCCAGGCACTCGAGACGAGTGTCTCCGGCATACTGAAGTTGCTCATAATAGGGGCAGTCCATATAGGTCTCGTGCGAACACATTTGCAGTGCACGCAGCATGATCGGCGCGGCTTCCTCAAGCCGTCGATCGCTCGATTGGAAGCTGCTCTCCATCTCCAACGGGTATCGAGTCTCTCGCAGTGTGAAACTCTCTATCGTGAGCGGTTCGGCCGCGGTCTGCACGACAAGCTCGACATATCGACCCGCCTGCCACCAAAACGGCCCGAATGTTCTGTTGCGGCCTCCATCCGGTTTGAACACATCCCCAACAGCCCAGAAGTCCTTCCCATCCAGCTCGTTGCGGTTCTCCTTAACCCCGTAGCCTTCCCTGCTTTTATAAAGCGACTCCGCCCAGTTGACCGCAACCGAAGCGCCTTTGCCCCCGGAGATCACAATCTCCGGATAACAGCAGTAATATTCTTCGAGGTCGACAATCACCCGCCGCGTGACCCCAGCGCCCACGTCGATCGTGCCTTTACCTCGAATCAGGTTCCACGAGTCCAACTCAGATGTGATATTATCTTCCAAATCGACCAGCACGCCCGGTTTGTCGGAGACGAATCGCACCGAGCCTGCGAAAATATCGCGATCGACCATCGGCGGCAGTATCGCCGGCTTCATCAAGTGCAGGTTGGGATATTCATTGCGGATGAATCCATTTGCTCCGGGGTCTTCATCTTTGGCTTTGGCCCAGCCTTCTCCCTCGCCGCGCTCGAATCCCCAGGGGAATTTTTCCCCATCTACGATCAGGTTCCATCCCGAACCCCACGCCGGGGAAGGATCGACGAACTCATATCCTTCGAGCTTTTTGGCTTCCCACTCAGCCACACCCGTTCCCAGCTTTTCAATATATTCGCCCTCAGTCGAGAATATAAATCCGGGATAGACTGTCATCTGCGCGAATGGAGCTTTGCGTCCCAACGACCACACTCGAGCCACAAGCACATGGTCTCCTCTGGAAATCGGGATATCGTAAGTCTCATAACGCCAGTTGGCCGGGTCACTGCGTTCCGGCCCTCGCCCGATTCTACGCCCATCTAAAAAAAGCTCATATCGCTCGTCCGCACTGACGTGTGCGCGGACTGTAGCATCTTTATCCATCGTGAATCGCCTGCGATATGTAGTCACGAATGGAGGCTGGTGCGCTTCTTTGCAGGATATCCATTTGCAGGGCCAGACCCCACGTTGGATCCAACCTCTGCCCGCATCATTAGCTGTGTAAGGGTCGCCGGTGATGAACGCCCGCATAATAAATCCCCCTTGGAGTTGTTTGGGGATTACTTAGTCGGCAATCGATCATTTACCTGCGGGGTTATTCTCGGGGACGCGGCACCGCAATGAGCTGCTCTTCCACCTGCTCATCAGATTCCAGCAACCCGTCGCGGAACCGCAGGATACGTTTGGCGTGTTGTGCGATGTCAGGTTCGTGTGTGACGATGATAACCGTCTTGCCTTCGTTGTTTAACCGCTGAAAGATAGCCATGATCTCGACTCCGGTGGCGCTGTCTAGGTTACCAGTCGGTTCATCGCCAAATATGACAGGGGGATCATTGACCAGGGCGCGTGCAACCGCCACTCGCTGCTGCTCGCCGCCCGACAGTTGCATAGGGGTATGATGAAATCTATGGCCCAAACCCACCGATTCCAGCGCTTCCCTAACCCGTTTCGGATCCCGACGCTGCGACGAATACATCATCGGCAGCATCGCGTTCTTAAACGCGGACATCTTGGGAAGCAGGTTAAAGCTCTGGAACACAAAGCCGATCTTACGATTGCGCACCTCAGCGCGAGCAGCATCAGTCAACTTGCTCGCATCCGAGCCATCCAGGATAAATTTTCCCCCAGTTGGCCTGTCGAGGCAGCCGATCAAATTCATCAAAGTCGATTTGCCCGAACCCGATGGCCCCATAATAGCCACGAACTCCCCATATTCGACCTTGAACGTAACGCCATTCAGCGCCGGAACCTCAACCGTCCCGATTTTATAGGTCTTTTTCAAGTCTTGAACTTCAATAAGCGCCATTCGGCCTGATACTACTCCGATCTTATGCGTAACGCAGCGCTTCGATGGGGTCGACCATCGCCGCCCGCACCGCTGGATACATTCCAAACACAACGCCAACCAGCGCCGATACGCCAAATGAAACTATAATAGCCTGCATCGAAACCATTGTTCGCCAGCCCGCAAAATCCGAAATGAGCTTCGCGCCGCCCACTCCCGCAACAATCCCGATCAGCCCACCCATACAGGTGATGACCAGGGCTTCGAGCATAAACTGACGCACAATATCCCAGCGAGTCGCCCCGATACACCGTCGAACCCCGATCTCGCGGGTGCGCTGGGTTACGGTTGCAAGCATAATATTCATGATACCGATCCCGCCGACCAGCAGCGAAATCCCCGCGATTGCAGCCATCACGATGTTGAAAATCCGCTGGGTAGCCTGGCTTTGTTTAAGAAGCTCGGCTGGGATGATAATCTCATAATCTCTAATTCCGCGATGCGTTCTATTCAAAATCGAACGAATAATAGAAGCCGCCGGGCCGGTCGCCTCTTCGCTGTCGAGTTGAACTATTACCTCGCTCAGCGAGGAGTTCTCGGGGCTTTGTTTGCTCATCAATTTCTGCGCAATACGCTGAAGCATTATCACATCCGACGGCACGGCTTGCTGCGATGCGATCTTGAAGTCGGTCTCTGAGACGTTTATCGGGATGTAGATATCGGAGTTGAGATCCCGCATTGTGGAGAATGCTTTGGCCGAACCGATCTCTTTGGGCTTTATCAATCCCACCACCCGAAACAGACGATTATTAGCTTTCACCATCTTTCCAATAGGATCATCAAAACCGAAAAGTTCGCGTTTGGCCGCTGCTCCGAGCACACATACCGAGAGATGGTCATGGATATCCTTATCGCGCAGGAATCGACCGCTCTGCAGCTCCGATTTGCTCACACTAAGATATCCTGAAGTGGTACCGACAATCTTGACCGATACCGGCTTTTCGCCAACTTTCACATCAGCAAAGACTTCGCGAGTAGGCACGACCATCTGGGCGAAAGTACACACCTCATCTATGATTCTCGCGTCGCTGGCTTTCAAGCCGAATGGGGATCGTTCTTCAGCTCGATTAGCCAGTTCCCCGGTAATGGATGCGCGCCTGATGTGGATGACGTCGATGCCCATCTGCTTGATCTGGTCCAGAGCTTCCTGCTTTGCCCCTTCGCCGATCGACACCATCGCGATGACAGCAGCCACGCCGAAGATCACCCCCAGCATGGTCAGCATCGAACGCATCTTATGCGAGAGAAGCTCGGTTAACCCAGTCTGTATCGCATCCAAGATTCCCATTATTTCTTCGTAGCTCCGTTGTTGGGCATCTCGGGCAGAGGTGAAGATTGCTTCGTGTTATTCTTGTCGGAGGCTTTGGTGCCGGCTTCCTGCTGATCCATTGGAGTCGTAGGATCACGCAGCGAGATAGTCTCGTTTTTCCGGAGACCCTTGGTCACGATGACAAAACTGTCATTGCTTTTACCGGTGGTGATCTCCCTTCGCTCGAAACCCCTGCGCGACTTTACGAAGACAACAGTCTTGCCCTCTTTTTCGATCACGGATTCCAGCGGCACAAAAATAACATTCCGCACCGCATCACAGATAAACTCCGCATCCGCAGTCATCCCCGGCTTTATTGTCTTTGGGTCGGCTTCCTTCAAAGCCACCGTCACTTCGAAGTTTTTGCGGCCGGGAGTTGATCCTGATTCCATCGGGTTGCCCTCTGTTGCGAGGCTGGAGATATCAGTGACTGTGCCGTGGAATATTCTGTCCGGAATAGCTTCCAGCTTTATTTTAACCGGCATTCCAAGCACCACCCTCGGCGCATCGGATTCTCCGACGTTAATACGAGCCAGCATCCTTGACAAATCCGGGAGTTGGCAGATCGATTGACGCCGGTGCAGAGTATCGCCTTCCTGGAGCTTGCGATAATCTCCAGGCCCCGCCCAAATCTTCGAAATAACCACCATTCCAGATACCGGCGCTCGCACTACACCTTTGCTCAGGCGAGTTTCCAACTCGTCCAGGGTTCGGAGCTGGGTATCCAGCGCAAATTTCACCTTTCGAACATCGGCTTGCTTTTGATTCTCCTTGGACTTATTGTCCGCCACCTGAAGTTCGAGGTCTTTTTTACCCTTCATCTCCGCCAACTCTTTGGATCGAACGGCAAGCTCGGCCTGCTCGACCTGATCGCGCGGAACCAGCTTCTCATCAGCCAGGCGCATTTTCTTTTCAAGCGTCTTTTTCGCCATCTCCAGCTCATTGACACTGAAGTCATAGTCGGCCTGCTGTTTGTCGTAGTGGGTCTGATTGCTTGCAACCAGCATCTTGAACTCTTCTTCGACACGGTCCACTTCAGCTTCAGCGTTATTCACCGTAAGCCGTTGATTTCGTATCTCTCGTTCCAGGTCGCTTCGATCCATCTCGGCGATGACGTCGCCCGCTTTGACCATAGCGCCCTCGGAGATCAGATAAATCACCTTACCGTTGTCCTCCCCATAAACAGGCACCGATTTTTCGGCGGCGAGAGTGCCCAACTCATGGAAACTAACAGTAAAATCTCCGTATTTAACCTTGCCTTGCGGAATGTATGCAACGCTTTTTTTGGGGCTGAAATATTTTGAATACATCGGCAGGCCCCACTGTCGTGCCGCCAAAACAAGCAGCACTACCATTACAACCCGCGTTACCCAAAGTCGTATCTGACGTTTCATTTGAACTCCATCTGTGTTATATCCTCGCCCATCGCGCGATTGAGATCAATCGAGGCCAGGTATAGATCAGTTTTAGCAGACAATAAGCTACTGTCGGCTTCGGTGATAGCCTGCTGGGCATCCAGTACGTCGCGGCTGGAACCCTCCCCCTCTTCCATCATACGGTTAGCAATCCTCAGGTTCTCGACTGCCACCTCTTTGTTCTTGGCCAAAATCTCTAACGACGCCCGCGCACTCTCCACTCGACGATACGACGACCGCACCTGTTCTGTTATCTGATCCATCTGGAACAAACGCAGGTTACGAAGCACATCCAACTGACGCGCAGCAGTATCCTGAGTTTCCCTCAAAGTGTGTTGATCGAGCGGGATGCTATACTCAAGGCCCGTGACTAACGAGCCATCTCCAAAAATTGACTGGCCTATAAACCCCGACGAGCGGCTGGAACTGTTGAAATTAGCCACCACATCGAGCCTGGGGCGCAGCTGATCCTTCGCATGCGCCAACTGCCTCGCTTGCTCTCCAAGGCGTTCGTCGTAAATAACAAGCTCGGATCTATTAGCCAACGCCTTATCTATAGCTTCACCCAAAGGCGGAATCTTGATTTCATCAGGGGGCACGCTGTCAATAAGCTCCGGGGTCTCCCCGATTCCCTGACCGATGGCAATCATCAGTTGGTCCAATGTGTTGCGCGCGCGGCGCTGCTGCGAGTTCAAGGCGTTTTTCGTCTGCGAGACCTGGATTTCAGACCGCGTAACATCAATCCCAGCCGCGCTGCCCATTTCTTCTCTCTTGCGCCAACCATCGGCAGCCTCTTCGGCAAATTGAACCGCTTGCTCACGGACCTTCACTTCTTCACGTGCCAATACAGCCTGGAAATACGCCTCCACCACCCCCTGCATCGTCGCTTGTCGTGAAAGGAATAGCTGTTTGGATTGCACCGAGGTGTCCGATTGCGCGCTTTGCAGCGCCAGCCCTTTTCTGGAGAGCAGCCCCTTGCCTTTGTTCAACGGATGAACGAAACTCGCCCCGACTGAGCCATATCTGTTGCCGGTTCCGAGAGGGGATAACTGTAGTGCTGCCTGGGTCCCGAATGGGCTTTCGTATGCCAGTTCAGTAGATACGATTGCCGACGAGGTCGAAGCGTCGCGAGCGTTTTGAAAGTTTGTGGTCGCGCCAAAGTTCAGAGAAGTCCTGTGGTCGGCTATCCTAAGCCTGGACTGCGAAGCCAACTCCGCTTCCTGTGCTTGCTTAAGCCCGGGATTCATTCCCAAAGCGATCGCAACTGCATCCGATACGCTCAATTTAGCTGGAATCACGCCCTCGGCATAACAAGGGCAAACACACGCGGCGAGAAAGATGAATGCCGCGATAAATCTTGGATAAGCCATTATTCTAGTCGTTCCTCGAACCCCAAATAACCTTTGGCGCACACTGCGCTTGCACCTTCAGCATTCACTGCACAATATACTTAGACGACATCAGATGGGATGAGGTTCCAGCACTTTTATATCATACTTGAGCCTCTGCGTCTACAGCCATTCCCGATAACAAGCTCAAAATACCGGTAATTGCCCCAGCAGATAATCCGCATATCACGGGGCATAATCTCTATGTAACGGACAATTGCAGATTGAACAAGTGAATATCCAGCTTACTTTTTCGCGGCGATAATGGCCCGAGTGATGTAGCGTGCAGTATTGAGTTCTTAGTTGATGAGAACTGAATCCTGAACATTGTGCGCTCAAGAGCCGATTCGCAGCAGTTAACGACAGACACCGATAAAGGCAAATCCCGGGCGACCGGGAGACGCAAAGCCCACGGGGCTCTAAGCGACGGAGATAGTAACTCGTGATCCGCAGACGGGTCTATGAGGTCCGACGACAAGAGCAAGCCGGGCTGCCGAAGGTCAGAGTGGCGTGTAACAATCGCCTGCCGGTGTCTGGAAGGGAGGTACTTGGCAGGGATGTAGATTGCCGGGCAAGCTTCTTAAATGGCTTGCCCGGCCTGTTTTTAGGTGCAGGATTTTTTCGTTCATTCTATAAATAGTCTTTGTGAAACACCACCGGATAATTTCTTCAGGCATCGACGTCGGCTCTCTATCGGCCGATGCAGTCATCTTTTCAGACGATATTATGTCCTACGCTATTGTCCCCACGCTTTCAAGCAGTGCGATAGCCGCACAATCCGCTTTCGACCAGGCCATTGCCTCAGCCGGGATCGCTCCTGAAGACATCCCCAGTATAGTCGCCACCGGCTACGGGAGAGGGAGTGTGGAGTTCGCTCATCGCACTGTAACTGAGATCACCTGCCACGCCATTGGCGCTCGATGGTTGTTCCCACAGGCTCGCACAGTGATAGATATCGGCGGTCAGGATAGCAAGGTCATACGACTAAATCAAGATGGGCGCGTTGATGATTTTGCTATGAACGACAAATGCGCAGCAGGCACAGGCAGGTTTCTCGAAGTTATGGCCCGATCCCTGGATACCGATCTGCAATCGCTAGGTGCGCTATCGGCTTCATCTAAAAACGATGTGCGCATATCAAGCACCTGCACGGTTTTTGCCGAATCCGAAGTCGTCGCACTGGTTGCGCAGGGAGTCGCCAAAGAGGACATCATTCGAGGGCTGCACAGGTCGGTAGCGGAGAGAATCTTTGCGATGGTCGCTCGTTTACGCGCCGAGGGGCCATACGTGATGACCGGAGGGGTCGCTAAAAACCTGGGAGTGGTCGCGGCCATAGAAGAAAGGCTCGACGCCCGGCTGCTGCTGCCCGAAGAACCGCAGATAGTAGGAGCGCTGGGCGCCGCGATAGTCGCAAAAAAAGATCACTAGCCGATTATCTATAGTTTACCATTATGTTCGTCGGTTTATTGATCCCGCGAAGCTCGACGCTGTCCCGAGTGAAATCGTTCCACACTCGTCCATCAACCGCAACCGAACGGATTGCAGCATCAGACGGATGCCTCAGCGTAATTTTTATTAGCCCAGGCATCGAGCGGGTGGGAGGATCAAGGTGCATGGAAATCGTTTTTGAGGTGGCGTGTGTTGTCAGAGAAACATTTCCAAACTGAGTCGGAACATCTTTTAGCGCGAATCTCTTGCCATCCTCCAGCCATTGTCTCGGCATCGCATCCCCCAGCCTCAGGGTATCGCCGTCCTCTCTTATCAGCATATTCCTAAGCAGCCTCAACTGCTGTGTGCAAGAGTATAGATGCGGCAGCGTCCAATAGTTCGCCCCCGTGACCGCCATGGTGCATTCCACCCCGGAATACGTATCCTGGGTCATTCCGTAAGCCAGAAAGCCATAAAGCCCCATTATCGCGGTCCTCGGCTCCCCTCGCTGCAGGGCCGTCAACAGGTAGCCCAGCGCGTATGCATGATCCACTCCATCCGCGCCCCATCGACACAACCCTCCGAGCAGTCCATTGTTTTGCTCCAAAAGGTCAGTTATCAAATACGCTCGCCTGTCCTCCGCCGGCAGAAAACCGCTATCAAGCAGGCAGCCGCTGATAAGGCTATAATAGTCCCGGCCCGTATAGTTGCTGTCTTTAAGGATCCTGTGCGTATCAGGCACAAGCGGCAGCAAGTTCTGGCCGTCTCTGCGAAATACTGCTGCATCCATCGAGGATAAAATATCCGCGCGATACCTTCTTGCTTCCGAAGTGAAGAGTTCGGCTTCCGCAGTCATACCAATCGAGCGCAGCGCCGCGGAGGCTTTCTCAAGCCCAACACAACAGCACGCATCCCCGCAGTAGTTGAACTCCGCCGCGGTGTAGTCGCAATACGGCCGAAAATTGATCAGCCCTTTGGTCACACCGCTGGTCGGAGCCAGTTTTCGCTGCTCAATCAGCCAGTTGCCGGCCGATACAATATTCTTTGACACACGCTGCAGCCAGGACTTATCTCTCGTCACATCATAATGACGCGCCAAAGCAGTCAGGAGCATCCCCTGGTCCGCCAAGCCGAAATTCTGTGTGTAAAGCCCATCGCTTTGCTGCAGATGAAGCACCGAGTCGAGATATTTCTCGGCGCTTTCGTGCATCCCATATTCGTCCAGGGCGATGCAGTGCAATAGAACGCTGTAGCCGTAGTTCTCCTCGTAAAACCCAGCCCCGTCGTGCAGTTCATAAAACTCGCCGATTTTGTCCACCAGCAGCCTCGAATAGCCGATCCACGCTCGATACGCCTCGTTAAGCCGCTTATC
>JAAYKG010000079.1 GCA_012522555.1 Armatimonadota bacterium
CGGCGATGGCATATCGGTCGTTGCCGCCAAATTCTACGGCTTTGCTATATGCCGCGATGGCTTTGGATTTATCCCGCATGCGTTCATACGCGAGACCGGCATAATAGTGGCCCTCGGGAGCCTTCGGACGCATTGTAATCAGTTCCTCGGCCTGCATTGCAAGAGCGCTCCCACGTTGTTTTGCAGTCTCATAGGCGCGATTGATCAGAACCTTGAATATGTTATCCTCGGCCGTTTTGGCTTCCTGAGAGTGCGGAGACACCCTGATCGCACTTTGCCATTTAGCGACAGCTCCATCAATATTGCCCTGTTTGTAGAGCTTATCCGCGTCGATAAGATACTGCCGGGCCTGCTCTCCAGAGATTGCTGTCTGATAACTGATATACGCTTTGTTTATCCCCCATCCCGCGAATATCAGTATCCCGGCCAAGCCAATTACCAACAAAAATATGCCCAGGAAATTGAGTGTCTCCGAACTCATAACAGGCTTGGGCGGGGAAGGCGGAGCCGTAGAAGGCTGCGGCGCCGGCTGGGCGAATGGGTCCGGGACAGAAGGCGTCGGCTGATATGTTGTGGAAGGCTGTTGATAGGGGGCCTGCGACGCACCTCCGAACGGCGTCGGATATGATCCGGTCTGCTGCGTTGTGGCAAATGCAAATGGGCCACTGATGCTTTCAGACCTGATATCCTCGGCCATTTCATCCGCAGACGAATACCGATCGGCAGGCTCTTTGGACATAGCCTTGAGGATTATCCCCACCAGCCACGGCGGCGCGCCCGGTGGAGGCGGAGGCTGCAGGTTCATTATGTTGTATGTGACAGTCACAATACTGTCTCCGCTGAATGGTTTCGCTCCGGCAACCATTTCATATAGCATAACCCCGAGGGAGAATATGTCCGAACGGGCGTCGATGTCTCTACCCGCGACTTGTTCGGGAGACATATAGCTCGGGGTGCCGAAAACCTGACCGTTTTGCGTAATGGGAGATTCCCCTATCAGCCGAGCAATCCCGAAATCGGTGAGTTTGCACAAACCACCAGGCAGAATTTGCACGTTCTCCGGCTTCACGTCCCGATGCACCACCCCGTTCTGGTGCGCATAAGAAAGCGCAGAGCACAACTGAATGGCGACATTAGCCGCATCTTTTATAGACATCGGCCCGCCAGCCTGAATCGTTTCGCGAAGGTTTTGGCCTTCGAGAAACTCCATTGCAATGAAGTGCCTGTCGTTTTCCTGGCCGACTTCATATATGGTGACTATATTCGGATGCGCCAGTTTGCCGGCGGCTTTCCCCTCGCGCCGAAAACGCTCTATGCGCTCGCGGCGTTGTGCGCCCTGGACGTTTGGCGGAATCCAGAGTTCTTTAAGAGCGACTCGTCTGTTTATAGTCGGGTCGATGGCTTCGTAGACGATGTCGTTGGAACGAGCGATCTCGCGGATGATCTCATATTTGCCGAGTGTGTTGGTGGATCCGGTTGGCAACTATCCTACCCTCGACCCAGCAGCGCACCCAGGCCTTTTCTCTTTTGCTGCGCTTCTTTAATGCTTTGAATCTTTATTATGAGCGCGGTGCAGTTATCTCTTCCGCCGCGTTCGAGAGCGAGATTGATGAGGTCCCATGCGGCTTGTGAGGGGGACGATTTTAATATGGCATCACGGATATCATCTGTTGAAAGTTCGTTTGATAGCCCGTCTGAACACAACAAATATTGATCTTCCGGCTCGATTTCTTCTGTGAAAACATCGACCTGCACGCTGGGAGCGATGCCTATGGAACGCGTAATCACATTTTTGAACGGGGATAATTCCGCTTCTTCGAGGGTCAGAGCGCCTCGCTGGACCTGCTCGTTCACCCACGAATGGTCGCTTGTAAGCAGTTGGATTTTGCCTCTGCGCACACGATAACAGCGGCTGTCCCCGACCTGGGCGATGAATGCTTCCTTTCCTCTCAAGACAAGGGCGGTGATGGTCGTTCCCATGCCGTTTCGTTCGACAATGGCTCGAGACAGATCATAGATAAGCCCGTTGGCGTATTGCACGGCGGCGCGTAAAGATTCCTCCACTACAGGAGATTTGTCGGCATAATAAGCTCGGATGGCGCTTTTAAGCGCGATTTCACTGGCGATCTGCCCAGCGGCGTGCCCTCCCATCCCGTCGGCCACGCCGTAGAATGCGCCTTTTGTGGCAAGTATTTCTTCGTCATCCGGCTGGAAGAACTCAAACTTGTCCTCGTTGTTTTCGCGAACACACCCAAGGTCGGTTTTTGCACCAAGCAGAGTATCGAGTATGATGCCGCGCGCTTTGTTTGCCCGCTCCTCATGCTCTTTGACAAGCTCCGCGGTGTTTATTTTGGCCGTGATCTCACGTTGATCGTCCACGTCAGGCCACCTCTAATCTGAATACCGAATTGCCGATCGCAATCTCGTCACCATCTCTCAGTTCGTGCGGAGAATCGATATCAAGTTTTGCGCCGTTTAGCTTAGTTCCATTGGTGCTGCCGATATCCGTAATCGTAAACACCCCGTCTGCATAATCCAATCGGGCGTGTCGACCTGAACAGTATGGGTCTGTGATGACTATATCGTTTTCGCCCTGCCGTCGGCCTATCGAATTTGCGCCTTGCTGAACATCGAAGCTGAGTAAGCCGTCTATCGAGACCAATTTACCGACTAAGGCAGGGGTGTCGCGCACGCTCTCGTCGATTTCCTCATCGCAAACCGCACATTCAACCTCTTCCATAAGCTCATCTGTGTCCTCGCAAGCCGCCTCATCATATTCCGGTTCCTGCACCTCCACAACCTCCGGCGCGGAATATTTCAGAGCCAGGCTGCCGAACATAACTTCGCAGCCGTCCGCCATCTCCACTTTTTCCGTGCCGGATATTTTAGAGCCATCTACAAAGGTGCCGTTGGTGCTGCCCTTGTCCTCCACCCACGCAGCATCGTTTTCTATAGTTATGATTGCGTGGTTTCGCGAAACGGTGTTGTGCGATAGCAGCACATCCGTATTCTCTCTGCCGACGGTGTTGATCCCGGGTTTCAAAGGGAATTCTCGAGCGCCGTCGGTGGTTACAAGCTTTGCCATTGATGCAATTTGCTCGATTTCAACCGCAGTTTCCGGTGCGGAGGAAAGCAAAAAACCACAGTCGATGCAATAGGTCTCAGAAGGCGGATTAGGGGTGCGGCAGACCGGGCAATCCACATTGATCGCCATCTGCGTTGCATTTGATGTCGGGGCACTTATCATCTGCGTAGCTTCGCCTGTATCGAACGCGCCAATCGCGGTCTTGTCCATATCCATCAGCTTTTCCCCCGATCGAGATCAATAATCGTGCCCATAAGCGTTTTCTCCGCGCCGCCTCCCTGCTTGATTTGGTCGATGGCGTTCTGAATATCCTGTGCCTGAAGGGTTTTGCCCTGGTCTATCAGCATCATCCTCGTCTTTTCAAGCTCACGAACCGCGTCGGCAGGTGATACTTGCTGGGTGCGCATCCCCATCACCGTCTTCTCCAGGTTTCGAGAAGCCTCAGCGACCTCTATCTCCCTGAGAACCTGCTCATTGACTCCGGTTGCGATGAGATTTTCATCCGTGTTGAAGTCTACTATCACATCGCCGCTGACGGATTCGGCGGCCGCAGTAACGCTGTCATCATAGATCACTTCTACTTTGGCGACTCGATATTTGCCGCCCGGCCGATTGCCCAATTCCATCTCTATTATTGCTGTCTGAGTCTGCCCGCGTTCGATGTCAGCGAGCGTAACTTCGGCGGATCGGTGGCCAAATGTCGGCAGTTTGTTGTATATCTGGCGCACCTGCACCCATCGCGACGTGTTTACTCGCAGCTTGACATTGCGCGCGACCACGTTCATGAGGGTCTCGAGTTCTTTCCTGAAAATCTCCGGGATTAGCTCCGGGCGCGTAATATAATAATAGTTGCCTCCACTGCGTTTGGCTATGGCTGCAAGCAGTTCCTCGTTGTAATCCGAGCCGAAGCCGAGCGCAGTGAGCGTCACTCCGCGGGATTTTTGTTCGGCAACCTGGCCGACAATAGAGGAGAAATCCTTGATGCCGGCGGTAGGCTCCCCATCGGTAAATAAAAGCGCGCGATTGACATGCCCCGACGACGCAACCGACGCGACCTGGCCAGCGCCAAGCTGAATGCCGCCATACAGGTCGGTGGTGTTACCGACTTGGAGCATATCTATGTGCTGCTTGATCAATTGCTTGTTGACCACCCTGCGCGCGGGCATTATCAATTCCGCCTGATCGGTGAACGCGACGATAGATAAAATGTCGTTGGGTTCGAGCAGGTCGACCACATAGGAGCAAGCACGCTTCATATACTCCATCGGCGGGCCTTCCATCGAGCCGGAGCGATCCAATATAAGACATAGATTGAGAGGCATGCGCGCGCCCATCGCCGTCCCCGTGCCGGTCATCTTCACGAGCACATTTTGACGTGTGTCGGCGGTGGATTGGGAGTATTTGTTCTCAGGCACACACTCGACCGTCAGAGCTTGCATACTGCCCGCCATTTGTGTGCGGTTCATATCAGCCGAAAATGCGCCGGCCGACATCTGTGTTTTGTTCGGATCATTCGGCGGAATCATCTGTGTTTTATCGTCGTTCATCCACTGCCCCCGTATTTCAGAAATCTTGTTTCCACTAATCAGCCTCAAACCTGAATTGCGTGCTGCCGACCTGCACTACATCTTTTGGCTGTAACTGATGCCTGATGATGCGAGCTTTATTAACGAATATTCCGTTGGTGCTGCCATCATCATAAATTATGCACGCTCCCCCCTCAATCGCAATTCGAGCGTGGTTGCGAGATACCGAGTTGTCCATCGACAAGGCGATATCTTTGGATGCTTCACGACCAATAGTGGTCTCCGGCGCCAGCAAAAATGTATGACTGGAGTATGGCCCGGATATCCCGACCAATTTGGGAGAACCCGCAGGCGGTTGCGCGAAAGTCGAAACGGTGGCGCTATCGTGCAATGTTTGCCCTGCCGGTATAGAGGCAGTCCTGGATGAGTCTTGTTGTGCTACCGTGCAATCGCAGTTGCCATTCGCATCTTTTACTGCTCCACAAAATTGGCACAGATGCGACGAGTTTGGGATTCCGGCCTCGATGTATGAAGATGGGCGGTTTCGCGCCGTAGCCTTGTCTTTATATTTGAACTTTGTCTTGCCGACCTCTATCAGATCGCCGTCAGCGAGAAGCTCCCGCCGGGTTAGTTTGACTCCGTTTATGCGAGTGCCATAGAAAGACCCCGCGTCCTCGATAGCGTGGCGTTTGTCCTGAGAAATGATTACGGCGTGCTTTTGCGCTACATCCGGATCTCCGAAAACAGGGATATCCGCATATTCATCCCGCCCCAGCACCGTCACCGGTTTATCCAGCGCGATCTCGCGACCTTCGTTGCGACCGGCGAGCTTGATAAGCCAGGCCTGCTTGGTAAGTTCCTCAACAAGACCTAGAAATAAACCAATGGCGGCCCCGGTCGCCGCGAAAGCGATAAATCGGATAAGCGCCGGCGGGTTGCCGGATAGGCCACTTTTGTTCATCCACGCAAGAATCTCGAATACGGAACCGCCAATCCCGCCGCCGATGCATCCCCCCACCCCGCCGTTGATTATTTTTCTTGGACTGGAGGCTGCGACACCGTGGGACATTCCGATCAGCCCGCCGATCACTGCCCATCCCAACCCGCGGCCGATCAGAAGCATAATAAACGAGAAGAACCCCGCCGAAGACGCCAGACCAAACATAAGGCTGTAGACCCGGCTTCCCACGCTCAAGCCGATCACTCCCCCCGCCGCGCCGAAGAGGCTGGAGATCAAAATCCCCTTTATCGCGTCACGAGAAGAAGCGGCGGACAACGCTCCGGCTATTCCAAGCATCACACCGACAAATAATCCCGCAATCAGCCCGATGAGGAAGTATTGCGGGTAAGTGAGGTCACGCTCGACGTCCGGCATCAGCGGCGTCGGTTCCATCACCATCCACGCCGCTAACATGCCAAATGCGCCGGCTAATGTATATCTAATTACACGTCCCATTATTTATCAGAATGTTAGATTTCGAATCGAAACTTTGTCGCGCCGATCTGAATTTCGTCTCCGGGCGTCAATCTTTGTTCCGTGATTCGTGCCCCGTTTACAAAAGTTCCGTTTGAGCTTCCTTCGTCGCGAATGGTATATCCGCCCTCCGATTTGAAAATCGTCGCATGGTGCCGAGAAGCAGTTGCATCGTTGGGCAATGCTGCCGGGTTGTCCGGCTCGCGCCCGACCACGACCGTGTCGGATGTGATCTCGAAAACATGCCCCGCATACAATCCTTGAGAGCCTATCAGCCTCGGGACGCCCGCCGTAGAAGTCGCAGTTGGGGTAGTCCCGGGAACCACACTGCAAGCGCACATACCCTGAGCATCCTTTGCCTGTCCACAGAATTGACAGACATTTGGATCAACGGTAGAAGCGGCAGGCGCACGGGGATCGGGTTGAATTTGTTCTTCGTCCGGAAGATGCACCCCCAGGCCCTTCAGCGCTGATTTGCCTGTAATCCCCTTAGCTCTCAACACAATTAACACAACGGCAATCACAACTCCAAGCATAGCCAGACCAGTAATAGTCTGTAAAAGATTAGCCCAGGAAGTTGCACCGCTCTTTCCTTTCTTTTCAGGAGATTTAGAAGCCGCAGGCTTGACATTGAGCGTGTTCACATCACCCGAGACCTTGATATCCCGCTGGAAGCCCGGGGTAGTTCGTTCATCCGGAAGAGTGATATCGGAATCGATAGTTTTGCGCAGGTTTTCGGCGTCAACTTTAACAGTTATTCCGCCCGTAGCGACATTAAAAAACGTCGCCACCCCCTCGTCCGCAGGGGTGATTACTGCCATATGTTTCTCATCGAGGCCATCTGTAATGTGGACAACCGCGCTTTCGATAGGCTTGCGATCCTCGGCGATTACTCTGAGCCTGACCTCGCGAACGTGCTGGAAGTCCGGAGTTGCGAGATCGACATTGTCCCCTTTGTCGTAGTGCATAATGGCAAGGTTATTAGACCCCTTGTCCAGCACATAAAGTGTCGCTCCGCCGACTACTTTGTCGACATCCATTTTTGTGGATTTACCCTTAAACCGAACAGGCAGGGTGATTTGAGGGGTCCCCTCATCGCCGGTATAGGTGAACCAATAGATATAACTTCCCTTGGTTTCAACGTTTAGAGTGGCGGCAGACTCCTTCTCTTTTGCTGCCGGTTTGGCGTCGGCTTCGCTTTTGGGGTCTGCTCCGACCACGCTGCATATCAGCACAGCCATAATAAGAACGGCAACCCGGATAACGACTCTTTTATACATGGCTAATGGATCACTCCTTTGATCTGAGTAGCACAATTGTTACACGACGGCAAATTACGGGACGTTAGAACTCCGACGACGTAGCTTGAGTCATTTTTATGGCGTCTCCGATAGCGTCAGCGAGATCTCCTGCAAGCATCGCTGGCTCCGTGAGCCTCTCCGCTGCAATCTCCCCCGCCAACCCATGAAGATATACCGCGGCGACTGCAGCAGTAGCCACATCGGCTTTTTGCGCGAGCAAGCCGCCTATCATCCCTGACAACACATCTCCAGCACCACCGGTGGCCATGCCTGGCGAACCGGTAGTATTTATAAAGATTTTCCCGCCCGGCGATGCTATGATCGTTCCCGCACCCTTTAGCACCACGGTCACATTATGAATGTCGGCAAAATCGCAGGCAACTTTCAGTCGATTAGACTGCACCTGCTCCGAACTAGTTCCAGTAAGCTCCGCCATCTCCCCCGGATGAGGAGTGATTGTTAACGGCGCGTGACATTTTTTCAACACGTCGATATCTTTTGAAACGGCATACAGCGCATCGGCATCGATGACAGCAGGCTTTTCTAAGCGCCTGATAAGATTATGCGTAAACTCAATCGTATCATCATCCCTGCCAAACCCGGGGCCAATAATCGCGGCATCCCACTTGTTGATATACCCCAGCACAACCTCCAGCGACGCTGCCCCGAAACCTCCCGCCCTACCCTGCGGGACCGGAATCGTCATCGCTTCCGTCAACTTGGCTTCCATTATGTCATTGAGGGATTCGCAAACAAGCACGGTCACCAAACCTGTCCCGATCCTCATGGCTCCCGCGGCCGCCAGAGCCGCAGCCCCGGTCATTCCGACGGACCCGGCGACGATGGCGGTGTGACCGTAGTTTCCTTTGTGCGAATTTGCGGGCCTGGGCCGACAAAAAGGCGCGGCTATCTCTGCGCCGGTCAGATATATAGTGTCGCCATCGATTTCTTTTGCTAGCGATGCAGGGATTCCGATATCGGCGACGATAAGACGTCCGACGTGCGAGGCTCCAGGATGTATAGCCAACCCGATTTTTGGAGCGGCGAATGTGACCGTTACGTCAGCGTTAATCGCCTCTCCGGGAGTCTGCCCGGTATCGGCATCAACTCCGGACGGTATATCAACCGCCAGCGTGGGAATCTTCAAACGACGGCTATAGTCGTTAATTCGATTTATAAGCTCGCCCATCGGTTCCCTGGGCGAACCTTTGGCGCCGGTTCCGAGCAGCGCGTCTATAATAAGATCTAATCGCTCGGATGGTAGTTCGTGCTTACAGCCGGGATTTGAGCGTATTTCAATGCCCAGTGAGTAGGCGATTTCGGTATTCACAGAAGCGTCGCCTGTCGCTGTTTCCCTGTCGCCATAATATGCTATTATCGGGTGCGCTTTAGCCTGGTGGAGATATCTGGCAACTACGAACCCATCTCCTCCGTTGTTGCCCGGGCCACAAAGGATCAGAATTCTTTTGCCGCGTGCATCTCCGCCGAGGATTTCGACCGCGGCCTCAAAGACCGCGCGTCCGGCGTTTTCCATGAGAATTATGGAGGGGATGTTGAAGTCTGTGCTTGAGCGCTGGTCCATCTCGCGCATCTGGCTTGCTGTAACTATCCGGCGATTCTTCATTATGGCTCCTCAAGTATGGCAAATGCGGTTGCATAACGCTCGGTGTGGGAGATGCTGATATGGACTATCGCTCCTTTGGCGGCTTTTTTCGCACGGCCATAAAGGTTGATTGTTGGTTTGCCGTTGGATTCGTTCACAACTTCGACCTCTTTCCACGAAAATGAAGTCCCTAAAGCTTTGGCTACAGCCTCCTTTGCTGCAAACCTGCCGGCCAAATGCAGATATTTCGATGGTTTGTTCATTGCATAGTCTTGCTCGACTTGTGTAAACACTCTGTCAACAAATGCCGGCGAGCGCTCGCACAGTTCGCGAATACGTTCAGATTCGATTATATCTACCCCTACTCCAAGTATCGGCATCTCTTTGCTTTCTATTTCCAAAGTCGTAGTATCTTACGCCATGCAATTTGCGATCTCCTGCAATGCTTGAGAGCAGCGGCAAAATGGGGTATAATAAAGGTGCCACAATTCTCCGATAATCACGTCAGCATGTATGGGGGTGATTGGTGTTGACAGGGGAGCGGTTGGCCTGAGTTGCGAGCCGAGGTTGGTCGGTTGGCCTCGTAAAAAGCCGTCCAAAACATAAACGCGAATAACAATTACGCACTCGCAGCCTAAGGGCAGCGCATTCGCCCGTTCTAGGTCGGTGTGAACGGATCCGAGTGTAACTAGAACCGACTTGCTCGACAAACTAAGTCCGGCAGTTGTCGAGGACGCCCTTACGGACTGGGGCCGATGTATCCCGCCTGCAGGAGACGACAAGCCCGAGAATTAAATTGCAGGATATGCTCGTAGACGCTTTGGTTTGCCCTCTTTTGGACCCGGGTTCGAGTCCCGGCACCTCCACCAAACAACTGAATACAAAGATTCTCTCTACCAAGAGCTCCGGTGATGTGATCGCCGGGGCTTTTGCCGTCTTGCGCGTGGTTTTCGTGCTCAGCGGCGATGTTTGAGACGTATTCCCGCAACCCCATCCTTTGGACTCGTTCGCCGCCGAAATCCGACATCAGACTCCCATTTTCTCTCTTTGTGCTGGTTTTCTCTGTTGCCCTTTGGACTTCTGCAAATAAGTCCAAAGGACGTATTACGCCTAGCTTTGGGAGGTTTCGAGTTCGTTTGCGTGTAAAAGCGATTGGAGTAGCGGGTGTTACCGCGTTTGCTAGCCTGATTGCCACAAGGAATTGTGGGTTATGCTGTCGAAATCATCGTAGGCAATTTGGAACGATTGGTGATGGCTGCTGCGCTACGCGTGGAAAGCCGAATCTGCAATGGAGCGTACCTCAACGAATGGCAGCAGAACTCAACAAAGACTGGATAGCAGCTGCATCGGTAGCTGCTGTATTGAGAAATGAGGACGGAAGCAAGGCAGTCGAGACTGCCTACGATACCATTATCAAGAACGCGTTCGCGCTTAGGGATCCTGGGTTTCGCATAGCATCGTCGCAGGTTGGCGATTTGGTAGCCGAGTGTACACTGACCATGTTGCCTGACTTTGTGGTGACCGAGGCAGTAAGACGACTGGTTGAGGGTCAGATTCTCTTACCATCGTCGGCCGATGGAACAGACTACCTTGAGCTATCTGCTCAAGTTTACCTTGAGATCCAAGGCGAAAGAATGAATCGTGCTCTGCTCAAGCGGCGCGTATTCGATGCTTGGCTGGACCAAGAAGTGCACATAGAACCAGCTTTGGAATCGCATCGTGCAGAGCTTGAAGAGGTTGTCGAGGAACACATAGGGAGAATAGTCAGCTTTCTTGCGGCCGAAGCATTGGGTGACTGGGGTACGGGCAGTGCACAAGAGGTCCACGAGCCACCCATGCTAGACTGCAGCCTTCTTAAGGGGCGATCAGATGTCATTCGAAAGACAGGTGTGGATGCCTGCCAGCGGTTCTTTAAGAACGCCGATGATGAGCGGCGTCAGTACTTGGAGGCACTGCTTGATGGCTACTACGAACTCCAACTGCTACGATGCACGCAGGAGATTCAGGATGTATTCACTGCTCAATTATCAGATACCGAATGCTACTTGGATACGAACGTACTCATCGACCTGCTCGGGATCAACGATGGCGATGGCCAGACAATACTAGCTCGCCAAGCTGTCGCGATGTCCGTCGAATTGGGAGTAGCGGTCCGCGTCTCGGAGGAAACTCGCCAGGAATACATAGGCTTGATTGACGAAGCCGAGAAGCAACGCTTGCATGCTCGAAATGACTCCGTAGGTCACGATGACCATTCTGATAGAAACAGCAACGCCAGTTGCTTCCTGGTGGACTACCTCAACGCACTTGCCAAGAATCGGAGCTTGACCTGGGGAGAGTACAGGCAGAGATATGAGAACCTTCCCTCCCTGCTCAAGCCATACAACGTCGAGTATTCGTCTGGCGCGAAGGTTGCGAACCGCGACCAGATTACACCTGTGGCGGACTTGTTCGACAGTTGCTGCAAGTCTAAGAGAAGACGGGCGAGAGAGCATGATGCAGCGATGTACCTCCTAGTCCGGGAGTTCCGTAGACAGAAGGGAAGCGGTATTCGTTCTTGGCTGATTACTCGTGACTACAGTTTGAGTCTTTTCGACAGGGAGGCAACACGGTGCCTGCCGCCACTCGATTTTCCTACTCCCAGCTTTGCAATTCGTCCATACTCATGGATCGAGTGGCTCCGGAGCAGGATGCCGGGACGCACAGCTCCGGGAATTGTGCATCTGCTGTGCGATCTTGAGTTCACCCGGCCAAGGCGCGACTATAGAGTAGTCGCCCGCCAGATCGAGTATATGGAAACCTACCGTGATCTGGACCCTGAACTTATTCAGTCCATTGATTGCACAAGGATACTCGATGAGGAACTCTCCACCCTTGGCAAATCGTCAGCGGATCTCAGCGATCAGGAAGTAGTTGCGCTCGTTGACAAAGCGGTGCTTGATAACGCTAACAATCTTGCTGCAGAAGGCAGGATCCGTAAGGAAGAGGCAGAGACTCTGGCAGAGAGGATACGTCTGCTTGAAACCTCGGCTTCCGAACAAGCTGAGGAACGCTCACGCATCCAGTCACGGTTGACCCAAGTGGAATCCGGCCAGACTGAGATCAAAGGGGAGAACGAGGCACTGCGTCTTCAGAACCAGCATCTTCAGCTACAGAATCGCTTGACCGTTGTATCTGCCGTTCTTGCAGTAGCATTATATGCAGTTATCCGAATCGGACAGTGGTGGGCTTATCCGCTGATGGTGCTGCCGTTGCTTTGGTGGGCGGTTCGCAGCAGAAGCCAGAAGAAGAGCTCGGCAATCAGCAGACTTTCGTCACTGAAGGATGTGTCTCCTACACTGGGAGCGTGTGTTCTAGTCGGCGTCGAACTTGTTATATGTCCGCACCTGCCGAAGGCACTGCAACCGGTGGCGAAGAACGAATTCCTCTGGGTCGTGGCATTCTTGGCGACCGCAGGTCAGCTTTATATCGCGCGGAAAGGTGGGTTTGATAGCAGAGCTACTATAGAGCAAAGCGGGGAAGACTAAGCTGCTTTCGATTGGTTGTCATACTCGATATCGAACTGAACGTTGGTCTTGTCGACACAGTGGCGGCGTACAACCACCCGACGCAAGCCGCCTAGGTCGATGTCTCTTCCCTTCGCCTTCTCATCTTGCACATGACGGATGAAGTTCAGTGCTGCTTCCAGTTGTTCTCTTGACAGCTCGCAGTAGTAATCCACGCTGCACACCTCTATCTGTTATTATCGGCACACGAGAGCTTGTCATTAGCCGCCATGGTTCATAGCGGCCGACAAACACTTGCCGCAGCACCGGTATCTTTGACCTGCGCAGCAAAAAATGTACACGTTGCTCATCATGCTGCGGCTGATATTTTGTAGTTTCTTTCAAACTCCTCGGGGCTCATATAGCCCAAAGAAGAATGAAGTCTTTCTCGATTATAGAACA
>JAAYKG010000080.1 GCA_012522555.1 Armatimonadota bacterium
CCTCTCCCTCGAGGGAGAGGGCGGGGGTGAGGGGGTGGGCGTGGCAAACCGGGCGGGGTGATGAAATATGAAAGCTTGTGCGGGAAGGGGTTTCGCCCTCACCCTCTCCCCCAGGAGAGGGGACTCCAGCTACTCTCTCTCCCTCGAGGGAGAGGGCGGGGGTGAGGGGGTGGGCGTGGCAAACCAAGCGGGGTGATGAAACATGAAAGCTTGTGCGGGAAGGGGTTTCGCCCTCACCCTAACCCTCTCCCCCAGGAGAGGGAACACGTATGCTAACCCTTCTCCCCCAGGAGAGGGAATACGCGTGCTAACCCTTCAGCCCCAGGTGAAGGGCACAATCTACTCCCTCTCACTTGAGGGAGGACGTGCGGGCTAGCCGCTTCCTTGACCGCATGAGCGTTGGGGAGTATAATAAGAACGTTAAAATGTCACGAGAGGACCCCTAATTTTTGAGTAACATCGCTCGGGAAGTTATCCCTGTAAATATCGAGGACGAGCTAAAGCGATCGTATATGGATTACGCTATGAGCGTAATCATCTCCCGTGCTCTGCCCGATGTCAAAGACGGCCTGAAGCCGTTCCAGCGGCGAATTCTGGCCGCCATGAACGACCTGCACCTGGGGCCATCCGCCCAGCACCGAAAGTCCGCGAAAATCGCCGGCGATACCTCAGGTAACTACCATCCGCACGGTGAACAGGTCATTTATCCGACCATGGTCAACATGGCTCAGGACTTCAAAGCCCGCTACCCGCTCATCGACGCGCAGGGTAACATGGGTTCTATCGACGGCGACCCGCCCGCAGCTATGCGCTATACTGAAATGCGCATGAGTCCATTTGCGATGGAGATGCTCGAGGACCTTGATAAAGATACCGTCGAGTGGCAGGACAACTACGACCAGACCCGAATGGAGCCGTTGGATTTACCGGGTAAGTTCCCGAACCTGCTGTGCAATGGCAGCGAGGGGATCGCAGTCGGTATGGCCACCAAGATGCCTCCGCACAACCTTTCGGAGGTCTGCGACGGAATCATTCATCTGATAGACGATCCTGAAGCGACGATTGAGGATCTGTCAAAGCACGTCAAGGGGCCGGATTTCCCGACTGCGGGGTTGATTTTGGGCACCAAGGGCATAAAGTCGGCCTATGAGACCGGTCGTGGCCAGATTATTATGCAGGCGCAGACCACCATAGAGCCAATGGAAGGCGGCAAGGCTGCAATAGTCGTTACCGAGCTGCCCTATCAGGTCAACAAACAGACTTTGCAGGAAAAGATAGCGCTGCTTGCTCGCGAGCGGCGGGTAGACGGCATCACCGCGATGTATGACTACTCCGACCGCCACGGGATTCGGTTGCAAATCGAGCTTAGACGCGACGCACACCCGCGCAAAGTCCTCAATTATCTGCTGAAACACACCGATCTGCGAAAGACCTTCGGCGTTATCAACCTGGCTTTGGTCAATGGCCAGCCGCGAGTGCTCAACATCCGCGAACTGATGCAGCACTACATCAATCACAGGGTGGAGATCGTCGAGCGCAGAACAAAATATGAACTGCAGCGGGCGCTTTACAGGGCGCACATCCTCGAAGGACTGCGCGTTGCCGTTGATTTCCTCGACGAAGTGATACGCATCATCCGCGGCTCGGCAAACGCCGAGGACGCTCGCACCAAGCTGATGGCCCGATTTGGACTTTCGCAGCTCCAGGCCGACGCTATTCTCAACATGCAGCTTCGCCAGCTTACCGCCCTCGAGCGAGAGAAGATCGAGGAAGACTATAAGGACCTTCTCAAGCGCATCGGCTGGCTGGAGGACCTGCTGTCGGATCCGCTGAAAATACTCGGGATCATCAAAGATGAACTGCGATATCTGAAGACCAAATTTGGTGACCCTCGTAAGACTCGCATTATCCCGATGGAGGCTGATGAGATTGGTGAGGAGGATATGATCCCCGATGAGGAGACCATAATCACCATCACTCGCGACGGCTACATCAAGCGTGTCCCGGTGGATACCTACAGGCCCCAGAGACGCGGAGGCCGAGGAAAGATTGGTGCAACCGCCAAGGAAGAGGATAAAGTACAACATCTGTTTGCGGCGACGACACACCACTATGTGCTCTTCTTCACGGATCGTGGTCGCGTTTACCGCCTCAAGGCTTACGAAATACCGCAGACGACCCGCACGGCGATGGGGACGGCGGTTATCAATCTTATAAGCATCGAGCCTGGGGATCGCATCACGGCGACTGTCGCGCTGCGTGAGATGGACAAAGACGGTTTCATCGTCATGGCTACGGAGCAGGGTGAGGTCAAGAAGTCGTCTCTCGATAAGTTCCATAATATGCGAGCCAACGGACTGCGGGCATTCGATATCGAGGAAGGCGATGCTCTCAAGTGGGTCGAGATATCCTCGGGCAAGGACGAAGTCGTGATGGTCACACATAACGGTATGTCTATACGGTTCAACGAGGATGATCTTCGCAGCGCCGGTCGCGCATCCGGCGGCGTGAGAGGAATACGGCTGTCCGGCGGTGACCGGGTGGTAGGGATGTGTCTTGCCAAGCCCGATGCGGATTTGCTCGTTGCAACCGAGAAAGGCTACGGAAAGCGGACCCCGCTTTTGGATTACCGCAAGCAGACCAGGGGTGGCAAGGGCATCAAGACGATGAATATAACCGATAAGACCGGTAAAATCGTCGAGACCGCCGTTGTTGATGATACCGACAAGATAGCCATCATCACGAGTCTGGGCATTATGCTCAAAATCCGGGTTAAAGAGATTCGCTCCATTGGCCGTTCGACCCAGGGCGTCAGATTGATTAACCTCGGGGCCGGGGATGGTGTCGCGGGGCTTGCCAGAATCCCGAAAGCCGAGACGCAGGACAATACCGGCCCGGCCAAACCAAAAAAGAAAGCGGACCCAACCTCGCTTCTAGATCAAGCCGATGTCGAAGATGACTATGACGATCTCGAGGAGGTAGAAGAAGAAGAGGAAGAGTAGATGAGATGACCCCCTCACCCCGCCCTCTCCCTCAAGGGAGAGGGAGAAGGAGAAGGATATTACCCGCGCTCAAAGGATAGGGAGAGGAAGAAGGGTATTGTCCGCGCTCAAGGGGGAGGCGTTCGGGGAATAGTGTGAGCTACAAATCGTTGATTTTGATATCGATTGCCCTTTCTGTCATTGTTTCTCCGAGTATATCTGCGCCGGTGATCGACGAAGCTGCTTCCAAACGCATAGATGCGGTGGTCGGAGATGCTATTTCGGCCCGCAAAGCGCCGAGTTGCTGCGTAGTGATCGGTAGTGCGGAATCCATTTTGTTCTCCAAAGCATATGGACACTTCACTTACGATTCAAACTCGCCCGCCGTAACCCTGGATTCGATCTATGATCTGGCGTCGTGCTCCAAACCAACCGGCACCGCTACCGCCCTGGCTCTTTTGCTTCAAGAGGGCAAGGTCAAACTCGAAGATTCCGTAAGCACATATCTGCCGACGTGGGATCGAGAGGACAAACGCGCGATCAATATACTTAACCTCGCTACCCACACATCCGGTTTGCCCGCGTATACCAGCGTGGAATGTGCGAGTAAAGCCAAGAAAAAAGACGATTCCAACGCCGACGGGCTTACCAAATGCATAGCATCACTGTCGCTGAATTATGAAACCAATAAGGGCCATACTTACTCGTGCCTGAACTACCTCACCCTGGCTCGTGTGAACGAAGAAGCCGCGAAAATGACTCAAGAAGCCTATCTTCGCGAAAGGGTCTGGGAGCCGCTGGAGATGCACAACACGGCTTACCATCTTTCGGCTGAACAAATAAAACAATGCGCACCGACACTGAAAACTCGGCAGGGAGAGGTCCACGACCCGTTAGCTTATTATTACATAGATAACAACCACTGTTCAGGCAATGCCGGCTTATTCAGTTCCGCAAACGACCTTTCCAAATTTTGCAGTATGCTGCTAAATAACGGTAGATTTGTGGATCGTGAAGCGCTGAAACAGCAGAGAATATTCAAACCTGAGATTGTGGATATGTTCTTCACCACCCTTGCCCCTAAGGAATCGAAAACCGCCTGGGCGCTTGGCTGGGGAATAGCAGACGACAACAGGTATCCTACTCCCGATAAACGAGGCCCCGATACAGCCGCAATCGCTCACAGCGGCTATACTGGGACCGCCATAGAGATCGATCGTTTTGCCGGCACCTATATCATCATTCTAACAAACCGCGTCTACCCGAATGACAACACCAGCATCGCTTCGATCAGAACCGGAGTGCGCAAAGTGGTGATCGATAGCGATCCGGTGTATGCGGCGGCAAAAGAGCAATCGAAAGAAGACAATGGCTAAGATCAGCGCGAATAAGGCACCTACTGCTGTTTGTCTTCGATTCTATTCTGCAAAGCTGTCACGCTTTCCAATACTTCCTTTGGAGGATTGAGGGCGCGAATTTTTCCAAGCACCTCATCGGCCTCGTTTTTTTTGTCGATGTCTATCAAAAACGAGGCAAGGATTATCAACGAGTCCGGGTTTGTCGGCTGTTTCTCAACGAGTTTTCGATATGCTTTTTCCGCATTCGATTTGTCCCCGGCTTCTTCATAGGTTGATCCCAGAGCATACCACGCCTCGCCCCACTCGGGCGCCATTTTGACCGCCTCGCCGATGGACTTGATCGCGGCCGAATAGTCTTTTCGGCTCTTTTCGACTTTGCCGACCAGCAATTCGGCCGCCGCGCTGTTAGGAGCCAGGATAGCGGCCTTTTTAGCGTAGGTGAGCGCTTTATCGAGCGCTTTTTCATCACCCAAATAAAAACTCGCCAAAGCGATCACCGGTCGCGAATCGTTTGGGGACTCATCCTCCGCTTTCAGTAGTTCCTGCTGGGCTTCGTCGCGTTTTTTGAGTGCGATTAAGGCCGATGCACGGTTGCACCGCAGATTCGGCAGTTTCGCATTGAGTGCGCCGGCTTCGTTGAACGTCTTCAAGGCGCTCTCAGCATCCCCAGAACCCAACTGCGCCACACCCAAAGCCATCCGCGCCTGTGCATCTTCAGGCAGCAATTTGACCAGCGCAGTCGCCGCTTCAAGAGCCATAGCCGGTCTTTGCGCCCCAATCGCAGAATAGATTATAGCCTGAAGTTGAAAAGCATCACTAGCCCCGGCGAACTTTTCTACAGTTGGATTCGGCGGATCATACAAGGTGGCGGAGTCGATGCCGGAGTCTCCACAGAAGCGGGCGATCTCCGGCGCCATCACACATCGCCCATAGACAATATCTTCCTTGCCCCCGGTCACCGTCAGCTTACTGGCATACATTCCCGCCACAAGGGATTCACGAGTCACCATCGAGCCGTTCGGCACTACGGTCGCGGGGCTGATGCCGTTGATGAACATCCATTTATATTTGCCGATGTCGGTGACAAAGACTTTTTTTGCGTTCCATTGTTGGACGCCGAGTTTTGGTGGTTTCGCTAACCTGTCCAGGGTGATACCGAGGACACTTGTCGGCCAGGCAAGGCCAACAGCCTCGCCGCTGGAGAGCTGCCCCAGGGTCCCTGCCGCAGCTTTCGAGAAATCGGTGATCTTCGCCAAAGTCGCAGCAGGCAGCCCTGATGTCGGCAGTTTTAGTATCGCCACATTGAGTTCTTTGTTGGCAGCTTTAAGCTCGCACTCGTAGGTCCGACCGGTGAACGCGCTGATGAACAACGGGTGTTTGATGGTCTGGCTGGCTTCGGAACTGATCGTTTCTGTGATCGAGTCGTGGGTCGTTATTACCCAGCTTCCGTCGCCAACTACAAAGCACGAGCTTGTCCAGCTCGATGTATCGCCGAATACTCGCACCACGCCTGCGCAGTCGGCCGGGCTTGCGGCGCACGCCGCACTGGCCGCATTCGCAAAAAAGACTAACGCTAAGACAAGTGCTCTCATATTCAAGCCTCCACAAAACATGCGGCAGTTGCGCTATGTTATTTCTCGAAGAAGTATCGTATGATTCCTTTCGCCACCGCTTGTGCCATTATATCCTGGGATTTCGGGTCTTTAAGCATCTCCCGCTCTTTAGGATTCGTATGGAACAGGAATTCGGTCAGCGCAGCCTGGCAGCCGCCCTCATGCAGCACCCACAGCCGATACCAATGTGTACGGTAGCCAAGGTCTTTTAGTTCCGGATAGAATGTGCTCTTTATCGCCCCTGCGAGTTCGGTCTGCACCAGTCCGGCAAGTCGCTTGCCGTCCTCTCCGTGATAGAATGTCCACGAACCCCCTCCCGGCGCTTCGGTGCCGGTCGCATCAGAATGCAGCGCATACAAAACATCGCATCCAAGCGCACGGGTAAGATTGGTCTCCTCACGCAGACTGGTGCGCTGGGTCTGGGTGTTGCGGCTCATAAACACATCCATTCGGCCATCAGCCTGCAGGATCTTCTGCACCTTCTCGGCTATGAGGTACATGTTCATTCCTTCGTTGTACAGTTCGTTTTTGTCTTTGTCGAATATCTGGTTGGCGAACTGGTTGGAAGGGTTGAGCATAACCCTGGGTCGGAAGGTGATTTTGTCTTCCCAGCTTTTAACTGGTAGATTTTTGGTGGTTTCGATGCGTATCAGCTTCCCCTCACCCGGGCCAAAGCTGGTGGCCCATATCCAACTGCCGCTTTGCTCGCTGATATTCGTCACCTTTTCTCGCCCGGATTTTGGGCTGACCTCGTATGCCATCACAGGCTGTGAGAATACGATCCCGGCTTTTGCAGGCCGGCTCAAGCTGCGGTTGACGATCATGGCGTATTTGAACCCATCGTCGGAGTTGAACTGGCCGATAACGAACTCTCCCCCTGCGGCATCGCAGATAAGCCCGTCTTTCGGCAGCGCTTTGCAATCAGTCGGCAGGGTTCCGGTGTGATAAACCGCGACGGTGTTCAGCTTCATCAGAGTCGGGCCGAGTTTTTTGATTTCGTTGTTGATCCTCTTGACCATCTCAAATTTCGGCGTGCGTTTGCCCTGATGGTCGATGATTGCAGGCCCATAGGTGCTGTCTGGGGTGGTGTAGGTGAAATACATCAAACCCCGCGCCCCGTATGCCAGCGCTGTAAACGCCTGCCATCTCATATCGGCTTCATTGACATCTTTATACGAATAATGCGGCACAGAAAGGAGAATAAAGTTAAACGGCACACTGTGTTTTATTGATTGACGGCGGATAATCTCCAAGTTGCTGAAATACTCCGGCCTGACGCTGCCATCCGCCATCACAGCGTAGTGATCGTAGCTCAAGAATTTCGGCTTGACCACCTTGCAGAACTCATCAACGTGCTGCTCATAGGTCGCATTGCCCAACGTCTTGCTATTTGCATAGTTTGGAAACAAATTGATGTAGGGTGTATGCTTGGGGTCTTTTTCGAGCAGGTATTGATTGATGCCGGCAATACGCGGGAAAAGGCTCGAGTGCGGCTCATCAATAACGTGGTAGCCCCACAGCGCAGGGTGGTTGGAATAGTCTTTAATTGCGGCATCGAGATTGTCGGTGGGGGTGTTTCTGTCGTTCCCCGGCCTGGTGCGGATATCTCCGACCAAAGCTTTCATTCCATTTGCCTGGCAAAGGTCCAGAGCTTTTATATTGCCTTCTACGGTGCTCTCCCCGACCATTGCCACGTTGAAGCCGGCCTCGGCAGCCTCTGCAAACACTTCTTGCGTAAGCCCAATCGGCCCGCACCAATGGCTGATGAAAAACTCTTCAGCCGCTTTTGCAGTTCCAGCTGATAGAACAGTGATCATCATCAGCGACAGTAACATCTCTTTCATTGTTATCCCCCTTCGACTCTGAGCCTGAGATCGCCTTAGCGATATATCTGCCAAAAGGCTACCACCTCATCGTTAACCGCGTCAAGCCAAAATCGGTTATTCGGTTATTGATTCACAGCCACGGGAACGCATCTCTGGGTAGAACGTAGATATATATGCACTATAAAACGCGCCTGCGCGCTTGAGAGAGTGACAACATGCCCAGTGATGAGATGGTTCGCATCTTTAATGCCCATACCAATGAAGTAGAAATGCTGCCCAAGGTGAGCAAGACAGACGCCGAGTGGCAGCAGCAGCTTACCTCGGAACAATACAGGATAACTCGCCGGAAGGGCACCGAACCGCCAGGCTCCGGGCAGTGCGCTATTCCGTCATCTCGTGTTGACGGAAGATATCAATGTGTCTGCTGCGGGACAGACCTGTTCAAACATGAGCACAAATTTGAATCCGGGAGCGGCTGGCCGAGTTTTTTTGCGCCTGTCTCCGAGCTGAATTTGACTTTGCGGCCGGATGAATCGTTTGGAATGTGTCGAACCGAGGCGCTGTGCGCCCGCTGCGACGCCCATTTGGGCCATGTGTTCGATGATGGGCCTCCTCCCACCGGCAAGCGCTATTGCATAAACGCTGCAGCGATTAAGTTGGAGTTGGATTCGCCTCAAAACACTGAACTGGCGACGTTTGCTGCGGGATGCTTCTGGGGTGTGGAGTCTGCATTTCGGGACTTGCTCGGCAAAGGGGTGCTGTCGACTACCGTCGGCTACACCGGAGGCCACACCAATAACCCCACATATCAATCCGTCTGCGCCGGGAACAGTGGGCACGCTGAAGCCGTGCAGGTGGAGTTCGATCCTGAGAAAATCACATACGGACAGCTTTTGGATATATTCTGGAATATACACGACCCAACGACACTCAATAGGCAGGGGCCTGACATCGGAGACCAATACAGATCCGCGATTTTCTATCACTCCGATGAGCAAAAACAGGCAGCAGTAGAGTCCAAAGAGCGATTCTCGCAGGGGTATCCAAAGCCGATCGTAACGCAGATAACACCTGCCGTCAGATTTTGGCCGGCGGAGGAATACCATCAGCAATACGCGGAAAAGCGAGATATCCCTCCGTCTTGCAGTTGTTGAATTCGGTTATTTGCGTCGACGCAGCATCCGGCCGCATCCGGCAAGCGTCGCAAGCCAACACAGTCCCACAAAGGAACCAGGCTCGGGTACATATTCCAGCTTCGCGATGTAGCTGTAATTGTTCGCGTATCCGTCGGTATAGTAGTTGACTGCGGCATACAGATCATTGGTCGCCGGATCATACCGCAATAACGTAATCGCCGGGGACTCTACATCCTCCAACGCGAAAATGCCAAGAGTTTCTATGGATGCTCCATCCCAGCGCTGGATTATAGCCTGCCCGCCGAAGTTGTTGCTGAAGATCAGCCGGCCCATATTGTCGAAGACTATTCCGGCGGCTCCCCCCACGGAGATCGATGCGTCGGCATCTGCGATTTGGAGCGTCGTCCCGGATTGTAATTTGTCGGCGTTCCATTTGTAAATCGCTGTGGTGAACGGATAATTGCTGGGGCTATAGTAGAGATTTCCCGCCGCATCCAGCGCGACTGGGCCGGAATACCCCGGCGCAGCCGCCTTTTTGACAGTGGTATTGTCCGGGTTTATCATATAAACGTTGTCTCCCGCTACGACATAGGCTTGATTGTCATAGAAATCGATGTCATAGTTCCAGTCGAGCCTGGCGATATCGGTTGCAGCACCGCCGTCAAGATCAACGCAGCGAATCATGCTGCTGTTATAATCGGTGTCTGCGAAGTAGACCAAACCGTTATTGTGTCGCACAAAAGACGCAAAAACGGGGGAATCGTAGGTATAAAGCGCCCGCACGTCGTCCCCCGATTGCGTTATTTCACGCACCGCTGCGCCGTCGTTGATGACGTAGTTGCCGCCGGGCAGCACATCGAATCCGCCCATAAACGCGCCCGCAGGCACAGAGACCAGCAGTTCGCTGCATAGATAGCTTGTCGAATTCACTATCCCCGCCGAACAGCTCTGACCGATCAGCAAAAGGGCGCTGATCGCAAATGCAGTGATAATTTTCATCTCTCTTCTTCCTTCCTTAGCCATTGTAAAATTGAACTTTCAATAGAGTTTTATGTCCTGCACCGGATCTAGGATTCTTACAATCGCCTCTCCGTTGGCTCTATCGCAGATACCTGTTGCAGTCAAATATAGGCTGCCGGATATCGAATATGCCGGGCTGCTCCATACCAGCTTTGCGCTGCTGGATCCGTCATCTATAACGCAATATCCAGGCCCCTGCTGAGTTTTTCTGCCCCACACGCGGACTCGCATTCCATAGGCAAGGTCATTTGATAACGACGAGATTTTCATCCCCAGCGGCTGAGGGATATTCAAGTCGGTCTGCGTGCAAGTCCACATCGGGTCCGGCACGACAAACCCGCCTCCGGTTTTGTCAAGATGTCCGGTGATCGTCATTTTGTCCCCCCGCCGGACAAATTTGCCATCGACCGCGGCACTGGTGTCGTATAACACTTTCATCGCAGCCGAACGGTTCGGAGATTCAACGAAAAACGCATCGGGCAGAACTGCGGTTACAACTGCGTCGGTGACGAATACATAATCCCCCTGGTCGAGCCGTTTCGCCTCCCCGATAGTCATCGTTGGGCGGCAGGCCGAAACGGCATCGATCTCAGCCGAAATTTCGCCCAGTCCTGGAAAGTAATCCCCGCTGACAGCGTCGGTCAGCCGAACATAGCTAAACCAACCGATGTTCGCTTTTATCTCGTCTCCGAAGGCGTCGATAGCCGGAACCCCAGGAGCGCTCTGGACAACTGCGTCGGCGATGTCAAACGCATCCCCGCCCCCCGATACATAATCGAACCGCACCGTATTGAAACCCTCGGGGTGAGTCGGCCGATCGGGGATTGTGTAAAGCTCCTCCGGGCTGCGAGTCACATTGCTGAATGGATTTGGGCTGCCCGCAGTAGGCAGTTCGATAGTGGGCGTGCAGTCCGCATAGCCGGCCAATTGTGTCTTAGAAAATCCCGTATCCGTCAACGAAACACCTGGAACCGGGCCTGGTGCGGGGATGAGAGCGTTTGGCAGTATGCTGGGACGAATCAAATACCACTCCACTCCATCCTGGCTCACTTCCGCAAACGCCGGCTCCTGCCATCTGAAAGTCGGATCAGCATACAGCGGAGGGGATTCAAACATGTTCAGCCTGAAATATGCATTGCCGAAAACGATGAAGTCCAATCCGTAAGGGTTTTTCGAGTCATCATATATCGGGGTGGAGAATCCGATCACAACCCGACCCGTAATCCCCGACGAGTTGCGATCCCCTAAAGATATGCAATAGCCCTGGTCATAGCTGTGCGCAGGCTCATACACCTGGCCGCCTTTTGGCGCGCCAAGGCAGCGAAACGAGTCGTTATAGAGCGGATTACCTACAAATTGGCCGGTCCCCGGAGTATACCAACCCGGCTGCATAATGTCGGCAAACCAGGCTTTCGCTGCGACAGGAGCCGCCGCCAATATCAAAATACACATAATAACGAAGATTGTTTTCATCGTGTTACCTCATTGGTTGTCGAAAATCGAATTGTCTTCAGGGCCGAAGTAGCCGATGTTGTCTTTCTCGTTGTCTCCGCCATAAAAAAAGCTGGGTGGGCGGGTGAAAGTCATTTTTTCTGCGCTAATATGTCCATCGCACCAGCCGATATTGACCGCTCCGTTGTGCCTGAAATGCATGCTAGGGGTGGTGGCGTAGGTGACTCCGGTGGGCGAGACGTGCAGCGGCGGCTCGGCGAATGAATATTGCATAGGCCCAGCCTCACTTGCAATCGCAGTATCGGCGAACATTACGGTGCGCGAAGGGTGGGCGATATCGCTTGTCTGAGATGCGATTTTGTCACAATCCGGCGGGTAGCTGCGATAAGCGGTCCCTCCGACATAAGCCGAGTTGTAGCCAAAGCCGCCGCATCCTGACTCGAAAGTACCGAGAAGCATGGTCGCAGATGGGCAGATTTTTAGTCCGCCGCTGCGGCCTAGATAGAGCCATAACGGCCCCTTTGTGGGGTCAAATTCACCGCCCACCCTTCTCCTGACCCCGTGCCATCTGCGCAGATTGGCGCCGGATATGTCGGAAGCGGCGGGGACGTATCTGCCGGAATAGTCGTCGGTGTAGGTTATATTTGCGGCCACGAGCTGCTTCAACTGAGCTGCGCAGCGAGTTTTCCTGCCGGATTCCTTTGCGGCTCCAAACACAGGAAACAGGATAGCGGCCAGGATAGCGATGATAGCGATCACCACCAGCAGCTCGATGAGCGTGAAGCCGTCATATAAAACGAAACAGGCTCCTCGCCCATTTCGGAATTTTTTCTGGACGGGAGCCCGGTTTATGCAGGATTGGGCGTCCGACATCTTTGCCTCCGAAGATGTAGCACGTATTATAAGCTGCAGGGCAGGTCTTCTGACTTCCGGATCGCTCTTGCCGACTACCTTCCCAGCCTCATTCTCGTTTGAGATATGAGTCCAGTGGTTTCCAGCCGGTTCGTCCCCGGTTACAGCGGCGGGCCCGTGACGGTCTTTCACCGTCTTCCCTTAACCCTGAATGCCAACCATATTGTATTGTCCATGGAGTATAACAAGGCAAACACCGGCTGTCAATAGCCTGGCTGGTATTTGCTAAAGCGAAGCTCCCCCCTTTTCCGGGGAGAGGTGGGGGCGTATTGTTTATACGGGAGGTTGGCTCTGGTTGACCGAATGTGCCGACACGTTGTACGATACTGTTGTAGAATTCGATTTGGAGAAGCGACATGTCCAATCTTGAACGGTTCGGGGTTTCTATTGAGGATGAAATACTATCGCGGTTCGACGAACTGGTAAAGGAGCGCGGCTACCCGTCTCGCTCGGAGGCCATCCGCGATCTGATACGCCAGGAGTTCGTCAAAGCCGAATGGGCCGATCCTGATACCGAAGTGATCGGGACTATTACCATAGTTTACGAACACCACGAGCACGAACTGGCAAATACCCTACCCGAAATTCAGCACGAGTATCATCATAATATAATCTGCACCACACACGTACATCTTGACGCGCATAATTGCCTCGAAGTGATTGTTGTGCGAGGAAAAAGCCAGGATGTGAGAAAAGTGGCGAGTATTTTAATTGCGGCTCACGGTGTCAAACATGGTCAACTCGTCTCCACGACCACTGGAGCACATATTTAGCTCAACTGCATCTTGATACTAGACAATCTGGGCTTTCCGTGCTACCATACAGAAAATCGTAACACGGGAAGGGAATGCTATGAAATTTTTCCGAACCTCCATAGCCGCGCTGGCGTTTTGTTTAATGGTGGTGATGCCGGCAGCGGCGGACACACTTTGGGACTACCAGGCGCTTAATGCCGACGGGACCGGCAGCCACCCAATGGTAAATGCGCCCGCTGTTGATTCAAATGAAGAAATCATAGAATCTAATAAAGTTACTGTTGAGGGTGTTGCTCTTTCAGGGATGAACGATCTGTGGAGCGGTTCGGTGATGTATGCTATGTTCATCCAGGATGAGACGAGTGATCGTGGAGGGATGGAGATATGGGCGGGAAGCTTCTGGTGGCCAAGCGGGGGCTGGATGCCTGCACAATATGCTCCGTTCAATGCAGGGGACAGGGTTCGCGTAACGGGTTTTTTGCAGGATCACAACGGCAAAGTTTTTATAAACGACAGGCACACCAACGTTTTGGACATTTGCCCGGTGGTTGAGGTAATTGGCCATCCCGGACTACCAAACCCGGAGCTTATTCCGTCGCTGGCTGATTGCAATCACTTCGATGTGAGCCGAAAAAATGGCGGTGAGCGATATCAGACTCGATTTACAATGCTCCATGGTGTCGAAATCACGGCAGGCCAGTGGACAGGCGACAGCTCGATCACGATTTCGGATGCAACCGGGAACGGCACATTGTATATTCCGCCAATGGTCAACCTCAGCGGCACACCGATGCCGATGGGCAAATTCAGCGTGGTCGGCATATATGATCAGGAGGACGGCGGATCGGGCGCGCCTACGGTTTATCACAACGAATATAGAATGATTTTGCGAAATGCAGCCGACATCGCGGCTTCGTTGGCCGCGTGCCGAGAGGTTCGATCTCGCTCGGTCGGCGATCAAATCGCTGTGGCCAATAAGATTGTCTCGCGGATATATGACGGCAGATTTTTCGTGCAGGATATCGACAGGGCCGGCGGGGTGGAAGTCATAAGCGACCGACTGGTCAGTCCGGGGGACGTTGTGAGTATTATGGGCAGCGTGGTTCTGAGCGATGGCTCCAAAGCGATATCGGCCAAATATGTCGCGTCTAGCCGTAATTCCGCAGCTCCTGTTTTGGTGAACGGCAAGACTCTCCGAGGCCAGGGCGGGCTGGACGTGTTTGGCCTGCTTGTCAGATGCGTTGGGAGAATCGGCAATAATCTTGGAGGCAGCCTGTATCAGTTCACTACGGACGACGGCGGCTCGATTACCCTCAATTCCGGCGGGTATAACGTGCCGGCGGCTGGCGCCCAGGTCACCGTGACCGCTGTTGCATCCGGCAGCGCATCCGCGCCGGTTCTGCTGCTGGGCGGCGAAAAGGATATTGTTGCATTAGTTCCATGATCGTAAACAAAAGATCGGCATTCAGCTTGATTGAATTGCTCGTGGTGATCGCGGTAATCGCGATCATCACGGCGATCTTGTTTCCCGTTATAGTCGGCGCCAAGCTCCGGGCGCAGGTGTCGCGGGTTCACGTCGAGCTGAGGCAGGTCTGCGATGCGGTGCAGATGTATTGCGACGATTGGAACGGCAAGCCGCCTCTGGCAAGCGAATCTTGCCAGCAGGTGAAGATAGACGCCTATTACGAACTGCCTGAGCCGCTATATAAATATATCTCCAAACAAAAATTCTACGATCCATTTAACCCCGGCCGGACATATAAATATATTGCGCCGGGGCTGGGTTATGTGAACAACAGCATCAGCTTAATAACCCTCTATGTGCCGGCGGATTATCCTGTAAGCGAGCAGCAGTGCGTCGCTTATCGCAGCCAAAAAACCACGCCAATCAAATGGGTGGTGTGGAGCGTGGGGCCGGGCAAATCACGCGGCTTGATCGAGTTTGCTCAAAATATGATGCCTGTGCGGAAGCGGCACTGGTATCCATACGACCAGGACGGGATCATAGTCAGGCTCAGCGATGGGAGGCGCTCCCCCTGATGAGTATTCACCGAAAACTTTTGTATGCGGCAGCGGTGTTGGTGATCATAATTTGTGCAGTGCTGGTCAGCTCTCGGCCTGTCCAAAAACCTGACGTCAACAGTGGTGGGCGGCTGCAGGTGATGGCCACCACAACGCTGCTGGAGTGCGCAGTCCGAGAAATTGCGGGGGATCGGGTCAAAGTGGGGGTTCTGATCGCTCCAGGCAGTTGTCCCGGGCATTATGACATCCGCCCGGAGGATATGAAGACCCTTTCGGCAAGCGCGATACTGTTCACCCACGGTTACGAAGGATTCGTCCCACAGATGATGAAATCAATCGGCTCAGATAGCCTCAAACAAGTGGCAATAGACGTTAAAGGGAACTGGATGATCCCTGCAGTCTATATCAAAGCCCTGAAACAGGTAAGCCTTGAACTGTCGAAAAGCGATCCCGAGCATTCCGATGAATATAACAAAACCCTGGCCAGGCTCACAGCCGAATACACTGAATTTGATGCGGAAATCAAAGCTCGACTAGAAAAGGCGGGAGCAAAGGGTGTGCGAGTGCTGTGCTCCGATCAGCAGATGGAGACGGCCGAGTGGCTGGGGCTTGACGTGGTGGATGTATATCCTCGTGCGGAGCAATTCACCCCTGTGCTGCTGCATTATATGACCGATGTTGGCAGGCGCAACAAGGTGCGGATGTGTGTGGATAACCTCCAGAGCGGACCTGATGCGGGTAAGCCGCTGGCTCAGGATATCGGCGCTTCGCATGCCGTTTTATCCAACTTCCCGGGCGGTTTTAAGGACACCGACACATGGAAACTGTGCGTTGAGGATAACGTGAACCGAGTAATCGAGGGGCTAAAAGCAAAGTGACCGCATCGCCCCCTGCAATTGATTTCAACAAAATCAGCGCCGGATATCGCGGCGGGATAACACTTCGCGACATATCGCTGTGTATTAGATCAGGCCAGATAGTCGGTATATCAGGCGCTAACGGGTCCGGCAAGACGACGCTGCTGCGAGTGATACAGGGCCTGCTGCCACCGATCGGCGGATCGGCTGAAGTATTGGGGATGAAGCTCGCCGCCGGCAACCACAAAAAGATCCGCCGCGCCACCGCCTGCGTCTTTCAAACCCTCAACACCGACCCTCGCATGCCGGTGATCGCCAGAGAGGTCGTGATGATGGGAAGATATGGCATTTTGGGGCTGTTCAAACATCCCCGCCGACAAGACCATCGGGCGGTTCAGCGTGCGCTTGAGCGAGTCGACGCCATTCACCTCGCCGAGCGGCCATTCGGACAGCTCTCCGGCGGTGAGCAGCAGCGAATCAACCTCGCCAGGGCGCTCGCGCAAGAGCCGCGACTTTTGTTGCTCGATGAGCCGACCACGTTTCTGGACTCTGAATCTCAGCAGCGAGTCCGAAATATCGTCAGAAACGCCCATAAAGAGATCGGCTTGACCACCCTCGTCGTATCGCACGATTATGAAATGCTCACTGAGTTGTGTGAGCGGATTGTGGTCATGAAACAGGGCCGGTTGGCTGAGGAGCGGCGATGTTCGATGTGATCTGCGACCCATTTTTACACCGGGCGATTCTGGCGACGTTGTTTGCCGGAGTGTCGTGCTCTATAGTCGGGGTGTTGGTAGTAACGATGCGGGTGTCGTTTCTGGGCGTTTGCATGAGTCATGCGGCATTTGCCGGTGCGCTGTTGGGTCTTGTGATAAGCGCAAATCCGATGTGGATGGCGATTCTGGCAAGTTTGGTGGCTGCGGCTGCCCTTGGGCCACTTGCGGATAGAGGTGATTTCGCCCCGGATACTGCGATAGGGATAGTGTTTTCGTCAGCTCTCGGTATATCATTTTTACTGCTGTCTCTGATCCCTGGGCCAAAGGCCGAGGCGTTGAGCCTGCTGTGGGGGAGCGTGCTAACGGTGACGCCGGGCAGCTTGCACTTGCTCGCGGGAGTCGCTGTAGGGTCGATCGTAATAACGGGTTTGCTCTTCAAGGAAATTCAAACCGTTGTGTTCAACAGAGAATTGGCGCGGTCGCTGGGGCTGCCTGCGACGTGGGTATTCTACGGGATATTGGTCCTCAGCGGCTTGACCACCACGGCATCGTTGAATGCCATCGGCGGCTTGCTTGTATTCAGCTTGATAGTGAACCCTGCCGCTGCGGCGTATCAGCTTACCTATAGCCTGAAGAGGATGTTCGCGCTTGCTGCGGTTTTTGGGGTAGCGTCGGGGTGGATAGGCCTTGTCCTCTCGTGGAAACTCAATCTGCCGACGGGGGCTTTGATAATTTTGACATCATGCGCGTTTTTCGTGATAGCTAACGCGTTTTCCCCAAAAAGACGCGCTCACAAATCAACTGTTACCGAAGGTGAAATATGATCAGCCAGGCCGAGTTTTTTGATTCGTATGCGGAGAAATGGGATAGCATGGAGCGGCCCGATATATGCGATTTGCTCGATCGAGTGGTGCGAGAAAGCGGGATATCGGCGGGTATGGATATACTTGACGTCGGCACCGGAACCGGCGTAATAATCCCGTGCATTCAGCGCGCCACTAACGGCGATTGCAATCTTCGCGCTATCGACATCTCCGCCGGTATGCTGGCCATAGCTCGGTCAAAAGTGAACCTGCCGAATGTACGCTTCGAGTTGGCCGATATCGAGGATTTCGATTGTCCGGATTGCTCATTTGATGCGATTATCTGTAACGCCGTTTATCCGCATTTCACGAACAAATCCAAAGTTTTGAGTCGGATATGGTCGCTTTTGCGTCCCAGCGGAATAATCGTAGTTTCGCACCCGACCGGGCGCGAAGCCGTGAACAAAGTCCACCGAGAAGCCAGTGCGGTTGTAACTCAAGATAAAGTGCCGACTATCGAGGTAATGTCATTTATGCTCAGTGCCGCCGGCTTTACGAATATATCTACCACAGACGAGCCGGAGTTTTATCTCGCCCACGCCGGAAAGCCTCATTAGGCAGCCTATCGATCCGTTGCCTGTAAAAAGGGCGCGGCCCCTAAGGGCCGCGCCTTGTCCAGGAGGGTCGGCTATTGCCGATCTCAGTTCAGCTTGACTATCCCGGCGCCTACCACCAGCCGAATAATCGGTTTGAGGTCGGGGTCGAGTTCCAGTGAAGATATACCAACTGCCGATATGAAGTCTCCCACGCTAATCTCTGGGATCTCCAATCCGGCTGCCATTACGCTGAATGTTCTCGAGCCATCGTTGATCTCGATGTCCCATTCGTCCTTGGCCACCACTCGTCCGGTGACCTTGACCAGAAGCCCGACGTTATTGAGGCCGACGCCTCCAAGTGGGCCAACAGTCAGCGAGTTGAAGTTGCTGCCGCCAAGCGCAGAACCGACCATAAACAACGGAGGCGGGATCCTGGCGAGATCAGCAGCGGCGTCGATATTTACCACAGCGTTGAGGATCGCCCTCTCGCCGATGGCGTTTTCACCCATCATTCCACCGACTGTGACCACAGAGCCTCTAGCCGGAGGGGCCGAATCAGTCATCACAAGAATACCGGATGTCCTGTTTTCCTCTTCGATATAGAAGCTGGTGGCAAAGCTGGCGGTGACCACTTTACCGCAGAGCGCGACAGGTGTCACATTCGGCAGCGCTTTGGCCGCGGCGATTGTAGCCACCGACGGAGCCAGCGCGATGCCGTCCGAAGAACCAACAGCGCTCCACGCTCCGGCGCCGTTTTTGGCTTTGACGGATATGAAGTAGGTCTGGCCGAGTTGCAAACCAGGAGCAGGAATGTCGATGGTCTTCTGCATAGCATCCCCAGCAGATGTCCAACCAACAACATCGGCAG
>JAAYKG010000010.1 GCA_012522555.1 Armatimonadota bacterium
AGACTTCTTATCTGCGGGGTACATCTACAATTGTAATGACCATGAGTGTAACCAAGCAGCCTGACTCCAAAGAGCTTATGGAAGCCCTGAAGAAGGGCGTGATTGAAGCAAAGGCCGCTAAAGCTGCTGAGGAAGCTGAGGCTAGAGCTATTTGCGAATTTCGGAATAATCTGACCAACCTTCTCCCCCCCGACGCGGGCACAATTTACTCCCTCTCCCTCGAGGGAGAGGGCGGGGGTGAGGGGGTGAACCGGCTAGACCCGTGCGGGGTGTGGAATGTTGGTTTTCGCCCTCACCCTAACCCTCTCCCCCAGGAGAGGGGACACGTGTGATAAACCTCGCCACAGGAGAGGGGACACGTGTGATAAACCTCGCCACAGGAGAGGGAATACGTGTGCTAAACCTATACTCCAGGAGAGGGGACTTTGGGGCCAACCCTCTCCCCCCAGACGCGGGCACAATTTACTCCCTCTTTCCAAGGGAGGATGGCTATTTCCCAATTTTGAATTTGAAGTTATAATAAATGGCAATAGTAAAGATAAGCGGAGTGTGCCATGCAGCGAGATAGCGGGATACCAATCGACGGACTTTCGGCTCAGGAACTATTTGGGCCGGGCAAAGGGCTGACGTATGATGATTTCATAGTGCTGCCGGGGTATATCGATTTCCAGGCTAGCGAGGTGGACCTCGAGACCCAGGTCACCAGAAACATCCGCATAAAGAGGCCGCTGGTCAGTTCGCCGATGGACACTGTCACCGAATGGGAGATGGCCTCCACCCTCGCGCTGCTTGGCGGCATCGGCATAATCCACTACAATAACTCGATTGACACCCAAACCGAGCACGTGCGCAAGGTGAAGCGGTTTGAGAACGGTTTTATACTCGACCCGGTGGTGCTCAGTCCGCGCCACACGGTGCGCGATGTCGACACCATCAAAGCTGAACACGGGTTCTCCGGGATTCCCATCACAGAAGACGGCACGCTGGGTTCCAAGCTGGTCGGGATAGTCACCAACAGAGACATCGACTTCGAAAAAGTCAGGACAAGGCCGCTGAGCGAGGTTATGACCACCGATCTTATCACAGCCGACGAAGGCGTCAATCTGCACCAGGCGAACCAGATACTCAAAAAGTCGAAAAAAGGCAAGCTGCCGGTGGTGGATTCGGATTTTCGGCTGGTGGCTCTGCTCTCGCGCAGAGACCTGCTCAAAAACAAGGACTTTCCGTATTCATCCAAAAGCGCGGGCAAGCAGTTGTTGGTTGGGGCTGCTGTGTCGACCCGTCCGGAAGACCGGGAGCGCGTCGAGTCGCTGGCGGCGGCCGGGGCTGATATTATTCTGGTCGATTCGGCGCAGGGTTATTCGGTGTTCCAGATCGAGATGCTGCGGTTTATAAAGGAGCATTTTCCGTCGATCGAGGTGATTGCGGGGAACGTGGTGACAGTGGATCAGTGCAAGGCTTTGATCGAAGCCGGGGCGGATGCGCTTCGAGTGGGGATGGGGCCGGGGTCTATCTGCATCACGCAGACGATGATGGCAGTCGGCAGGCCGCAGGCTTCGGCGGTGTATCATTGCGCCAAATACGCCGGGGAGCACGGCGTGCCGGTGATCGCGGATGGTGGAATCCAGGGGATCGGCCATATCGCCAAGGCGCTTGCCATAGGCGCGGGAGCGGTGATGGCGGGATATCTGCTGGCCGGGACGTCGGAGTCGCCGGGTGATTATTTCTATGAAAACGGGATGCGCGTGAAGCGGTATCGCGGTATGGCGAGTGTGGAGGCTATGGACGCCGGGGGCGGCAAGCGATATCTGAGCGAGGACAACAAAGTGGTGGTTCCGCAGGGGGTGTCGGGGACGGTGCTCGACCGAGGGTCGCTGATCGAGTATGTGCCTTATCTGATGAAGGGCTTGCAGCAGAGCTTCCAGGACATGGGGCATGGCAGCATGGAGTCTCTGCGGGAGGCGTTGTATTCGGGCCGGACGCGCTATGAGCACCGCACAGCCGCCGCGCAGGCCGAGGGCACAGTACACAGCCTGCACTCCTACAGCCCGCCCAAGTTCGGCCGGATTCAGGTGGATGGGTTCTGATCTACCGCACTGATCCGCTCCCCACCTGCCGATACGCATCCAGGGCGGCGGATTTGATATCGGCGCCAACCGCCGGGAACGTGGACAGGATGTGTGAAAACTCGGCCTCGGTGACGCCGTAGAGGTGGGCGACCAGCCCGTCGAGTTCCGCTCGCAGACGGGCGCGTTCGGTGGGGTCTGTGGCTCCGTTTGCCGAACTGCCAAGGCCAACCTCGGCGGCGAGGTCGTCGAACTCCGGGGTCGTGCAGATAAGCCGGGCAGCGCGATCCACAATCGGCCCAAACACCGCGTCCTTTTCAGTCAACCGCGGGATGGGAACCCCGTTTACGAAAAAGAATGACAGATGCGCAGTGACACTTTTGCGAAGCCAGGAATCAACCACAAATGAATTCATCACAGCGCATAGATAAAGACGCTGAGTGGGGGTCAGAGAGGCGTTATTTGGGTTTAACCCGGTTTTTGAAGCGTCGACCTGATGAATTTTCTCAAGCGCCATCGTATGCGGGCAAAACACGCCGGGATGAAGAACAGTCATTATCATTGTCCGGTTGTTAGTGCTGGCGGCGATGTCTCGGAACGCCAATCTGTATGATTGATAATCCAGAGGGCTGCCATCGTCATCGGATCTGCCGAACAACGCCCTGCGCGCCTCGGATTCCTCGATCCAATATCGCGGTTTGGCCCATTGGTGGTCGAACTGGTGGATCATTTTCCCCTCGTAGAGGGGGAGCCGCGTCGGGCCGGGGGATGTGCGGAAGAGGTAGCTGTCGTTGACCATATCAAACTCTCTGGTTAGCCGCACGTTCCAGGAGCCTGGGATGGGTTCGCCGAGCAATGGAAATCGCAGCATCTTTTCGGCGATCTCGACGTCGATTTCCTCTTTGAGCTCCATAACCGAAAGAGAATCCGGGGAGAGCCGCCGTATGAGATTCACGGGGATCGAAAGTGAGCCGCGCCTTGGGAATGAGACAAGCTCGGAGACTTCGTGCCTCATAAACGCCGCTGGGAAGGACGTGGTGGAGCCGCCTTTGCCGTATGTGAGAACGACGAACTTGAAGCGGCTGTCCACCCCCTCAAAGATGGTTTTTCTGTTTTCAAAGCCAAACAAGCCGGTGACCCGGGCCTTTGAGAACAGCATCTCGCGAAGCTGTTTTGCTCCGAGGTCGGTGTAGATTCCGCTGGGGATAACGATCCCGCATTGGCCGCCGTCCCTAAGCAGATTGAAACACTGTTCGGTAAACAGCTTATACAGGTTCAGGTCGCTGCCGACTTTCTTGCCATTGACAGTTGACGCCTGGTTCTCGTATTGGGCGGCGCTGCGGTAGTATGCGCTCTGGTGGGGATAATTGCTAAGGTAGTTGAGCCAACCCCGGCGCAGATCGTCATCGGCCAGCGCCTCTTCCAGATATTTCTCGAACTCCTTGATCGTCATCTTGTTTGCCGTCACCTGATCGGAGTATTCGGCGAAAAACTCTTTGTCGTATGGCTTTAGCACCTCCCACGGAGGGTTTGTGATGATGACGTCGAAGCCGCCGGATTCGTTGATGGTTTTGTCGAATTCATATCCCCAATGAAACGGCTTGAGTTGTTTGATGTCTTTGAGTGTGACGTTGCGCTTGTTGGGTTTGCCCTGTGCGCCTTTTTGGGTGTCCCAGGTGGCCTGTTCGTATTTTATGCCGAGCCTGCTAAACTCGTCGAGAAGTATGTCGTCGAGGGTCTCGATGGCCTCCTGCCTGGTTGATTGGATTTCATCGCGCAGGGTGTGCAGGTGGTCTTGATAGTCTCGGCTGTTTCGGTAGAGGTCTATGAGCCGGTTTTTTTCGTCGACGACCTGCCTGTAGTTTTTTCTGAAAAGGTTTCCCTGGGAGTTGTGTTTGTTGAACTGCTCGTCGTCGACACGCAGCAGGCCAATCAGCGAGTTGCCGGGCAGGATGTTGAAGTCGATGTTCGGAAGCGGCTCCAGCTCGTCGACGGACTGCGCCGAAGATACCAGAGCGAGAAACAGGCGGAGCTTGGCTATCTCGCAAGCCTCCTCCATAATGTCCACGCCGAAGAGGTTTTTTGTTATGATCTCGCGCTTGATGTGGTAGTTGATGCTTTTGTGTTTGCGGCGAATGTCGGCCAACTCGTTTTTTAGCCCTTGATCGGTGAGATATTCGATCTTGCCGGTGACCGCGCTGTAGATGTTTATCAGAGTCTTCATAGCGGCCACCAAAAACGCCCCGGAGCCGCACGCCGGGTCGAGTATGCTGAGGTTGGGCAAGACCTGGTGCAGCAGACGGCGGCACAGGCCGGAATCCAGGTCCATGAGCAGATCCGGCAGGGATTCGTAGCTTTTTTGAGGTGCAAGGCCGGGAATGTCACACTCGGGGTTCACCTTGTCGAGTATGATTTGATGGATGGTGTGCTCGCAGAGATATTCGGTGATCTCGGTGCGTGTGTAATATGCGCCAAAGGCTTTCTGGTTGATGTATTTCTCGAATATATAGCCCAACACGTCGGGGTTGATCTCGTTGTCTCGTCCGCCGGGGGTGTCGTCGAGGTTCCACGAATAGCTGTTGAACAACTCCAGCAGATTGCGAAACGCCGCGTCGGAGATGTCTATGTCGGGGTATTGCTCTTCGATTCTGTGCGGCAAAAACAGCCCGCCGTTCAGATAGACGATCTCGCCGAGCAGTTCGCGAGCCTGTGGAGTGCGCTTATCCGCCGGCTTTGCAAAGCCCTCGAAGAACAACGGGTGGAGCAGCTTTTTGTAGAAGTTGTCCGGGCCGAACTTTTCCTGGCACTCTTCGAGCTTGCTGTCGAGATAGAACTCGTCGCCCCTGTTCAAAAAGAACTTCTTTTGCAAGAAGAAGATGAACATCAAGCGGTGCATAAGGATAGATGCATACCATTGCCGATCCGTGGGATCGTCAATGCCGCATATAAGCTCGACGAACTCGCATCGCTTGTCTTTGAATTGTTCGTAGAATCTTTTGGTGACGCGCTCGACATCCAACGCGCGCCGCATAGACTCGGCCACTTCGAGAATTGATATGTCGCCTTCCTCAAAGCGGCTGATGTCGAAGACCATGGAGCTGATCTTGCTGATGAACAGATCCCCCGGCTGGCCCTTTACATATAGATGCTCTCTGGGATATGACTTGCCGTTTTCGTGGTTGACCCAATACCAGAGGCTCTGCGTGCGCCGGGAGTCGACGAATATGATGATGTTTTCGAAGTGTGTCTGGGATACGCGCTTGTGTACAGCCGCCCTGAGCGAGGCGTTTGGGATGCCGTTTGGGGAGGTTATCTCGAGGACAACCGCTCCGGAAAGCTCGGCTATTTGTTCGCAGGTGAATGTTGTGTCCTGGATTTCATATTCGATGACACGCCGCGATGCAGGCTGCGACCAGCCCAACTGGCGGATGAATACGGAGTGGAAATTGAACTCCGCCAGCAAGTCTCTTGTTTGTGAAATATTCAGTGCGCACATATCCCTTCGCCTCCCTAAAACAAGCCCATAGAGCACAGCAAACGCGGCTCCGATGGCTCGCCCGTTTCGTTGATTATGCACAGTTTGTCATTTATGTGCAGGTTAATGACCACAATTGCGAGATCCTCATCGGTGACACCGCTTTTCATGATTCTGTTTAGCGTATCAGTGGCCGTCTGCATCAGAGGATACTTGTATATATAATCGAGAGCCTTCGTCAGCTCCGGCGGTTCGAAGATGGTGCCCTTGGTCTCTGCAGCGTATCGCTTCAGCCGCTCATAAGCTTTGAATCTGGCCCCCGATGGCCGGCCCAACTGACCGCCGATAGCTTTCTCTTCGTTGACAAGATGCTTAACGCCTGCGCGCACCAGTTCGTGATGTTTGGAGTGTCGAGGAATGGCTGGTGTGTCAGGGGCGCACTCGGCAGCTTTCAGAACGGCGAGCTGTGACTGCGTAACGCTGCGACCACTCTCATCCATCCACGCAAGCGCATCATTGCCATCCGCTGTGCGCATATATACCAGCACACCATTGGGCTTCTTTGCCGTGGCCTCGTGAGCCTTGGTCGAGTATATTACGTCGGGTTTTTTCGGGATGATCTGCGCCAGGCTCGGGTCCAGCTTCAAAGCGTTTTGCCATATCTGGAGAGCGCGAGAGGCAAGATCAATTTCATCATCATTCTCTTCGCCATCGAGCAAGCCGGACTTCTCTGTAAAGATATCTTGTAGCTGGGTATCGGTCATATCATCTTCGAAGAAGGCTTCGTCGGTGCCGATCGCCTCCGCGTTTTCCTGCAGCCGCTGGCGTACCCGTGACCTCAACCGAATGATCCGCTCGACTCCATCGGCGGGAACAAACGAGTAGCAGACGATCTCTTCCGCCTTTTGCCCAATGCGGTCAACACGGCCTGCCCTCTGGATGAGCCTGATAATAGCCCACGGAAGATCATAGTTGACGATAACGGAGCAGTCCTGAAGGTTCTGGCCTTCGCTGAGAACGTCGGTGGCAACCAGAACCCTGAGTTCGTCGTTCGCGGATACCTGACCCCTCTTATCATTGCTATTCGGGCTAAAACGCCAGGCGAGTTCCGTGGGATCAGACGCATCGCCCGTTACCCCCGCAAGCGCGCTTACTCCGCGCTTCTTCAACTCCGCCTCGAGATATCGGACGGTATCGGCAAACTGAGTAAAGATCAGCACTTTCTTGTCCGGGTGCTGCGTCGTAAGAAGCTCGAGAAGCGTGTTCAGCTTCGCGTCTTTGCCAGGATCCCAGTTACCTGTCTGATTGAGAACCGAAATGAGCTTTGCGGCGTCGCGGTGCAGACTGTCCAACAATTCGCCGACGAACAGCGACGCCCGCAGCCATTTGAATCTGCTCTTATATTGTCCGGCGTAGCGGCTATACACTTCGGCCGCGCGCTTGCGATACCATTCCTCGGAATGCACAAACCCGTCGGCTTCCTCAGGTTCGCACGTGACATTCTCTTCGCCATCATCCGAGCTATACGCGCAAGTCTCGCCATCTTCGTCCTGAACCCTGGTATCAAACAGACCGAAGTCCTGTGTGCCGATTGGCACCTCAAGGCCGTTCTCCAGAGCGTGTATAAAGACGTAGTTGCGCAGTATGTGGCGGCCCACCGACTGAAGGAACGTCACGCCACCGCTTTCCAGCCGCTTGAACAGGTTCGTTCGGCAGAAACCCATCAGACGCTTACCAGCGCGACCAAGGTCGCTGATGACTTTGTCCTCCCGCTGCGTTGGTGGGTCTGCCGGCATCGGCGCAAGATAGTTACCAAGCCCATACCGAGCCAGTTCCAATGACGCAACCGACTCCACCACGGAGGGCGCATACAGTTTTGCATATTGGTCGCCAGGATCGTTGTCTTTCACTGTGAACTTCGCCGTGCGAGGCCTGCGGGTCGGGAAATAGGACCTCGTCCCGTCCTGCAGCGGCAGATATGATCGGCCGTTTTCGGGATCGCTCTGCGCATAGTTCTTCTGGATGAAGCTTCGGGTGCGGCGCACCATGTAGAGCCGCATCAGTTCCTGCCAGTCCTCGGCGTAGTCGCTCTTCTCAAACGCTGCAAGGGAACGGACAGGGCATTGATGGCGACGGATAAAGTCGATCTCCCCACCGGGTTCCTGGAGCTTTCGCTCAGGCCGAATGCCCAAATCCGTGTCTTCGGGCACGAACAGGCGGAGCTGATTCGAGAGGTCCCGATATGTTTTATTGTAGGGAGTGGCCGTCAACAGAATGCACTTGCTGTCGTTGGTGGTGATATAGTCGCTGATAGCGCGATAGGTTTTTGTCTCCCGGTTGCGGAGATTGTGGCTCTCATCAATTATCACCACCCGGTATCTGCGCAGGTCCGGCAGATCATTAATTACACGGGATATCGGCAGCACCTTGGCGATCATGCGATATTGCTCGGCGTGATCCTGCCACATTTTGGTCAGGTTTTTTGGGCAGATAATCAGCGTCTCAAGGAAGTGATCGTCCTGGAAGATACGCGCGATGGCGCAGGCTGTAAGCGTCTTGCCCAAGCCGACTACATCGGCAACCAGCACCCCGCCGCGCTTGTTCAGATGATGCGCGGCGATCTTGACCGCTGCCTTTTGGTAATCGAACAGCTTCTCCGCAAACTCCTTGGAGATACTGAACTCCGACAGGCCGGCGCGTGCCTCCTGGGAGAGGTGGTAAGCCATCTTGAGGTATATATGATAGGGTGGTATATCTTTGTCGCCCGCCCAGCTTTCATCGATTATCTGAACAAGCTCGTCGGAGATATCCAGACACCAGCGGTCATCCCAGCGGTCGTTGAACCACTGCGCCAGCTTCTGGCACGCGTCGTGATCAGTGACGTCGACGTTAAGCTCGCCTTGGTTTGACAGACCCGCCAGCGTAAGATTGCTGCTCCCGAGGAATCCCGTGACGGGATTGTTGTAGTCATGGCGGAAGAGCAGATATAACTTTGCATGAAGTGGGTGACGCAGGAAGAGCTTGACCCGCACCTTGTGATTCCGGATCTGGTTGGCCAGCCGCCGTAAACCTGCCTCATCATCATTCGTGGGAACGCCCATCGTAAGCTGATCCCGGAACTCCTCAGCGCGCTTCTTCTTATGGCGCACTGCGGTCTGATTATCTATCGATGAGCTTTCGCTAAAGGAGTTGCGCAACTCATCCTGCGGAAGAGGCTGCATGCCGACCAGCAATCGACAGCACTTATCATCTTCGCCAGACCACTCATCTATGCGGGAGTCCAGTTGCTTCCAGCCGCGCAGGTTGAAGTAACCGACGCAGAAGTCCGCTCGTTCGGAAACATCGAGCGTCGTCTGCAGCGCCGGCATCAGTTTCTCATCTATGTTGTCGAATATACGTGGCATGTGCATTTACCCCTATAGCATGTGCTATATCGCTGACTCGCCGTTATCTCTGTCATCTGCCCCGCCGAGCCATTGATTTATAATGAAAAGCAGGCAGCCAAAGACTGCTGCGATTCAATTGCTGTAGGAAAGCACACGCAGTCAATGTATTATTGGGCCAACAGCGCGTGTTTTCCTCCTGAAGACGCCCCACGGCAGTTTTGTATCATTATAGAACGCAGGGAATCTAGGGATGAAGAAGGAGCAATAACAAAAGTCGACATTATGGAGTTTGCCAGGGGATTCGTAAAAGGCCACAAAAGGGCTGATTCCCTTGGAATGAGTTTTTCATCTTCGTTGACATTCAACTTCGATGGGTTCACGTCAATAGCATGCAGAAGCTGCATACCAATGCCACAGCTCAATCCTGATGGATCGGTATCGAGTTGTGACATGGCGTTTTATGAAAATGCTCCTGCAGAGTTGCAGTGCTTTATCTATGGCAAGTGGGACGAAACTAGTAATAGTATCATATATGACGAGAAGAAGATCAACTACCTTAAAGGCAGAACACTTGAGAATCTCACGATGTGCAGTAATTGTCAGCTTAGCGAACATTGTGCGGGAGGATGTGCTGGACGAGTGGCTATGGAAACGGGAAGTCCGTATAACACCATTGCGGAATATTGCGATGCGATCCGGTATATCGCATCGTATGTGCCAACAGGAAGAGAAAAGCTACTGTATACGCACCCATAAGACTATCTATGAACCAATAGGAGAAGTATGATACAAACCAACTTAAGCAAATATCTGACCAGTGAAAGAATTAGAAGGGGGTATATCTCAGTGAGTGATTACCTCCGCGAATATGATCGAATCCCGATAAGTGAATCATATTATCGTGACCTGGAGGCTGGCAGGAAAGTTATCCGTATTGATCATGCGGAACCTCTATGTGAAGCCTTGCAGCTTAACAAGCAGCACTTCTACATCGGTTATGTGTCACGCCACATAACCGCTGTTCTTCGCTGCCAATCGTTATGTGCGTACAAGCCCCCGAAGGCTTTGTACCTTCGGGGGAGCACGAGCATGACGACACATAATGGAGTTCTTTCACTG